>JASHPF010000360.1 GCA_030038295.1 Streptosporangiaceae bacterium
TTGCACCAGACCTTCATCTCCAGCTTGTCCGGCAGATCGGCGATGATCGACTTATCGGTCTTCAGCCTGCGCAGGATGAACGGCCCGGTGAGCCGCCTGAGCTGCTGCGTCGCCTCGGCGTCGCCGTTCCGCTCGATCGGGATCGCGAACCGCTGCCGGAACTTCTCCGCCGGGCCGAGCAGGCCGGGACAGGCGAAGGCCATGATCGACCACAGGTCGGTGAGCCGGTTCTCCACCGGCGTCCCGGTGAGCGCGACGCGCGACTGTGCGGGGATGGCCCGCACCGCCTGCGCCTGCCGGGTGCCGGCGTTCTTAATGTTCTGTGCCTCGTCGCAGACCACGCGGCACCAGGGCACCTGGGCCAGCACGTCCCGGTCCCGCACCGCAACGCCGTAGGTCGTGATGACCAGGTCGGTCGCGGCGACGGCCGTGGCCAGCTCGGAGCCGGTCAGCCGGTCAGCACCGTGGTGCACGTGCACCGACAGACCCGGCGTGAACCTGGCTGCCTCCCGCTGCCAGTTGCCCACGAGCGACATAGGGCAGACGAGCAGCGTCGGCCCTGGCGCGGTGCCGGCCTCCCGCTCCGCGGCGAGCAGCGCCAGCGTCTGCGGCGACTTGCCGAGGCCCATGTCGTCAGCGAGCACGGCGCCGAGACCGAGCCGGGCGAGGAACGACAGCCAGGCGAGGCCGCGCTCCTGGTAGGGCCGGAGCGCGCCGTGGAACGACGGCGGCGTTCGCATGGGCTCAAGCCTGCTGTCCGCGTGCCCGGACAGCAGGTCGCCGAGCCAGCCGTCGGCGTCCACCTCGGTGACGGGCAGCTCGCCGGAGTCCTGTCCGAGCCCGGCGAGCAGCGCGTCGCGGGCGGGCATGGTGCCAGCCCCAGATCGTTCCAGGAATCGCAGCGCGGCCCGCAGGTGTCGCTCGTCGAGCTCGACCCACTGCCCGCGAATCCGCACCAGCGGCACCTTGAGCCGGGCCAGCTCGGCGAGCTCGTCGGGGCTGAGCGTCTGGTCACCGATCGCGAGCTCGTACCGGAAGTCCACCAGGTCGGCGAGACCGAACGCGGGCCGGGTAACCGAGCCGGGCCCGGCGGCGCCGCTCCGCGACCTGGTCGTGAGCCGGAGTCCGAGCCGGGACCGGCGCACCCAGTCGGGCAGCAGCACGCCGAAGCCGGCCCCCGCGAGCAGCGGGCCGGTTTCCTTGAGGAACCGCAGCGCGCCGCGGCTGTCGAGCGGCACCGAGTCCGGCGCTGGGCCTTGCAGCGCGGTGTCGAGCTCGGGGAACAGCCTCGATGCCTTGCCGAGGCCGGCCAGCAGGTCATCCTCGGGGTAGCCGACGCCAGCGGCGGCCCATCCGTCGGCGGCCTCGCCAGACCAGATGTCCGCGGCGGGCAGCAACAGGCTCGGGTCATCGGTGGACTGCAGCGCCAGCTCGACTCGCCAGCCTGCCTCGCCTGCTGCCGCATCGGACTGGCCGGGGTCCGGCTCGATCAGCCGGAAGCACGCCCTGGCCGGTCCTGGCGGTTCCTGGGCCGCATCCTGCCAGGCCCACAGGGCGAAGGCGAGCTGCGCGGCGCTCGCCCGGTCGCGGCTCGTGAGGCTGAGCCGGCCGTCAGGGCCGGTGAGCGCGGCCGCCCACCGGTCGGTCAGCGGCGCGGCTGATCCGGCGCGCAGAATCGCGAATCCCGGCCCGCGACCCAGCCGAGCGCGTACCGCCGCGTCGCTGAGCAGCTCCAGCGCCTCGCTGACCACCACCGCCGAGGGCTCGCCGTCGGCGCTCGTCGCCCGGCAGAGCGGGGGGAGCGCGCCGGTCAGCTCCCTGGCCCGGACCGCGTCCGCGCCGGCGAGCACCGGGCGCCAGCGCGCCGCATAGCTCCCGTCGTCCGCCGCGTGCAGGCCGGGCAGCACTCGGCCGCGTGCGACCAGGTCGGCGGCCAGCCCCGCCAGCCCCGCGAGGTAGTGCAGGCTGCCCGCGACGATGCCGTCGGCGAGCCGTGCGTCCGGCTGGCCGATGACCCTGAGCAGCACCAGGGCTGGGTCGGGGTCGAACGACAGCACCGGAAGCTGCCACGGAACCAGTCCGGCCGGCGGTCGCGCCGACGGTACCCGGCTGGCCACGCCGCTCGCGGTCAGCGTGGACCCGCCGCCGGCCAGGTCCAGCAGGTCCGGCGACCCGATCGGGCGGGCGGACGTGCCCGGCAGCCAGAGGGTCAGCTCGTCCTCGGTCGCCTTGCGGACCGGATCGGTGAGCTCCGGCCGCTCGGCTAGCACGTCGGCCACCGCCCCGGCGGCGGCGGCAAAGGGGTGCGGCCGGAGCGGCGCCACGGTGCCCGGGCGCGCTGACCCGGCCGCGGCTGGCTGACCCGAATCCTCAGCCCACACGCGCAGCGCGCCGTGGACCCATATCCCGTGGATCACCAGCATGGCCCTGCACTCCCGCATCTGCCGGGACACTCCAGCCCGACGCTAGCAAGCGCAACGCCGCGACACGCCGCACAGCGCGCGGTGCGGTCGTGGTGGGTTCGCCGTGTTATCCGCCGGCGGCGCGGCCGAGCCGACGGCCAGAAAGTCAGGATCGCCGCCGGACGTCCGCGCTGTTACCGGTCGTAGCCGTCGCCGCGGGGTTCCCCGCGCCCGGCGGTGGCGTTCGCGGCCTGTGCTTGCTCCGCCTCGACCTGTGCTGCTTCCCTGACCTTGCGCAGGTGCTTCGACATGGACCGCAGCAAGAAGAACAGGATGACCGCCATCCCGAACACGACGAGAAAGCCCAGGGTGCCTGGCTGCGCCCAGACGCTCGGTGACTTCGCCGCGGCGGCCGCCGCGAGTAGCATCACAGGCTCACCTTTTCCCTGACGCCGGCGAACAGGTCGTCCTCTGGCAGCTCGGCATCCACCACTGACCTGGCCAGATGATAGTCCTCGGTCGGCCAGGCGGCGCGCTGGACCTCGAGCGGCACGACGAACCAGCCGTGGTCCGGCGCCACCTGGGTCGCGTGCGCACGCAGTGCCTGATCCCGGATCTCGAAGTAATCGGCGCACGGCACCCGCGTGGTGATCGTGAGTGGCCGGCGCCGGCTGGACTTCGCCGCCGAGTCCACGGGGTTGATCCGGTCAGCGTAGGGCGACTCGAGGCCGTGGGCCAGCATGGCTTCGTGCAGCGCCAGCATCCTGGCCCGGTGGAAGCTCACGTGGTAGTAGAGCTTCAGCGGCTGCCAGGGCTCGCCGCAGTCCGGATACCGGTCCGGGTCGGCCGCGTCCTCGAATGCCGCCACTGAGACCTGATGGCACTTGATGTGGTCGGGGTGCGGGTAGCCCCCGTTCTCGTCGTAGGTGAGCAGCACGTGCGGCCGGAATTCCCTGACCGCCTGCACCAGCGGCCGCGCCGCGCGGTCGAGCGGCTCGAGCGCGAAGCACCCGTCCGGCAGCGGCGGTGGCGGATCGCCCTCGGGCAGCCCTGAGTCGGTGAAGCCGAGGAAGCGCTGCTGTACGCCGAGGACCTCGCGGGCCGCGGCCATCTCGGCCCGGCGCACCGCCGTGAGGTTCTCCCTGATGCCCGGCTGCTCCATCGCCGGGTTGAGGATCGTGCCGCGCTCGCCGCCGGTGAGCGTGCAGACCAGCACCTGGGCGCCCTCGCGAGCGTATCTCGCCATGGTCGCGGCGCCCTTGCTCGACTCGTCGTCGGGATGCGCGTGCACCGCCATGAGCCGCAGCGGCTCCACGCCAGGACCGGCGCGCCCATGGTCAGGTACCGCAAGCACGCGCCAACTCACCTCCCCAGCCGGTAGCAGAACGCGGCCAGGCACGTGCCTCATTCCCGCGCCGGCGGTCAGCGCGCAGGCTACCCGTTCCCCGTCTGATCGGGAGGGGTGCCGGCGTCCGCCCGCCCGCCGCGCGGCTGGCCAGGTTGGCCAGGCCGTGACAGCCGCCGCTCCCGCAGCCACGAGCCGATCAGGTACAGCGGAACGGCGATGGCGAGCAGCAGCGCGCCGCCGGAGAACTCGCTGTCCAGGAAGTTGCTGCCGACCCTCGCGACGAAGTAGTAATACAGCACCACCACGGCGGCCAGCACCAGGTAGCCGCCGAGGGCGTCAGCCACCACGTGCCAGATGAACGACGGCCAGCCGTGGTCGTGCCGCCCCGTGTAGCGGGTCAGCGGCTGGCCGGCCCGGACCCGGCGGCGGGCGGCGCGCAGGCCGGCCGCGAGCACGACCATCACGATCGCGTAGCCCGAGATGATGGGTATCAGGTCCGACCTGATCAAATGGGACGACACGGCGCTACGCCCGGAGCAGGAAGTGCCAGCCCCGGATGAAGAGGTGCCAGCCGAACCAGAGCCAGAGCGCGAACAGCGCCCACCGGCCGGGCGGGTACCGCATGATTGCCCGGAATGTCGCACTCAGCGTAGGCACGCTCCCGCTGATGCCGCTCAGGGCGAGGCCTTCCCACGCGAAGACGGCACCGATCAGCACCGCCCAGACCACATAACCAAGCACCGGATGATTGCCCATCTCGACCTCCGGGTCGCGCATCGGGATGCGAAACCTGACCCTATGCCGGGATCGGGCTCGCCAGTGGTGGATGACTGGCAGGTTTACCAACCTGCGGGGAAACGGGCTCGACCAGCCCGGCAGCCTGGCGTTATGGCGCGGCCGCGGGGCGGTCAAGAGCCAACCGGGCTTTTTGCCCGGTCTCGTCCTAACTTGTTTATCGTGCCCCATTGACAGGTACGACGTAGTTGCGGAGCCTTGTTAGCCTCGAAGGATTACCCCGATGGGCCCGACGGCCCGGCGGACAGTAATTCCGCATCCACTGAGGAGTTACCCGTGACCGAGACGCGCGACGACACCTATGCCTGGCTGACCCAGGAGGCGTACGACCGGCTCAAGGCCGAGCTCGAGCACCTGGTCGGCCCGGGCAGGATCGAGATCGCGAAGAAGATCGAGTCGGCACGGGAAGAGGGCGACCTCCGCGAGAACGGCGGCTACCACGCCGCGAAGGATCAGCAGGGCATGCAGGAGGCCCGGATCCGCCAGCTCACCCACATCCTGGAGAACGCCCGGGTAGGCGAGCCGCCCCGCACCGAGGGGGTGGTCGGGCCGGGCATGACCGTAACCGTCCGGTTCGAGCGGGACGACGACGAGGTGACCTTCCTGCTGGCCTCCCGCGAGGAGGTGGGCGCGCCCATCGACGTGTACTCCCCGAAGTCGCCGCTCGGCAGCGCCATCAACGGCAAGAAGGTCGGCGAGACCGCCACCTACACGCTGCCCAACGGCCGCTCCACCACCGTCGAGATCCTGGACGCCGTGCCGTACGCCGGCGCCTAGGCCAGCCAGGCTGCGACGCGCGCGTGGCCGCCTGCGAGCTGCTCGCAGGCGGCCACGCGGCTGTCCGGGTCCGGTGCCCTGCCCGGACCGCCCCCGTTGGCTAGACCACGCCGAGGTCGGCGGGCTCGGTCTGCTCGATCGCGGGTGGCTGGCCGGAAGGGCCGTCCGCGCTGCTGCGCAGCGGGATCTCCTTCACCCACAGCGCGAGCAGGAACACGAGCGCCGCCGCCGGGATGGTCCACCAGAACACCCTGTCCAGGCCCTGGCTGATGCCGAAGAACGCCACGTCCCTGATCGCGGCGGGCAGGCTGTTGATGGTGGCCGGGTCGAGACTGCCCTGCGTCGCGCTTACGTGGGCGCCCGGCAGCTTCTCGGCCATCGCTGACGTGAGCCGGTGGAAGAAGATCACGCCGAACAGGGACACCCCCAGCGAGCCGCCGATCTGCTGGAAGAACGTCCGCGAACTGCTCGCCACGCCCATGTCCCTGAGCTGGACGCTGTTCTGCACGATCAGCGACGTGATCTGCATGAGGAAGCCCATGCCGACGCCCAGCACCACGAAGAACAGCCCGGCCTCCAGCCGCGACGTGTTCGGCCCGAGGTGCGTCAGGAGATAGATGGCCAGCGTCATGACGGCGCCGCCGATGATCGGCAGGATCTTGTACCGGCCGGTCCGCACCGTGAACTGGCCGGCGATCAGCGATGTCACCATGGAGCCGAACATGAGCGGGATCAGCAACAGCCCGCTCGTGGTGGGCGACGCATGCTGCACGGTCTGCAGGTACAGCGGCAGGAACGTCAGGCCGCCGAGCATGACGAAGCCGAGCAGGAAGCTCATGCCCGAGGCTACGGAGAAGTTCCGGTTCGTGAACACGTGCAGCGGCAGGATCGGCTCCGAAGCCCTGGCCTCCACGACGAAGAACAGGCCGAGCGCGACCGCGATGATCGCGGCCAGCAGGATGATCTCCCAGGACCCCCACGCGAACTGGGTGCCGCCCCAGCTCGCCAGCAGCGTGATCGCGGTCGCGCCCGCGGCGATCACGGCTGCGCCCAGGTAGTCGACCTTGTGCTCCACTCGGTGCCTGGGCACGTGCAGGGTCGCCCACAGGTAGATCAGCGCGGCGCCGCCGATCGGCATGTTGATGTAGAAGATCCACCGCCACGACAGGGTGTCGGTGATGTAACCGCCGACCAGCGGTCCGGCGATCATCGCGAGCATCATCGCGGCCATCATGTAGCCCATGTACTGACCGCGTTCGCGCGGCGAGACCAGGTCGCCGATGGTCGCGATCGCGCCCACCATGAGGCCGCCGGCGCCGAGGCCCTGGAGGGCGCGGAACGCGATCAGCTGATCCATCGTGTGCGACAGGCCGGACAGCGCGGATCCGATCAGGAAGATCACGATGGCGATCATCAGCAGCCGCTTGCGGCCGTACATGTCGCCGAGCTTGCCGTACAGCGGCGTCGTGACCGTGGACGCCAGCACGTAGGCGGTCACCACCCAGGCCAGATGATCGAGCCCGCCGAGGTCACCGACGATGCGGGGCAGCGCCGTGGAGACCACGAGCTGGTCGAGCATCGCGATGATGAGCGTCAGCAGCAGGCCGGGCAGCACGATGAGAATCTCCCGGCGCGGCCCGCGGGGTATCTCGCTCGCGGGGACCGCCGCTGCCGCGTTCTCTGACATGGGATTTGGCTCCTCGTTCGCAGGCTGGAGTGGATCGCGGCCGGCGGTGCTTCCAACTTACCTGCCGCCCGGCTAGCATCCTGGCAAGCAACAGGCTATGCTGGTTACTAACCGGCCGTCAAGTAGGTTAAACCGGGGAGAGAGTTACAGACGAGCGAGGCCATGGCACACAAGGTTGGCGGCGACGAGCACGAGCGCGGCCGCGACACCCGATCGCGGCTCCGGGAGCTTGCGCTGAGGCTGTTCGCCGAGCAGGGATACGAAAAGACCTCCCTCCGGGAGATCGCCGAGCGGCTCGGCGTCACCAAGGCCGCGCTCTACTACTACTTCAAGTCCAAGGAAGACATCGTCAGCAGCCTCGTCGAGGACTACGTCGCCGAGCTGGATGAGCTCATCGCGTGGGGCCGGTCGCAGCCGCGCACCGCGACCACCAGGGGCGAGATCGTCCGCCGCTACCTGCACATCGTGGCCAGCGGCACCGAGGTCTTCCGGATGCTGCACCAGAACCAGGCCGCGGTGGCCAGCCTGGCCAGCGCCAAGGAGCGCGGTGAGCTGATGCGGGAGCGGATGGACGCGCTGACCGAGCTGCTCACCGAGCCGGCCGGCACGCTGCGCGACCAGGTCCGCGCGGCGTCGTGCCTGATGAGCGTCAGCTACTGCTGCATGCGCTTCCAGGACCGTGCCCCGAGCCAGGAGGAGCTTGAGCAGGTCGTGCTGGACGTCGCGCTCGAGCTCGCCGACGCGGCGCCCGCTGGGTCGCCCGCCTAGCCTCGGCCCGCGCCGAGTCGCCGCGCGGCCCGGCCCGCCTCGGGAAGCGCCTGCCTAATCAGGGTGGGAGGTGGCGTCTCCTGGCGACGGAAGGTCTCCAGGCTGGCCGCCTTCCGTTGCGGCGGCGCGAATCAGCGGCAGGACCCGAAGGGGCAGCGGGCTGTCGAGCGCGATAACCGTGGACGTGCGGACCACGCCGTCGAGCGCGACGATCGCGTCGATCACCCGCTGCAGGTCAGCGTTGCTGCGGGCGACCACCCGGCACAGCATGTCGCCCGCGCCGGTGATGGTGTGCGCCTCTAGCACCTCGGCGATCGCGGCGAGCTGCTCGGCGACCGGGTCGTGGCCTCGCGCCTGCCGGATCTCGAGCGTCACGAATGCCGTGACGCCGAAGCCGATCGCGGCCGGGGCGACGTCCGGCCCGTAGCCCGTGATCACGCCGCGCGCCTGCATGCGGTCGAGCCGGGCCTGCACGGTGCCCCTGGCGACCCCGAGCCGCCGCGACGCTTCGAGCACCCCCACCCGTGGCTCGGCCCTGAGCAGCTCGATGAGCCGCGCATCAAGATCGTCGATCAGTGTGGTCCACCCCGTTACCAAACTGTACAAGATCGGCAGCATTCACCGCTAGAGCCTATACATATTGCATGATCTTTTCGCGGACAGTTGCGCATCATGACTGGTGGGCAGATTCTGCCGTCAAGGCTACCGACGACGCGAAGGAGCGAGCGATGACGGCCGAGGCAATCCACGAGCGGGTCACTCCGGTCGATGAGTTCCCGGTGACCGGCATGGACGCCGTCGTATTCGCCGTCGGCAATGCCCGGCAGGCGGCCCACTTCTACTCGACCGCGTTCGGCATGCGGTGCGTCGCCTACCGCGGGCCCGAGACGGGCTGCCGGGACGAGGCGGCATACGTGCTCGAATCCGGCACCGCCCGGTTCGTGTTCCGCGCCCCGGTGCGCGCCGGGACCGCGCTCGGCGCGCACGTCGCCGCCCACGGTGATGGCGTCGTCGACCTGGCCATTGGCGTGCCGTCGGCCACCGAGGCTTACGCCTACGCGGTGGCCCACGGCGCGCGGGGCCTCGCCGAGCCCGAGGTCGTCGCCGACGAGCACGGCACGGTCATCCTGGCCGCCATCGCCACCTTCGGCGACACCCGGCACACGCTGGTGGAGCGCAGCGACTACGCCGGGCCCTACCTGCCGGGCTATGTCGCAGCCGGGCCGTTGACGGCCGAGCAGGCGGGGCCGTTCTTCACCGAGATAGACCACTGCGTCGGTAATGTCGAGCTGGGCCACATGGACGAGTGGGTGGACTTCTATCACCGGGTGATGGGCTTCACCAACATGAAGGAATTCGTTGGCGACGACATCGCGACCGAATACTCCGCGCTGATGAGCAAGGTCGTGGCCGATACCGGCCGGAAGGTCAAGTTCCCGCTCAACGAGCCCGCTCCCGGCAAGAAGAAGTCGCAGATCGACGAGTACCTCGAGTTCTACGGCGGGCCTGGGGTGCAGCACGTCGCGCTCCGCACCGACGACATCGTTGCCGCGGTCCGCGGGATGAGGGCCGCCGGGGTCGAGTTCCTGCCGACCCCGGAGAGCTACTACGAGACGCTCGGTG
>JASHPF010000361.1 GCA_030038295.1 Streptosporangiaceae bacterium
GCGCCGTTGGTTATGCAGAGACCGACGACTCGCGGCAGAACAGGACGTTCGCACCCGCCGCCGGATACGCATAAACATGCGGTCTGGCAGCCGAGCCGCTCGGCCGTAGTCGTGATCCCTACTGTGCGGAGACTTTGATAACGCGCGCCGAGCCGCCGTTCTGCATGGCCAAAGGCTCTGCGCAGGTTGTCGGGGACGGGGCGCAGAACCGGATAATCGGTGAGCCCGGTCGCGCCGGGACCGGCGGAGTGGATCGGCCACTAGCTGGCGGGGGAGGATCGGGCGCGTGGTCACAGGCGGGTCCAGACCATCAGGATCGCGCACGCGGCCAGTAGTGCCGCCATGGCAGTGTTGAGGACGCGCCGGGCGCGTGGTGTGCGGAGGAAGCGCTGGAGCGCGGCCCCGAACGCCAGCCAGGGCGCGCAGCTGGGCAGGGCTACCAGCGCAAACAGGACCGCGAGGATGGCGGCCTGGGCAAGGGCGCCGCCGGCCCGCCGGTCCAGGAACGTCGCGGCGGCGGCGACGCTGATCAGCCACCCCTTGGGGTTGACCCATTGGAAGGCTGCCATGGAGAAGAATCCAGCGCGCGCGTTCGTGGCCTGCTCGGCCGGGCCGGAATTCGCGATCTGCCATGCCATCCAGCAGAGCACAGCTGCGCCGCCCCACTTCAGGGCCTGGAGGGCGACCGGATGAGCAAGGAGCACGTTGCCTGCCCCCAGAGTGATGGCGAACAGCAGTGTGCCCATCCCGGTCACCTGGCCAAGCAGGCTCGCGAGACCCTGCCGGACACCGACTCTTGCGCCGATGGCGGTCAGCAGCGCATTGCTGGGGCCGGGGGTTCCGGCGACAACCGCTGCGAACGTCACGAATGCGATCAGCCGGGTCGGGTCATGTATGACTTCCACGCCTCGCTCCGTAGATTTGGTCTATGGCCGGAAGCCTGGGCGAGGAGGTCGGCCGCGGTCTTGAACATCCGTGCGGCCCGGCAGAGTGGGTAGCGGCCACGCGGCCGGCGGCCGGAGTGGAGTTGTTCCGCGCTCGCCTTCGGGGTCGGCCGTTCAGCCGGCACCGGCACGATGTCTACGCGATCGGCGTCACCGAGGAAGGTGTCCAGGCGTTCGACTACCGGGGCACGGTCGAGCGCAGCATCCCCGGGCAGGTCTTCGTGCTGCATCCCGACGAACTGCACGACGGCAGGGCAGAGGGCCCGGGCCTGTTCGGCTACCGCCAGATCTATGTCAGCCCGGAGCGGATCGCCTCCGCCCTGCCAGCCCTGACCGGACGAGCGACGCCGCTGCCGTTCGCTCCCCCGGTGACCGACGACCCAGTCCTCGCGCGCGCAGTGCGCACCGCATTCACGCGCGCACCCGAGCCGCTCGCGATCGACGGATTAGTGCTTCAGCTGGCACAGGGCCTGCTCCGGTCCGCCGCTGCCAGTCCCAACAGCACCCTGCGCTGCCGGGTCGACCAGCCCGCTGTCGAGCGTGGCCGCGACTTCCTGCGCAGCCGGCTGACGATCGTGCAATCGAGCGAGGTGGAGGCGGTCACCGGCCTAAACCGCTACCAGTTCGCCCGCCAGTTCCACGCGCTGTACGGGACCAGCCCGTACCGATACTCGGTGATGCGGCGCCTTGACGCGGCCCGCAGCTGGCTGCGCGACGCCCGGCCGCTGGCAGAAACCGCGCTCGAGGCCGGCTTCGCCGACCAGGCCCACTTCAGCCGGACGTTCAAAGCCGCATTCGGGATGACACCCGGCCGGTACGTCAAGCTCTGCGCGGCCAGCGCCGGCAACAAAGCCGTTCGTCCGGCCGCCACGGCGATGCCACCGACATAGCCAGGCCGCCCGACGAAGGCTAATAACGCCGCGCTGCTCCGAAGCCAGCCGCCCGCACCATTCCGGGCGAGCACATAACAGGCCGATCAGCACAACCACCGACGAACTACCGGGCAGCCCTCCGCCACGCCCCTCACCGGCGTTCCGCGCTCAGATCTCCGCCTCCTCAGGTCATCGGGCGTACGCTTCGCGCTGACGAGGGGCAGCAGATGAGCAGCAGCTACGCGTATGACCATGGATGGGAGGTTGAGCGACTCCGGCTGGCTGGGCTGGAGGCGGCGCTGGATCCGGGAACGCGGACGCTCTTAACTCGGCTCGGAGTCAGGCCGGGCACTCGCTGCTTGGAGGTCGGCGCCGGTGGCGGGTCGGTCGCCGGGTGGTTGGCCGGGCAGGTCGCCCCAACCGGCGTCACAGTCGCTGTCGACCTCGAGACCGATTTCCTGGAGGCCGAAGCGACCGGGCGCTCAACCCTCGAGGTGCGCCGACTCGACATCATGGAAGACGAGTTGCCGACCGGCTTCGATGTGATCCACGCTCGCTGGCTCATCGAATGGCTCCCTGACAAGAGACGGGCACTTCGGCGGCTGGCACAGGTGCTGCGGCCCGGAGGGGTCCTCCTGATCGAGGAGCCTGACTTCGTCACGATGTTCGAGGCAGCCGAGCCGGCCTCGCTGCGTCGCGTCGCCCTGGCCGCGATGCGCCACCTTGAGTCCACGTGCCCAGTCGAAGTCGAGTACGGACGTCGAGCCGCCGATGACCTGATCGCCGCTGGGCTGAGCCGTGTCGAGGCTGAGGGTCGGTGCCCAATCGTCCCCGGCGGGCATCCTCTCGCTGCACATTTCCTTCGCTACACCTTCGAGAAGTTTCGAGAACCGCTACTAGCGGCAGGGACTGTCTCCGACGGCGAGTTCACCGAGGCGGTGAACGCCCTGCAGAACCCCGAAACGACTGTCATGGCTCCGATGACCGTCGCGGCGTGGGGTTGGCGCGACTCGAAGCCGTGAACGAACTCAGAGACAGGACCGGGTGAGCCGTCGCCCAGATCGCGAGCGTCATAATTGATCGCGGTCCGAACGAAGCAGTAGATGGCCACGGCCTATCGGCGGCGGCCTCGGATCGGCGGCGACGATGCTGTGGTTGCGCTAGACGGGCCCGACGGTTAGTGCCGAAGTTCGATTAGTTATACGAGATGCCATAACCATGCACTCAGCCGACTTCCGCTACTCGGCACTAGCGCAGGTCGCTCGCCTACGTGGAGCAGTCGCCCGTAACCATCTCGCTTGCCCACGGCGGCGGGCCAGGCAGTATGGCGCTGGCCCGGTGTCAAGCGGCGTTCCCGGCGTGGGACACGCGAGCGCAATGGCGTGACAGGCAATGCCGGGCGAGCTCCGGCGGCTGTCCAGGCGGGTTACGAGTCCACGCCGTCGCGCAGCAACCGGCACAGCCGGGCATGTGCCGCCAGCAGTCCTTCCCGCTGGCCTGGCGGGATCGGCAGCAGTCCGGCATCGGGGTCAGGGTCGGCCAGGTCGGCGCGCATGTCGGCGAGCACGTCGTGCATGGCTGCCAGCAGTTCTTCGGGGTCCCGGATGGCCATGAGGTCCCGGTCTTGCCGGATCATCACCTCTACCCGGACCAGTTCGTCGGCCAGCTCTTGTGAGCAGCCAAGCCCGGCCTGCACCAGATCGCTCCATCGCCGGCAGATCGTCCTGATGCCGGCCGTCCGGCAACCAACAAAGATCGACTCCCAGACCTCGGTGATGAACCGGTCCCAGCCGATCTCCGCGATGTC
>JASHPF010000362.1 GCA_030038295.1 Streptosporangiaceae bacterium
GCCCAGGCGACCAAGTTCGACCTGGTCGCGCGCAAGCTCGCACTGAGGCCCGGGATGCGGCTGCTGGACGTCGGGTGCGGGTGGGGCGGCATGGTGATGCACGCCGCGCGCGAGTACGGGGTCAGGGCGCTCGGCGTCACGCTGTCGCGGGAGCAGGCCTCGTGGGCCCAGGCTGCGATCAAGGAACAGGGTCTTGCGGACCTGGCGGAAGTACGTCACCTCGACTACCGGGACGTGCCCGAGACCGGGTTCGACGCGGTCAGCTCGATCGGGCTGTCTGAGCACATCGGCAAGGCCCAGCTGCCCGGCTACTTCGCCTTCCTGTACGGCAAGCTCGTGGCCGGGGGGAGGCTGCTCAACCACTGCATCACCCGGCCGGACAACACCGCGCCGACGCACGTGTCGGCGGGCTTCATCTACCGCTACGTGTTCCCTGACGGCGAGCTGGAAGGGCCGGGCTACCTCATGTCGCTCCTGCACGACGCCGGCTTTGAGGTACGGCACGAGGAGAACCTGCGCGAGCACTACGCGCTGACGCTCGCCGACTGGTGCAAGAACCTCGACGCGCACTGGGACGAGGCGGTGGCCGAGGTGGGCGAGGGCACCGCGCGGGTGTGGCGGCTGTACATGGCCGGATCCCGGCTCGGCTTCGAGCAGAACGTGGTGCAGCTGCACCAGATGCTCGGCGTGCGGCTCGGCGCGGACGGCTCGGCCGGGATGCCGCTGCGGCCGGACTGGGAGCCGGCCAGGCCGTTCCCTGTCGGCTATCCGGAGTCCGGCTCGTGACCGAGCCGGACGCGCTGCTGTCCAGGACGGCCGCGTCGCAGGCGGTGGCGGCCACCGGCTGGCGCTACCTGCTCGGCACGCTCTGTGCCTTCGTTCCGGTCGGCTCGCTCGGGCGGGCGACGGAGGTCGCGGCCGCGGCCGTCGGGGCGTGCGGCGAGCACGCGGACCGGCACCTGCGCGTCGACCTGCGGCCAGACCGGGTCGAGCTGGCGCTGCAGGACCGCACCGCCGCCGCGCTCACGAGCAGGGACACCGAGCTGGCGCACGAGGTGGCCGCGGTGCTCGGCCGGCTGGGCGCCGTGATCGCCCCGGCGGTCGCGGCCGACTACGCGCGGCCGGTGCAGCTGCTGGAGATCGGTATCGACGCCATGGACATCCCGGCGATCCGGCCGTTCTGGAAGGCGGTGCTCGGCTACTCCGACGAGCCGACCCACGACGGCGCCGCGGACGCGATCGTCGACCCGATCGGCCAGCTGCCGGCCGTCTGGTTCCAGCAGATGGACGTGCCGCGGCCGCAGCGCAACCGGATGCACGTGGACGTCACCGTGGCCCATGACGAGGCGCCGGCGCGGCTTGCGGCGGCGCTCGCGGCAGGCGGCACGCTGGTGCGCGATGCCGAGGCGCCCGCCTTCTGGGTGCTCGCCGACCCGGAGGGCAACGAGGTGTGCATCTGCACGTGGCAGAACCGTGATGAGCGGGGGGTGTAGCCGCGGCAGGGCAGAATGGCGGGGTGGACTCCGCGAGCAGGGCCGGCCGCCCACGAGACATCGTCCTGCTGGGCTCGACCGGCTCTATCGGTACCCAGGCGGCCGACATCGTGTCCCGCAACCCGGACCGGTTCCGGGTGACGGCGATCGCGGCCGGCGGCGGGAACCCCGGGCTGCTGGCCAGGCAGGCGATCGACCTTGGCGCCGAGGTGGTGGCGGTGGCGAACCCGGCCGCGGTGCCGGAGCTTCGTGCGGCGCTCGCCAGCGTCGGTACGGCCGACGGGGCCAGGCGCAAGCTGCCCGAGCTGACGGGCGGCGCGGATGCGGTGGCCGAGCTGGCCGCCAGGCCGTGTGATGTGGTGCTGAACGCCGTCACCGGTGCCGTCGGGCTCGCCGCGACGCTGTCGGCGATCGCGGCGGGCCGGGTGCTCGCGCTCGCCAACAAGGAGTCCCTGATCATGGGCGGGCCGCTGGTGGCCGGCCGCGCGGCGCCGGGCCAGATCGTGCCGGTCGACTCCGAGCACTCGGCGATCGCCCAGTGCCTGCGCGGCGGCCGCGCCGCCGAGGTCAGCCGGCTGATCATCACGGCGAGCGGCGGCCCGTTCCTGCACCGGAGCCGGGCCGAGCTGGCCGGCGTGACGCCGGAGCAGGCCCTCGCGCACCCGACCTGGAACATGGGCCCGGTGATCACGGTCAACAGCGCCACCCTGGTCAACAAGGGCCTCGAGGTCATCGAGGCGCACCTGCTGTTCGGCGTCGGATTCGACCGCATCGACGTCGTCGTGCACCGGCAGTCCGTGATCCACTCCATGGTGGAGTTCACCGACGGGTCCACGCTCGCCCAGGCCAGTCCGCCGGATATGCGCATCCCCATCGCGCTCGCCCTCGGCTGGCCGGACCGGGTGCCCGCCGCCGCGACCCCGGTCGACTGGGCGACCGCGCACACCTGGACGTTCGAGCCGCTGGACGAGGAGGCGTTCCCGGCGGTGCCGCTGGCCAGGCAGGCCGGGGCGGCCGGCGGCACGGTGCCGGCCGTCTACAACGCCGCGAACGAGGTATGCGTGGCGGCCTTCATGACCGGGCAGATCCCGTTCGCCGGAATCGTCGATACGGTCGCCCAGGTAGTCTCGGAGCATCACTACCCGGCCGGAGCCGCGGTCGACCTGGCGGACGTGCTTGCAGCGGATGGCTGGGCCAGGGATCGGGCGCGAGAGCTGACGGGGAAGCAGTGACCAGCTACCGGGATGGAGGAGCCTGATGGGTCCGACCGGCCCGACCGGCCCGGCCGACCCGGCCGCCCCGGAGCCTAACGGGCATAACGGTCAGAGCCGTGGGTCCGGGCCGCGCACTGGCAGGTCACAGCTAGGAACCTGGCTGCTGGTCGGCGTTGTCATCGTGGCGCTGATCCTGCTCGAGCACGACCATCTCGCGTTCCTGCTCGGCGTCCTGATCTTCGTCGTCGCTCTGCTCATCTCCGTGATGCTGCACGAGCTCGGGCACTTCCTGACGGCCAAGAGATTCCACATGCGGGTCACCCAGTTCTTCATCGGCTTCGGTAAAACGCTGTGGTCTACGTTCCGCGGCGAGACCGAATACGGGGTCAAGGCTGTCTGGCTCGGCGGCTTCGTGAAGATCTCCGGCATGACGTCGATGGAGGACGTCGACGTGGCCGACGAGCCGCGGTCGTTCCGGGCCAAGCCAGGCTGGCAGCGGATCATCGTGCTCTCCGCCGGGTCGTTCATGCACTTTGTGTTCGCGCTGCTGCTGCTGTTCGTGGTCGCGTTCGCGATCGGGCAGGCCAACTCCAACAGCAACCTGGTGAGCTCGATCGCCCCGTGCGTGCCGGACAGCGTCCAGGCGCTCGACAGCTCTAATCCCTGCACCAGCGGCAATCTCGGCAAGTCGCCGGCCGAACTGGCCGGGATGAGGGCCGGGGACCGGATCGTGTCGGTGGCCGGGCGGCCGGTCGCTAGCTGGAACCAGCTGCGCGCGGCGCTCGCCAGGGAACCGGTGGGCAAGACGATCCCGGTCGTGGTCCGGCGCGGGGGCCACTCGGTCACCCTGCAGGTCAAGCTCGCGAAGGTGCCCGGCCGCGCGGTGCCCTACCTCGGCGTCGAGCCGGCCGTGGTGTACCAGCGCAGCGGCTTCCTCAGCTCCTGGGGCTACTCGGGGGACCAGTTCGCGGGCATCCTGACGTCCTCGGCGTCGGCGGTCGGCAAACTTCCGTCCGCGCTGCCTGACCTGTTCTCCAAGAACCGGAGCAGCACCGCGGCGGGCCAGGTCAGCAGCGTCGTCGGCGTCGGCGAGGTAACGGGCGACGTGGTCCAGGCCGCCCTGCCGTGGCAGGCGAAGGTGTCCGTGGTGCTCTTGCTGGTTGCCTCGCTCAACATCTTCGTCGGTGCCTTCAACCTGCTGCCGCTGCTGCCGCTCGACGGCGGCCACCTCGCGGTGGTGATTTTTGAGCGGCTGCGGGCATGGTTCAACCGGCTGCGCGGCCGGCCAGACCCTGGCCTGGTCGACATTCAGCGTCTGGTGCCGGTCAGCCTGGTGGTTTTCGCGGTACTCGTGGGGCTTAGCACGCTGCTCATCGCTGCCGATATCTTCAATCCTGTCCACCTTCAGATCTAAAGGCGAGAACACACCATGACAGTTGACCTCGGTCTTCCGCAGCTTCCGCCGCAGCCGCTCGCGCCGCGGCGGCGGTCCCGCCAGATCATGGTCGGCAAGGGCAGCAAGGCCGTGCCCGTCGGTGGCGGCGCACCGGTATCGGTGCAGTCCATGACGACGACACTGACCGCCGACGTCAACGCCACCCTCCAGCAGATCGCCGAGCTCACCGCGGCGGGCTGCCAGATCGTCCGGGTCGCCGTGCCGTCCCAGGACGACGCCGACGCGCTGCCGGCCATCGCCCGCAAGTCGCAGATCCCGGTGATCGCCGACATCCACTTCCAGCCGAAGTACGTCTTTGCCGCGATCGACGCAGGGTGTGCCGCCGTCCGCGTCAATCCGGGCAACATCAAGGCCTTCGACGACAAGGTCGCCGAGATCGCCAGGGCCGCGTTGGATGCCCAGGTGCCGATCCGGATCGGCGTCAACGCCGGGTCGCTAGACAAGCGGCTGCTGGCCAAGTACGGCAAGGCCACCGCGGAGGCGCTGGTCGAGTCGGCGCTGTGGGAGTGCTCGCTGTTCGAGGAGCACGGCTTCACCGATATCAAGATCTCCGTGAAGCACCACGACCCCGTCGTCATGATCAACGCCTACCGACAGCTCGCGGAGCAGTGCGACTACCCGCTGCACCTGGGCGTGACCGAGGCCGGGCCGGCGTTCCAGGGCACGGTCAAGTCGGCCGTGGCGTTCGGCGCGCTGCTGGCGGAGGGGATCGGCGACACCATCCGCGTCTCGCTGTCCGCGCCGCCGGTCGAGGAGGTCAAGGTCGGCACGGCGATCCTGGAGTCGCTCGGGCTCCGCCAGCGTGGCCTGGAGATCGTGTCGTGCCCGTCCTGCGGCCGCGCTCAGGTGGACGTGTACACGCTCGCGGACCAGGTGACCGCGGCACTGGACGGGCTGGACGTACCGCTGCGGGTGGCCGTCATGGGCTGCGTCGTGAACGGGCCGGGTGAGGCGCGGGAGGCAGACCTCGGCGTGGCGTCCGGCAACGGCAAGGGTCAGATCTTCGTGCGCGGCGAGGTCATCAAGACCGTGCCGGAGTCGCAGATCGTGGAAACGCTGATCGAAGAGGCGATGAAGCTCGCCGAGTCGCTGGAGGCCGTGCCGGCCGAGTAACCGGCGCGACCCGGCCCGGCCCGGCTGGGTGACCGCGACGCGGGCGACGTTGCCTCCACCTGCGGCCCGGCGTGCCCCGCCGAGCCGTTACGCTTAAGAATGTGCTGCGCACCAGGCCGTGGCGCTCGGCGTCGCTGCGGCTGCTGACTGATCACGATCGCGACGAGGTGCTGGCCCTCTGCGACCGGGATCCCGTCGCCAATGTCTTCGTCGGCGCCCGGGTCCGGTCGGCCAGCCTGGATCCGGCGCGGCTCGGCGGCCAGCTGTGGGGTTACCCGGATGCCGGGGAGCTGACCGCGGTGTGCTACTCCGGTGCCAACCTCGTGCCCGTGGAAGCCGGCCCGGAGGCCATCGAGGCGTTCGCGGCGAAGGCGCGGATGCAGGGCCGGCGCTGCTCGTCCGTCGTGGGCCCGGCCGCCGCCGTCGCCCAGTTGTGGTCGCTGCTGGCGCCGTCGTGGGGTGTGCCGCGTGACATCCGCCCGGTGCAGCCGGTGATGGCCATCGCCGGGCCGTCGCCGGTGGCGCCCGACCCGCTCGTGCGCGCCGTGCGGCCGAGCGAGCTGGACGTCGTGCTGCCGTCCTGTATCGCCATGTTCACGGAGGAGGTCGGCGTCTCGCCGATCGGCGGTGACGGCGGCGCGGCGTATCGCGCGCGGCAGGCGGACCTCATCGGCACGGGTCGCTCGTTTGCCCGGATCGAGGACGACGGCCGGGTGCTGTTCAAGGCGGAGATCGGTGCCGTGACGCCGATGGCGTGCCAGATCCAGGGAGTCTGGGTGCCGCCGGAGGCGCGCGGCCGCGGGCACGCCGTCCGGGGCATGGCGGCCGTGGTCCGGGCCGCGCTCACGATGGCGCCCGTGGTCAGCCTGTACGTGAACGACTTCAACCGGCCGGCCAGGGCTGCCTACCGGCACGCGGGCTTCACCGACGTTGGCACGTTCATGTCGGTCCTCTTCTGACCTCAGGCGCGTAATTCAGTTGCCGCGCTCGGGCGCGCGGTGTTACGGTCTTTGGCCCTTTGTGCTCCCGAACCCTCTGCGAGGTGATGAGCCATGCCGTCGGCAGATCTGGCCACGGCGGACGACGACACTGACGTACTAGCGGCCGAGCGCGAGCACCTCCGCAGGTCGCGCGAGTTCCTGCAGCTCATGCGCGCAGACGTGCTGTCGCTGCGGGCCATGGGCGGCGACCCGGTCTCGGAGGAGTACCTCAAGGCTGACCTGTACCGGCGGGCGGAGTCGCTGCGGGACATCCCCGACACGCCGCTGTTCTTCGGCCGGCTCGACTACCGCGACGCAGATCTCGGCGCGCTCCCTGGCCCCGATGGGCAGGCTGCCGAGGCCTGGGCTCGCTCGCACTTCCACATCGGTCGGCGGCACGTGCACGATCCCCACGGCACCCCGGTTGTGATCGACTGGCGGGCCCCGGTGTCGCGGCCGTTCTACCGGGCCAGCCAGTCCGACCCGATGGGCCTGGTCCGGCGGCGGAGGTTCGGCTTCGCCGGCGGCGCGCTGACCGCGTTCGAGGACGAGGAGTTCGGGTCGGGCCAGGTGGCCGCGCCGAGCCGGATTCTCATCGAGGAGATCGAGCGGCCGCGGTCCGGGCCGATGCGCGACATCGTCGCGACGATCCAGCCGGAGCAGGACGACATCGTGCGCGCGGGCGTCGACCTCACGGTGTGCGTCCAGGGGGCGCCGGGCACCGGGAAGACTGCCGTCGGCCTGCACCGGGTGGCCTACCTGCTGTACGCCTACCAGCAGCGGCTGAGCCGGGGCGGGGTGATCGTCGTCGGCCCGAACAAGGCGTTCCTGGCGTACATCGAGCGCGTGCTGCCCGCGCTGGGCGAGCTGGATGTGACCCAGGTGTCGGTGGCGGACCTCACCGCGGCGGTACCGGTGCGCGGCACCGACCCCGAGCCGACCGCGCGGATCAAGGGCGATGCCCGGATGGCCGCCGTCCTCCGGGCCGCTCTCTGGGCCCAGCTGGAACCGCCCGCCGAGGCGATCACCCTGGTCAGGGGGTCTCGCCGGTGGCGGGTTCCGGCGCACGAGATCGCCGGGCTGGTGACGGAGCTACGCGACCGGGGGGTCAGGTACGGAACGGGCCGCGAGCTCCTCGCGCACCGGATCGCGCACGTGATCCTGACCAGGATGGAAGCGTCCGGCGAAACCTGCGACGACCGAACGCACGAGGCGGTGCGACGGAGCAGAGCCGTGCAGCAGGCGGTCGCGCAGGTGTGGCCGAAGGCCGAGGCGGTCCGTGTCGTGTTCGGGCTGCTGGCGGATCCGGAACTGCTCGCCAGGGCCGCGCACGGCATCCTCGAGCCCGCCGAGCAGGCCGCGATTGGCTGGGCCACCCCGCCGCGCGGGCCGGGCTCGGCCCACTGGAGCGCGGCCGACGCGGTGCTGATCGATGAGGCGGCCGACCTGATCGAGCGCACACCGAGCCTCGCCCACATCGTGGTGGACGAGGCCCAGGACCTGTCGCCCATGCAGTGCCGAGCGATCGGCCGGCGCTGCGCGACCGGCTCGGCGACCGTGCTCGGGGACCTCGCCCAGGGCACCACGCCATGGGCCACCAGCAGCTGGCCGGAGCTCCTCGGTCATCTCGGCAAGCCTGCGGCCGAGCTGCGGGTGCTCGACGCCGGGTACCGCGTGCCGCGCCAGATCCTCGACTTCGCCTCGCGGCTGCTGGCGCACATCGCTCCCGACCTGCGCCCGGCCGCGTCCGTGCGGCATGACCCCGGCGCGCTGCTGCTGCGCCCGCTCGAGCCCGCGGGTCTCGCCGCCGGGCTCGCCGAGGCGTGCGGCGACGCGCTGCGGACGCCGGGATCGGCGGCGGTGATCGCCGCCGACGAGCAAATCCCGGCCATCAGCGAGATGCTGGCCGCGGCCGGCCTGCCGCACGCCGTGCTCGACGGCGCCGCCGTCGCCGGCGCGATCACCGTGGTACCGGTGACGCTCGCCAAGGGCCTCGAGTTCGATCAGGTCATCGTCTTCGAGCCGGCCCGCATCGCCGCCGCCGAGGCGCGCGGCCTGCACCGGCTCTACGTCGCGCTCACGCGCGCAGTCTCCCGGCTCACCGTGCTGCACGCTGAGCCACTGCCGGTGGAGCTGGCCAGCTAGCACTACCGCGAGCGCTGACGGCTGTTAGAGCTCCTTGAGCACCGAGGTCATGAGCGCGAGCGAGTCGTCGAACGAGAGCGCCGTCGCCTGCAGGTGGTGGAAGTACAGGTTGTACCGGTCGACCTCGGTCATGTCCTCGATCCACAGGCAGCCGGTGGCGTACCCCATGCAGACGACGTCCGGATCGACCGGGTCGGAGAAGGACAGGATCACGAACGGCAGGTCCAGGCTGACGTAGGCGCCGCTGCTGAAGGGGATCACCTGCAGAAATAGCCTCGGGCTCGAGCTCGCCTCACACAGGTACTCCAGCTGCTGCCGCATGACCTCCGGTCCGCCGACCTGTCGGTGCAGTGCCGCCTCGTCGATCACGGCCCACACCCTGGGCGGGTTCGCCCTGGCCTGCCGCTGGCGCTCCATCTGCAGCTCGAGCTGGCGGTCGGCGTTGCCGAACTGGCCACTGACCTGACCCGCGGCGTGGATCGCGCGCGCGTAGCCGGCGGTCTGCAGCAGCGTCGGGATACGGCCGCACTTATAGATCCTGAGCTGCGAGGCCGCGTCCTCCAGGCCCAGATAGGTGGCGAAGTGCGGGTGCACGGTGTCGGCGTAGGCGTGCCACCAGCCCTTCTGCCGTGACTCCCTGGCCAGCTGGACCAGGCCCTCGCGCTGCTCTTCAGGAACCGCGTAGATCGCGAGCATGTCGCGGACATCCCTGGGTGACACGGAGACCCGGCCGGTCTCCACGCGGCTGATCTTGGACGCGGAGCACTCGAGCTGTTCGGCGACCTCCTCGCACGTGAGCTTTGCAGCCTCGCGCAAGCGCCTGAGCTCGAGGGCAAGACGACGCCGACGGACCGTCGGACTGTGACCGCTTGCCACTGCATGCCTCCCTCTGCCGTCGCACTGCTTGTTACCGGCGGGGTTGACCACAGTGTGGCCGTGATGCTGTCGGTGCGTCTAGCGGAGTGGGATTTCCGATCCGCGAATCTCGCAATGCACATTGCATCGTGAGCGCAAGCGTAGCATTCTTAAGCCGTGTCATTACTCTATGCGGTCTTCCAGCTACCTGAGGTGACGGAGTGACGGCGATCCAGGCTCCGCCCGGCAGCACATGGCGAGCGAACCTCGCCCGGCTCGAGGGCCTCGCCGTGGTGCTGGCCAGCCGCGGCTTGCGCGCCAGGCTCATCACCCCGCCCGGCCAGGTGCCCAGCCTGCACGTCGTGAACCCGGCCGCCACGGCCCTCGCCGAGGACGTCTACGCGGGCCGCGGACAGGACGGACGGTGGTGGTTCTGGTGGTCGTGGGCCGAGCAGATCGCGGCCAGCGAGGACCTCGAGGGCGCGGCGTCGACGATCGAGCGGGTGCTGGCGGTCGGCTCCTAGCTCCGCAGGCTGCTGGCTGGCAGGCCGGGAAACGCCTCGGTAGTGCCGCGCCAGGACTCGGCCCGGAGCGCGGCCGCGCGGACCTGCTGAGCGCCGAGGCTGCGCAGTCCCGTTTCCGGCAGGGCGACAAGAGTCAGATAGGCCCGCGCCACGGCGTCCTCCATGGTCGCGGCCAGCAGCTGCGCCGTGGTGCCGGAGGTCACGGGGAATGGCAGCTGATAGGCCACGGCGGCGGCCACGGGCTGGCCGCCGCGGGCGCTGATCAGCGCAGTCAGCTGGTCCCTGGCCCGCATGTGCGCCACCCAGTCGGTAACGGCGGTGGCCTGCCCGGCCGACCCGGCGGGCAGGTAGGCACCCACGACGCCGTACCCGTAGCACGCCGCCTGCTCGGCGGCCAGGGCTTCCTGCAGTGCCGTGATCGCCGCGGCCTGCCCGGCAGTCATCCGGCCGCCGCCTCGGCCTGCGTCAGAAACGGCACGTGGGTTGCCTCGGACGCCGCCACGCTCGCGAACAGCTGCGCGAGCGCTGGCGGCAGGCCGGGAAGCTCGCCGAGAAGCCGGTCAGACGCGGCCTGCTCGGCCTGCCCGAGCGCGGCGAGCACACTCGCCACACTGCCGCCCTCGGCGGCGACGGATGGCCGCGATGCCGACGACGCCGGCGAGATCGCCGGCTCGATCAGCCGGGAGCGGAGCTGGCTCAGGTGCGCGGCGTGCTCGGCCTGCACCGCGCGGACGGCGGCCAGCACGCTGGGCGGACCGGCCGTCAGCTGCGTGATCGCGGTCGCGTACCTGGCCAGCATGCGGCTTTCCGCGGTGATCGCGACGCGCAGGATCCGGATATCGCGCGGCGGTGGCGGCGGGGTGCCGAGCGCCTGCACGCCCTTGCAGGCGGTGAGGAGCGCGGGCAACGCGGCGCCGGCGACAACGAGGAGCGCGCGCCGGCTCGTCCCGGCCGCGCCGCCCGGACCGGCGTCGCGGGCGGGCGTCTCGTCCGTCACCGCAGCATCCTCCGCATCCTGGATCGGCACCACCGCCCGCGGCGCCGTCGGCGCCGCGGCTCAGCATGTCACGCTAGCGGCCCGCTGCGCGCAGTCCCGGCTAGGCTAGGTAACAGCGCCCTGAACAGCGCCAACAGCATGGCAGAGCAGGCAGGAGGTCATCGTGCACGGTTCCTCCCGCCGCGGGCGTCCAGGTCCCGCCGCTAGCCAGGCCAAGGCTAATGGCCGCAGCGCTCCGCCGCGTCCAGGGCCGTCGCAGCCGGCCCCCGATCCGAGCCGGCTCACGAGTCTGCTCGAGCCGGTCGTGCACGCGATGAACTTGGACCTCGAGGGGATCAGGGTCACCACGGCCGGGCGGCGCCGCGTGCTGCGGGTCATCGTCGACGCCGACGGCGGGGTGAGCCTGGACGACATCGCGCTCGCCAGCCGCGAGCTGTCGAGCAGGCTGGATCGTGCCGCTCTGATGGGCGACGAGCCCTACACGCTCGAGGTGTCGTCGCCCGGCATCGACCGTCCGCTGACACTGCCCCGGCACTGGCGGCGCAACGTCGGCCGGCTGGTCGTGACGTCGGTGCCCGGCGGTCTGGACGGCGAGCGGAT
>JASHPF010000363.1 GCA_030038295.1 Streptosporangiaceae bacterium
CGCGAGGCGGCCAGCCGGGTGCTCGGCCAGCGGCACTTTGACGTCCAGGTCATGGGCGGAGGCGCTCTCCACCTCGGCAACATCGCCGAGATGAAGACCGGTGAGGGCAAGACCCTCACCGCGGTGCTCCCCGCCTACCTGAACGCGATCGCCGGCCACGGCGTGCACGTCGTGACCGTCAACGACTACCTGGCCAAGCGCGACTCGGAGTGGATGGGCCGGATCCACCGCTTCCTCGGCCTGGAGGTAGGCGTGATCCTCTCGAACATGGACCCGGAGGAACGCCGCAGGGCCTACGCCGCCGACATCACCTACGGCACCAACAACGAGTTCGGCTTCGACTACCTGCGCGACAACATGGCCTGGGGGCTGGAGGAGTGCGTCCAGCGCGGCCACGTCTTCGCCATCGTGGACGAGGTCGACTCCATCCTCATCGACGAGGCGCGCACGCCGCTGATCATCAGCGGCCCAGTCGACCAGAACAGCATCTGGTACCAGACGTTCGCCAGGATCGCGCCCCGGCTGCGCCGGGGCGAGGAGGGTGAGGGCGACTACGAGGTCGACGAGAAGAAGCGCACCGTCGGCATCACCGAGGCCGGCGTCGCCAAGGTCGAGGACGAGCTCGGCATCGACAACCTGTACGAGAGCATCAACACGCCGCTGATCAGCTTCCTCAACAACGCCATCAAGGCCAAGGAGCTGTACAGCAGGGACAAGGACTACGTCGTGATGAACGGCGAGGTCCTGATCGTGGACGAGTTCACCGGCCGCATCCTGCACGGGCGCCGGTGGAGTGAGGGCATGCACCAGGCCGTGGAGGCCAAGGAGGGCGTGCCGATCAAGGACGAGAACCAGACGCTCGCCACCATCACGCTGCAGAACTACTTCCGGCTCTACGAGAAGCTGGCCGGCATGACGGGCACCGCGGTGACCGAAGCCAACGAGTTCTGGCAGACCTACAAGCTCGGCGTGGTGCCCATCCCCACCAATATGCCGATGATCAGGGCTGACCAGTCGGACCTGGTGTACCAGACCGAGGAGGCCAAGTACGACGCCCTGGTCGATGACATCGTCGGGCGGCACACGGCAGGCCAGCCGGTGCTAGTCGGCACGACCAGCGTGGAGAAGTCCGAGCGGGTATCGCGGGCGCTGAAGCGGCAGGGCGTGCCGCACGAGGTGCTCAACGCGAAGTACCACGAGCGAGAGGCCACGATCGTGGCCCAGGCCGGCCGCAAGGGCGCCGTCACGGTCGCCACCAACATGGCAGGCCGCGGTACCGACATCATGCTGGGCGGCAACCCCGAGTTCCTCGCCGACCTGCAGCTGCACCAGCGCGGCCTGTCCCCGGTCGAGACCCCGGACGACTATGAGGCCGCGTGGCCGGAAGCGGTCGACAAGTGCCGCCGGGCCGTCGCCGAGGAACACGAGGAGGTCGTGGCCGCCGGTGGGCTGTACGTGCTCGGCACCGAACGGCACGAGTCCAGGCGGATCGACAACCAGCTGCGCGGCCGTTCCGGTCGCCAGGGCGACCCCGGCGAGTCGCGGTTCTACCTGTCACTCGAAGACGAGCTGATGGTCAGGTTCAACGGCGAGAAGATCGCGCACCTGATGCAGCTGATGAAGACGCCGCCGGAAATGCCGCTCGAGTCGAGGCCGGTGAGCCGCGCGATCCGCTCGGCCCAGTCCAACGTCGAGGCGCTCAACTTCGAGATCCGCAAGGACGTCCTCAAGTACGACGACGTCATGAACCGGCAGCGCAAGGTCGTCTACGACGAGCGCCGCCAGGTGCTCGAGGGCGCCGACCTGCAGCCGCAGATCGACGGCATGATCGACGACGTGATCAATGAGTACGTGGCCGGCGCGACCGCCGAGGGCTTTCCCGAGGAATGGGACCTCGACAAGCTCTGGCGGGCCCTCAAGCAGCTGTACCCGGTCCACCTCACCATCGGCGACCTGGTCGAGGAAGCGGGCGGCGAGCGATCGCACCTGACGCGCGAGCTGATCGGCGAGTCGGTCAAGGAAGACGCGCACGCCGCCTACGGCCGGCGCGAGCAGGAGTTCACCCCGGAGGTCATGCGCGACGTGGAGCGCCGCATCGTGCTGTCGGTGCTCGACCGCAAGTGGCGGGAGCACCTGTACGAGATGGATTACCTGCGCGAGGGCATCACGCTGCGCGGCTACGGGCAGCGCGACCCGCTGGTGGAGTACCAGCGCGAGGGCTACGACATGTTCACCACGATGATGGACGGCATCAAGGAAGAGTCGGTCGGCAACCTGTTCAACTTCCAGTTCCAGTCCGTCCAGGACCCGATCGTGGCCGAGAACGGCGCCGTCGGCCCGGTCAGCGCGGGGCCGTCCCCGCAGATCGGCGTCGGCGTTGCGCCGGTCCAGCCAGCGCCGGTCCAGCCAGCTCCGTCCCCCATCGGCCAGGCCCAGCCCGGCCAGCGGGCGGCCCAGCCCGCCGCGCAGGGACGGGGCAGGCACGCCCAGCCAGCCCGGAACCGTCAGGGCGGCCAGCACGCGCTGCAGCGCGGTCAGCAGGGCCAGCAGCAGCGGGTCGATCAGCAGCAGGCCGCCGATGGCGCCGAAGGCGGCGACG
>JASHPF010000364.1 GCA_030038295.1 Streptosporangiaceae bacterium
GCCTTCCTGGGACTCACGAGCATCGACCGGCACTCAGCGGGCGGGGCCGCTGCGGGCCAGCTCGTCGTTCGTCGCCGCTGGCCGGGCGCGCCGGGCGGCGGCGAAGTCAATCCCGGCCGCGGCGTGCTCGGCGAGCAGCGGCGGCGGCGCGAACGCGGGGTAACCGTAGGCGATGTACATGGCCCGCAGCCCGGCCAGCACGTCCGCCGCGCCCGCGGCGTCGATCAGCTCGAACGGCCCGCGCGGATAGCCGCATCCCAGCCTCATCGCGGTGTCGATGTCGGTGGCGCTGGCGTAGCCGTCTTGCGCCATCCGCACCGCGTCGGCCAGATGCGGATAGAGCAGCGCGCCGACGAGGAAGCCGGGCCGGTCGGGCGCGCGGACGACGGACAGGCCGAGCCGGGCTGCGAGCGCGGCGGCGGCCCGCATCGTCGTGTCCGCCGTCAGGCTCGTCGCCACCAGCTCGACCAGCGCGCCGGCGGCGAAGCCCCCCGGCAGGTGCGCGCCGACCGCCTGACTGGCGCGGCCGGCCGCGAGCGCTGTCGGCAGGACGGGCTGCCCGGCCTCCGCGACGATCAAGATCAGCTCGGTGGGATGAGCCGCGTTCCTGGTCACGTTGAGGCCTGCCGACGCGAGCGCGGAGGCCAGGTCCGCTTCCTGCTCGTCGGCGGAACCGATGACGGTAACGGTGTCGGGCGCGTCAGCCAGATCGGCTGCGTCGGCGGACCCGGCAGACCCGGCGACGCCCGTGGCATCGGCGACCGGCCCACCCTCGTAGGAAAAGATGCCACGGCCGGCCTTCCGGCCCGTGCGGCCGGCCGTGACCAGCCGCCGCAGCAGCGGCGTCGGGCAGTACCTGGCCAGGCCGAACTCGGCGTGCAGCACCTCGAGAACCGACAACGAGGTGTCCAGCCCGATGAGGTCGAGCAGGGCGAGCGGGCCCATCGGCAGCCCGATGCCCGCGGTCGCCGCCTTGTCGATATCCGCGGCGGTGGCGTAGCCGCTCTCCAGCAGGCTCGCCGCGTGGTTCAGGTACGGCAGCAGCAGCGCGTTCGCGATGAAGCCGGCCCGGTCAGCGACCTCGACCGGCGTCTTGCCGAGCCGGCGGGCCAGGTTCGCGACCGCCGCCGGCACCCGGTCGTCGGCCAGTACCGTGCCGACGACCTCGACCAGGCCCATTACCGGCGCGGGATTGAAGAAGTGCATGCCCACGACCCGGCCCGGATGCCTGGTCCCGGCGGCGATCGCCGTTACCGACAGCGAGGAGGTGTTGGTCGCGAGGATCGCGTCCGGGCTGCAGACCCGGTCGAGCTCGGCGAACACCTGTCGCTTGATCTCGATTCGCTCCGGCACGACCTCGACGGCCAGGTCCACGCCGGCCGCGTCGCCGAAGCCGGTCGCCGGCCGAACCCTGGCCCGGATGTCTGCCTGCTGCGCGCTGTCGAGCCGGCCCCGGCTGACCGCCCTGGACAGGCTCGCGTCCAGCGCCCCCAGCCCGGACCGCAGCGCCTGCTCGTCAGCCTCGATCGCGACGACGCCGATCCCGGCCCGCGCGAAGACCTCCGCGATTCCGGCTCCCATGGTGCCGAGGCCGACGACGGCCACATCGCGTATCTCCATGGCCGCGACCTTACCGTCGCGGCCGTCGCCGACGACCAGCCGGCTACCCGCCGATCGCCAGCAGCTACCGTGCTGTCATGTCGTATCCCGACCGGAGCACCGCGCTGGATCACGTCGTGGTCCTGATGTTCGAGAATCGCTCGTTCGACAACCTGCTGGGCAGGCTGTATCAGCCCGGTGAGGTTGCGACATTCGAGGGGGTAACGGGGCGCGTTCTCACTAATCCCGTGCCGGACTGGGCAGCCGCGGCGGGCGGGTCGGATCTGGCTTACGGGGTGGCGGCCGGGATGAACACCCCGAGCCCCGACCCTGGTGAGGAGTACCAGCACGTCAATACCCAGCTGTTCGGCATCATCGATCCGGCGGCCAACCTGGACGTGCTGGCCGACAAGATGACCGCGCCGTACAACGCCCCGCCCGACTCGCTGCTGCCCCCGCCCATGACCGGCTTCGTCGCCGACTACATCAGCGCGTTCGCGGCGGAGCTGGGCAGGCGCCCGAGCTACGACGAGTTCGCCCAGATCATGACGGGGTACACGCCGGAGCAGCTGCCGGTCACCGCCGCGCTCGCCCGCGGCTTCGCGACGTTCGACCACTGGTTCTGCGAGGTGCCCTCGCAGACGTTCGCCAACCGGTCGTTCGTGCACGCCGCGTCGTCGTCCGGATTCGTCAATAACCTGTCGCCGACCGGCTCCTTCCCGGTGCACAACACCGCCGAGACCATCTTCGAGCGGCTCGACGGCGCGGGCCTCACCTGGAAGGTCTACTGCGATCCGCCGAGCCACCTGTCGCTCACCGGCGTCATCCACGCGCGACGGCTGTGGCCGCACTTCGCGACGCGGTTCGTGACCACGGAGGTGTTCCTGCAGGACGCGGCGAACGGCACGCTGCCGACGTACTCGTTCATCGAGCCGAACCTGCTATACGGCCACAACGACATGCATCCGGCGTTCGACGCGCTCTTCCCTGATGCGCCGATCGATCCGCCCTCCTCGCTGCTCGGGGGCGAGGAACTGCTCGCCAGGATCTACAACGCGGTCCGCGGCTCGGCTTCCGAGCGCGGCTCGAACGCGTGGAACACCCTGCTGCTGATCACCTTCGATGAGCACGGTGGCACGTACGACCACGTTCCCCCGCCACTGGTGCCGCCTCCGGTGCCCGGCGCGCCACCCGGTCAGCTCGGATTTGGCTTCGACCGGTCCGGCCTGCGGGTCCCGGCCATCGCGATCTCGCCCTGGATCCCGGACCGCACGGTCGTGACCAGCCAGTACCGGCACACGTCGGTCATCGCGACGCTGCGCAGGCGGTGGCGTCTCGGTGATCCGCTGACCGCCAGGGACACCGTGGCCGCCGACCTCGCCCCGCTACTGTCGCTGGAGCAGCCGCGAGACCCCGCCGACTGGCCGGACGTGGTGGCCCGGCCCGTCCCGCCGTACAACGGCGTGATCCCGGCGCCGGACGCCGCGGTGGGCGGCCTCTGCCGGTACACGCTGCACGCCTGCGTCGCTTTCGCCGCTCACCGGGGCAAGCCGAGCCTGCAGCTGTCATCGGACGAGAATCTCAGCCGCGCCGCTGCGCTCGCGCTGCTCGACGACCTGGCGGGCGACGCCTTCGTCGGCCTGCGCGGCGACTAGGCGGGGGCGCCCGAGCTGACCGGCAGCTCGCTCGGGCTGCCGACCGCATCCCAGGTTTGCAGCCCGGTCGGCGGCGCCGCGCTACCGTCACATGTGGCGTCGGAGCCGGGTCATACAAGAGGGCTGGCACCGGCCGCCCGGAAGCACAAGGAGGACGCGATGCGAGTCTTCGTCGCAGGCGCAGGCGGCGCGATCGGCAGGCGGCTCGTTCCCCAGCTCGTCACCGCCGGACACGAGGTGACCGGCACATTCGTGTCCCCCGGACACGACCAGCGGATCGCCGACCTCGGCGCGCGGCCGGTCGCGCTCGACGTGCTCGACGCGCCGGCCGTCCGGCGCGCCGTGCTCGACGCCCGTCCCGACGCGATCATCCACGAGGCGACCGCGCTGGCGAACATGCGGTGGTCGCGAAGCCTGGACCGCAGCTTCGCGCGGACCAACCGAATCCGGACCGAGGGCACGGACGCGCTGCTCGCGGCCGCGCGCGAGGCGGGCGTGCGCCGGTTCGTCGCCCAGAGCTTCGCCAGCTACCGCTACGCGCGCGAGGGCAGCTGGGTCAAGACCGAGGACGACCCGCTCGACCCCGCCCCGCCCGCCGCCGCTCGGGAGACGAACGCCGCGATGGCCCATCTGGATGGTGCGGTCACCGCCGCCGGGGGGATCGCCCTGCGCTACGGCGGCTTCTACGGCCCGGGGGACGACGGCTTCGCGGGCATGGTGCGCAAGCGGCAGTACCCGATCGTCGGCCATGGCGACGGCGTGACCTCGTGGATCCATCTCGACGACGCCGCCGCTGCGACCGTGCTCGCGCTTGAGCACGACGGCCCGGCCATCTATCACATCGTCGACGACGAGCCGGCGCCGATGCGTGAGTGGCTCCCGGTGCTGGCGGACATTCTCGGCGCCAAGCGGCCGTGGCGGGTCCCCGGCTGGCTGGCCGGGCTGATCGCCGGCGGCGCCATGACCGCGATGGCGACGCAGTCGCGCGGTGCGTCCAACGCCAAGGCGAAGAAGGAACTCGGCTGGATGCCAAGCTATCCAAGCTGGCGGCAGGGCTTTGCGGCGGCGTACGGGCCGGCGCCGGCCGCCAGCCAGGCAGCCGGCTAGTGCTTGCGGTCCTTGCCACCCTTGGCGAGGTCGCGCCAGCTCGACTCTGACACCTCGAGAGCCCTCCCCCGGACCTGCGGTCCCGGTGGTAGCTGGTCCGGTGCCGGCGTGATCCGCTGTATATGCTGACGTTCGCCACGAGCTATCTCGACGGCGTCACCCGCACGAAGCCCGCTGTCCCGCTACCATGACGGCCGCTCAATGGGCAACCTGGTGAAGAAGACCTGGACGTCTGCGGTCCGGACACTGACGATCGTCGCTGTCACCGCGGGCGCCGCAGCTGCCGGTTACGCAGAGCGGTCAACCATAGGCCGCGGTCTCCACAACGTCGGCCACCTGCACTGGGCCTGGGTGGCAGGGGCGAGCCTCGCCGAGGCGCTGTCCATGCTGGGCCTCGCACTCCTCTACCAGACGCTGCTGCAGGCCAGTCAGGCGCGGCTCACCGTGACCTGGATCTTTGCGGTCAGCCACATCGCCAACGCCATCAGCATCGCCGTGCCCCTGATCGGCCCGGGGATGGCCAGCCGTCAGGCGTACCGGCAGTTCCGCGAGGGCGGCGCCGATCCGGCCGCTGCCAGTCTCGCTCTCACCCTCGCGGGGGTCGTCGCCACGGTGACTCTCGCCACCGTGGTCACGGCGGCTGCCGTGCTGTCCGGCAGTCCGGCCGCGTCCATCGGCGGGCTGCTCGTTGCTGTCGCCATGCTGACGGCTGCCGTCGCGGCGGCCGTGGAATTGCGTTCGGAGCGGGGGCGGGCACGGTTGCTGCGGCTGATCGCCTTTTCCCTGCGCTGCTCACAACGCGTCATTCACCGTCCCAAGCGTCAAGCCCGGGCCCTCGCTCAGGCCGCGTTGGCGTCGGTCCAGCGGCTGCGGCTGGGGGCCTCCGCTGTGGCCCAGGTGCTCCTGTGGAGCCTGGTCAACTGGTGGGCCGATGTGGCCTGTCTGGCGTTCGCCATGCGCGCAGCGGGCATCACCGACCTATCGGTCGGCAAGATCCTCCTTGTCTGGACCGCCGGCGCCGGAGCCGCCACCCTCAGCCCGACCCCGGCCGGCATCGGCGCGGTAGAAGTCGCCATGGTGGCGACCCTGACCGCCGCCGGCGCTAGGGGCTCCCACGCCGTGACGGCGATCCTCGTATACCGGCTCATCACCCTGAAGGGCACCGTCACCATCTGGGCGCTGCTCTACCGATACGTCCACCAGCGTCGACGACAAGCCAGGGAAAGCTGACCCGGCCTGGATTACGGTCACCCACCTGGCCGACAACCTGCGCGCGTCACGCAGAGCACTCCCTATAGTGCATCTCGTGCGGCTCGTGATCGCCAGGTGCAGCGTGGACTACGCGGGCCGACTCTCCGCGCATCTCCCGCTCGCGACCCGGCTCATCATGATCAAGGCCGATGGCAGCGCCTCGATACACAGCGACACGGGCTCCTACAAGCCGCTGAACTGGATGTCCCCGCCGTGCAGGCTGACCGAGGAGCCGGGTCGCTGGGTCGTCACCGGCAAGTCCGGCGAGACCCTGACGATCGAGATCACGGAGATCATCAGTGATTCCTTGGTCGACCTCGGCGCCGACCCGGGCTTGGTGAAGGACGGCGTCGAGTCGCACCTGCAGGAGCTGCTGGCCGCGCAGGTCGAGGTGCTCGGCGAGGGCTGGCGGCTGGTGCGGCGCGAGTACCCCACCGCGATCGGCCCGGTGGATCTGATGTGTCGGGACTCGGCCGGGGTCAGCGTCGCCGTCGAGATCAAGCGGCGCGGCGAAATCGACGGCGTCGAGCAGCTCACCCGCTACCTCGAACTGCTCAACCGGGACCCGCTGCTGGCGCCCGTACGGGGCGTCTTCGCTGCGCAGGAGATCAGGCCGCAGGCGCGCGTGCTGGCCGAGGACCGCGGTATCCGCTGCGTCACGCTGGACTACGACTCGATGCGCGGCGCCGACGATGGCCTGCTCCGGCTGTTCTGACGCACGCCCCATAGCCGCGAAGGGCGCCGCCGCGCCCGCCACCCCACAAGAACGTCGTGGCTGGCACTGTCGTGGCCCCCTGGTATCGATCATAGCCCGGCACCGTAGGGGTAAATAACCGATTTGACGGAATTCCTGGGCACGTTCATCCTGGACCGGCCGCACCGATGACTACCCGGGAGGGCGCCATGACCGCGCGATTCGACACGATCCGGACCAAGCGCCTGCTGATGCGTCGCTGGCGTGACGCCGACCGCGAACCGTTCGCCGCCCTGAACGGTGATCCGGAGACGCTCAAGTACTTTCCGGCCACGCTGGATCGGGCTGGCAGTGACGCCCTCGTCGACGTGATCGAGACGCGGTTCGAGCAGCAGGGGTTCGGCTTGTGGGCGCTCGAGGTGACGGCGACCGGGCAGTTCATCGGCTTCACCGGGCTGAACCAGCTGCCGGAGGGTGTGCCGGGTGCAGGCGGCATGGAGATCGGCTGGCGGCTGGCCAAGCCCGCGTGGCACCACGGGTACGCGACCGAGGCCGCCACCGCCGCCCTTGAGGTGGCATTCAGGGGCGTCGGCCTCGCGGAGATCTGGTCGATGACCGCGGTGCTCAACGAGCCTTCGCAGGCGGTGATGCGCCGGATCGGGCTGACCGAGATTGCCAGGTTCGACCATCCGCACATCCCGCCGGGCCATCCGTTGCGCCCGCACGTGAGCTACCACCTCGACAATCCGGCGGCGGCCGCGAGCTGACCGCGCAGCCTCCCTGTGGCGGCCACCCCCGGGCAACCGGTCAGCCCGCCAGCAGGTGCGCGTTGACCTCGCGGACCGCGTCGACCAGCCCCGGCACCACGACGACTTCGACGCCCGCTGCGCGCAGCCGGGCGGCTCCGCCACCCGGGGCGAGGATCGGCGGCTCGGTCCACGCGATCGCGACCCGGCGCACGCCGCTCGCGGTGATCAGGTCCGCGCACGGCGTCGGCCGGGAGGCGCGTATCGCGCAGGGTTCGAGAGAGCTGTACAGCGTGGCACCGGCCAGCAGTGCGGCCACGGGGGGCTCGGATCCGCTCGGCCGTCCGGCGAGGCCGAGCCTGCGAAGCGCGACCTCCTCCGCGTGCTCGGCCGGGTCGGTCTCCCGCGAGTAGCCGGTCGCCAGCACGCTGCCGTCGGCCGCGACGAGCAGCGCGCCTACCGAGTACGCGGTCGGCGACGGCGGACAACGCCGGGAGAGCTCGACCGCCTCGAGCAGCCAGCGACGATCAGTATCCAGGCTGTGACTGTCCATGCGGCAATGTACGTTACCGCCCGACCGGGTGCTCCGCCCGAACCGGTGCTCCGCCCACGGGCCGCGGACTGCCTGGCTCGCGGCCGCGGGCGTAGAATCGCTCGAAATCGTGCGGAACGGCGGTGCAGCCATGACAGCAACGCTCGGAAAGTACCCGCTCGTCCGGTCGACGGAGACCTTCGACTCGCTGAATCCGGCCACGGACGAGGTCATCGGCACCTACCCGGTGTTCAACGAGCAGGACGTCGATGACGCAGTCCAGCGGGCCCAGGCCGCCGCGCGGTGGTGGGCGGAGCTTGGCTGGACCGGCCGCAGGGAACGGCTGCTGGCCTGGAAGTCCTACCTGACCAGGTACACCGGGCGCCTCGCTGAGCTGGTGCACACCGAGACCGGCAAGCCGCTGGCCGACGCGCAGCTCGAGATCCTGCTCGCGGTGGTCCACCTCGACTGGGCCGCGAAGCACGCCCACCGCGTGCT
>JASHPF010000365.1 GCA_030038295.1 Streptosporangiaceae bacterium
TGGGCCGAGGTCTGCAGTGACTCGACCATGCGCTGGGCGATGACCTGCCGCGCCCGCCCAAGTTGCGCCGCCGGCTCCGGCTGCGCCGTCCGCCGCGGCCCTAGCCGCTCCCGAGCAGGCCCGGCCCCGGCCGGCTGTGGTGCCGTCGACGCTCCGCGGCACCACGGAGCGGATGTCCCGCGCCCGGCAGGTCATCGCCCAGCGCATGGTGGAGTCGCTGCAGACATCCGCGCAGCTGACCACCGTCGTCGAGGCCGACGTGACAGCGATCGCCAGGCTCCGCGACCGGGCCAAGGCCGCCTTCGCGGCGCGGGAAGGTGTCAAGCTCTCCTACCTGCCCTTCTTCGCGCTCGCCACGGTCGAGGCCCTCAAGGTCCACCCGAAGCTCAATGCGGTCATCGACACCGCATCCGGGCAGGTCACCTACCACGACGCCGAGCACCTCGGCATCGCCGTCGACACCGAACGCGGCCTCATGGTGCCGGTGATCAGGAACGCGGGCGACCTCAACATCGGCGGCCTGGCGCGCAAGATCGCCGACCTCGCCGAGCGCACCAGGGCGGGCCAGGTCAGCCCGGATGAGCTGGCCGGCGGTACGTTCACGCTGACCAACACCGGCAGTCGCGGCGCGCTGTTCGACACCCCGATCATCAACCAGCCGCAGGTCGGCATCCTCGGTACCGGCACGGTCGTCAAGCGAGCCGTCGTCGTCGAGGATGCGACGCTGGGTGAGGTCATCACCGTCCGGTCCATGGTGTATCTGGCGCTCACCTACGACCACCGGCTCGTGGACGGCGCCGACGCGGCGAGATTCCTGCTGACCGTCAAGGAGCGGCTCGAGGAAGGCGCGTTCGAGACGGAGCTGGGCCTGTAAGGCCGTCATGCGGGTCGCCATCACCGGGTCGTCCGGTCTCATCGGCACTGCGCTCGCCGAGCATCTGCGCGGCGGCGGCACCGACGTGATCCGGCTCGTCCGCCGGCCACCGGCCAGCGGCGACGAGATCCGCTGGGACCCGGCCGCCGACGACGGCGGGCTGCGCTGGTCGGCGGTCGGCCGGGTCGACGCGGTGGTGCATTTGTCCGGGGCGCCGGTAGCGGGCGGGCGCTGGACCACTGCGCGCAAGCAGGTGCTGCGCGCTAGCCGGATCGGCACCACGGAGGCACTCGTGCGCGCGCTGCTGACCGCCGGCGATCCGCCACCGACGCTGCTGGCTGGGTCGGCGATCGGCTGGTACGGCGACACCGGTGACCGCGCCGTGGACGAGACCGCGCCCCTCGGCGCCGGCTTCCTGGCGACGCTGGTGGCCGACTGGGAGGCCGCCGCGGCGCCGGCCGCCGCGGCTGGCCTCCGAGTCGTCAGCCTGCGGTCCGGCATCGTGCTGTCCGGCCGCGGCGGGATGCTGCGGCCGCTGCTGCCGCTGTTCCGGCTCGGTCTGGGCACCCGGATCGGATCCGGGGCCCAGTACCTCAGCTGGATCGGTATCGGTGATCACGTCCGCGCGCTGAGCTTCCTGCTCAGCCGGCCAGACATCACGGGCCCGGTTAACCTGACCGCGCCGGCTCCGGCTACCAACGCCGAGTTCACCCGCGCGCTCGCAGCCGCCGTGCACCGGCCTGCCCGCCTAGCGGTGCCAGGCTGGGCGGTGCGACTCGCCCTCGGCGAGCTCGCCAGCGAGTTGCTCGGGTCCAGCCGGGTCCAGCCGGCCCGGCTGCAGCAGGCGGGCTTCAGCTTCGACTATCCCGCGATCGGGCCAGCGCTGACCGAGGCCGTGCGCCGGGCCAGAAGTGGCCGTTAAGGTCGGTCAGCCGTCGCCGGCGCGCGCGGCACCTGGCCCGTCGGCGGGCACCGGGCACTGATCCTCAGGCGGCGCCATCAGGTCGGTCAGCGGCCGACCGGGCGCCACGCCGGCGAGCGCGATGTCGCGGAGCCGCGGCACCGTGCCGCTCTCCCCGCGGTACCGCTGCAGCACCGCGGTGGTCGTCCGCAACAGCCGCCGCGCCGCCAGCATCGCGATCGCCGCCAGCGGCAGCTCGATGACCAGAGCGGACGCAAGGCTGAGCGCAAACCCGCTCGTCCGCGCGTCGAGCACGACATCGAACCACGCGTCGCAGCACAGCAGCGTCGCCAGCACCACGAGGCAGACGATGAGGAGCTGGCGCCGCCGCCACGCCGACCAGCCGGTCGCCGCGAACGCCAGCAGCAGGAAGATGTCGAAGCCCACCCAGGCGGCGCGCCAGCCGCCCGCCCGGTAGAAGCGCGGCAGGGTGACGGCCAGCACCCCTATCCATGCCGCTAGCACCACGCAGCAGACGATCACGGCCGCGAGGAGCAACGCGCGTCGCCGTTCGATCGCCCTCCTGGCCGCAGGGTCGGGCCTGTCGAGGTCGGCGAGCGCCTGCCTGAGCTGCTGCCGCTCCTGCGGGGTCATGCGGCGCAGGTCCTCCTGGTCGATCATCGCTCGTACCTCCAGGCCAGCCCGGCATGCGAGGGTGTGCCACTGATACCACCATCATGCGGGGCCGCTCGCCCGCACTAGCTGGCGGACCGTCACCGGCGGCGCGTCGAAGCCGCGGAGCGGGAAGGTTTTCCGAGGCTCGCCCGATCAGGCTCCGGATCCGCGTGTGCCGCGGTCCGGAAGCTCGGCTCAGCCATCGGCACCGTGCTGACTACCTGGCCGGGCCGTGGCCACCGCCCCGGTAGGTGGCCGCGATCCTGGCCGACTCGAACACAATAAGTACTATCGCGTTTCTAAGTCAAGCTATATCGCGTACGCGCCGATGCCGCTGCTCAGCCGCCGTCCGGCGCTAAGCTGGCGATCGTGCACGATGAGCTCGTCTTCGTCCGGCTGGGCCTCGGCGGCACCGCGATTGATTACCTGGACGCGTGGGACCTGCAGCGCCAGGCGCACGAACAGCGGGTACGCGGCGAGATACCAGATACCTGCCTGCTACTGGAGCACGCGCCGGTGTACACGGCCGGCAAGCGCACGACACCCGCCGACCGCCCGGCCGACGACGTCGGCGCCCCCGTGATTGACGTCGACCGAGGCGGCAACATCACGTGGCATGGTCCGGGACAGCTGGTCGGCTATCCCATCGTGCGGCTCGACGAGCCGATCGACGTGGTCGCCTACGTACGTGCGCTGGAAGACGCGATGATCGGCATCTGCGCGGAGTTCGGCGTGAAGGCGGGTCGCGTCGACGGCCGCCGCGGCGCCTGGCTACCCGGCGGGTCCGGCGGGCCAGACCGGAAGATCGCCGCCATCGGCGTGCGGGTGGCAAGGGGCGTCACGATGCACGGCTTCGCACTCAACTGCGACTGCGACCTGTCGTGGTACGACCGGATCGTGCCGTGCGGGATCAGCGACGCCGCGGTGACCTCGCTGTCGGCGGAGACCGGTGGCCGGGTGAGCGTCACCGACGTGCTCCCGGCGGCCGAGCGCCATCTTGCCGCCGCGCTCGGCGCCGTCAGCATCCGGCATTCCGACGGCGTGCCATCCGCCGTCCCCGCGGCTTGAGCAGCCCGCTAGCCGCCGTCGACGTCCGGCACGTACCTGGCGCAGCCGGACGGCAGGGCCGCCATCGCGGCGAGTACCCGCGGCAGCGCCTGCTCGGGCAGCAGCGAGCTCAGCTCGGACTCCGCCGCGAACGTGCAGTCGTCCAGCTCCTCGGCTTGCAGCCGTACCGCGGACAGCGACGGCAGCACGCCGCAGTCGAAGATGAAGTGCACGGACGGCCGCGCCTGCGGCCCGTAGAGCTCCGGCGGCAGCCGCCAGTCGACCGCGAGCAGCCGGCCGACGGGCAGGGCCAGGCCGATCTCCTCGGCGACCTCACGGGCGCACCCGGCCTGTGGTTCCTCGCCGAACTCGCAGACGCCACCGGGTAGCGTCCAGTGGTCCCGGTAGTTCGGCTTGACCAGCAGCACCCGGCTGGCGCCATCGCCGATCAGCCCGGCTGCCGTCACGATCACGCCGGGCAGGCTGGCATGCCAGTCTCGGTCCGGCATCAGGCCAGGGTTGGGCACCGGCCGCTAGCCGTCCGCGCGCGCGGCCGCGGCGAAGTAGCCCGCCAGCTCACCGGCCGGAACCTCGGCCTGCTCGCCGGTGCGCATGTCCCGGACGGTGGCGACGGCTGCCTGCCGCTCCTGCTCGCCGTAGATCACGCACCAGCGCGCACCGCTGTCGTTGGCCCATTTCAGCTGGGTGCGGAGCTTGCCCGAGGAACCCAGGTAGACGCTCGCGCGCAGCCCCGCAGACCGGCCGGCGGCGGCAAAGGCGAACGACTGCGCAGCCAGGTCCGGACCGAGGACGGTGACGGCCACGTCGAGCCGCGGCGGACTCGGATCGCCGGCTCCCGGTACCAGCGACAGCATCCGCTCGATGCCAATCGATGATCCGGTGCCCGGCAGGTCGGGGCCGCCGAGCTGCGCGATCAGGTGGTCGTAGCGGCCTCCGGCGCCGAGCGAGCCCGCCACTCCGGGCGCCACGAACTCCCAGATGGGCCCGGTGTAGTAGCTCAGCCCGCGCACCATCCGCGGTGTGAAGGCGATCCTCCCGGCCGGGAGCTGGCCGGCCAGCAGCGACAGCACAGTATCCACCTCGTCGAGGCCGGCGATCCCGTCGTCGGTTTTGGTCAGCGCGACCCGGACCTGGTCGACCGCGTCGGGCGCAGTCAGGGCATCTACCAGCTCGGCTGCCTGCTCGACCGCGAGGCCGCGCTCCGTGAGCTCGTCGACGACGGCGCCCGGTGGCTGCTTGTCCAGCTTGTCCAGCGAGATCAGCACGCCGGAGCCGAGCTCGGGCGGAACGCTGAACGCGGTCAGCAGGCCGGTCAGCACGCGGCGCGAGTTGAGCTGCACGGTGAACTGGGTCAGCCCCACCGCCGCGAGCGCGTCGTGGTGCGCGGCCAGCACCTCCGCGTCGGCCAGCAGCGACGTCGAGCCGAGCGTGTCGAGGTCGCACTGGACGAACTCGCGGTAGCGGTCCTTGCCGGGCCGGTCGGCGCGAAACACCGGGCCCATCGCGTATCGCTTGTACGGGGTGGGCAGCTGACTGCCGTAGGCCGCCGCGACCCTGGCCAGCGGGACCGTCATGTCGTACCGCAACGCGAGGTCTGCCTCGCCGGACGCCTCGTGCTCGCCGCGCCGCAGGATCTTGAAGATCAGCTTCTCGCCCTCGTCGCCGTACTTGCCCATGAGGACGTCCAGCCGCTCGAACGCGGGCGTCTGCAGCGGTTCGAAGCCGTAGCGGGCGAACACCGACCTGATCGCGGCGAACGCGTGCTCACGCCGCTCCACGTCGGCGGCGAGGAAGTCACGCGTCCCTGACGGCGGATCAAACCGGTTCGGCATGAGGCCAAGGGTACTGGCTGCGGACAGCCCGTCCTGAGCGCGAACCCGCCAGCGGGCACGCGGTCAGGAGATGCGCGTACCTACCAGCAGAGAATTACGCAGATCTGGGAGCACGACCTCGGTCCAGAGCAGCAGGTCCTCGGCCTCGAACAGCGCGCGCTTGGGATCGTAGTCGCGCAGTGGGGAGTCCGCAGGCAGTGCCAGCTCTGGCGTCACGTCGTCCATCACGATGCGGCCGCCGGGGGTAAGCATGCCGACGAGGGAGCCGAACTCCCTGCGGTCGCGGACGCCGCAGTCGGCGAAGATGAGGTCGAACGGGGCCAGCGGCGGCAGCAGCGCCCGCCAGTCACCGATGAGGACGGCCACACGAGGGTCGATGGCGAGTACCTCGGCTGCTGCCGCCGCGCGGGCCGGGTCGATCTCGGCGGTCACCAGGGTGGCATCGGCCGGCATCGCGCTCACGATCCACGCCGAGCCGATGCCAGTCCCGGTGCCGAGCTCGGCGATGCGGCCGCCGTGGCAGCCGCCCGCGAGCACCGCGAGGAACCTGCCAGTTCCCGGCAGGCTGGCCGAGCCGCAACCATGACCGGGATCGTCGGCGGTGACCGGGAAGCCGATGTGCCGCGCGGCGGCAACGGCCTGCGCCACCAGTTCCGGCGTTCCCGCCACGGTCAGGTCTTCCGGCGGTAGGCGCGCACCGCGAGCGGCGCGAACACGATCAGGATCCCCAGCGCCCAGAGCATGGACTCGCCCGCGGGGACGGCGACCGCGCCGCCGGTGAACAGCCCGCGCATCGCGTCGGCGAGTAGCGTCATCGGGTTCGCCTTGGCAAACGCCTGCAGCCAGCCCGGCATGCTCTGGATCGGGACCAGGATGCCGCTGGCGAACACGATCGGGAACATCGCGGTGAAGCCGAACGTCTGCACCCCCTGCGGCGTCTTGACCAGCAGCCCGATCAGTGCCGAGACCCAGCACATGGCCATCGCGAACGCGAGCACCAGCAGGCAGCCGGCGATGGCGGCGACCGGGTTCGTCGTGACCCGGTAGCCCAGGATCATGCCGAAGCCCAGGGTGATCACGACGGAGATGACGTACCGCGTGACGTCACCCAGGATCGCGCCGGCCAGCGGCGCCCAGCGCGCGATGGGCAGACTGCGGAACCTGTCAAAGATCCCTGCCGAGATGTCCTGGTTGAGCATCAGGCCGGTGCCCAGGGTGGCGAACAGCACGGTCTGCACGAGGATGCCGGGCAGCACGAACTGCAGGTAGTCGTGCACGCTCCCGTGCGCGATCGCGCCGCCGAACACATACGTGAACAGCAGCAGGAACATGATGGGCTGCAGGCTCAGCCCGAGCAGATCCTCGGAGTTCGTCCGAATCTTGAGCACGCTGCGCCAGGTAAGGGTGAACGTGTTGCGCAGCCCGGCCAGCGGGCTCGGCCCGCGGGCCCCCATCGGGCGGCCCAGTGTTGCCGTCGTCATCACACCATCTCCCCGCTCGTGGCGCTGACTTCCCGCGTCGCGCCGGCGCCGTTGGCCGCCTGGCCATCGTCGGCGCGGTGCCCGGTGAGGGTGAGGAAGACCTCGTCAAGGCTGCTCTTGTGCAGGCTGAACTCGGCAAGTTCGATGCCGCTCTCATCAAGCTGGCGGACGATTCCCGGCAGCACGGCGGCGCTGGGCACCCTGGCCGACACCTGCCGCGCGTCTGGACCCGATATCGACTCGGTGCCGACCCACCTCGCCAGCACGGCTGCGACATCCGGCAGCCTGGCCCGGTCGGCGGGCTCGACCTCGAGCACTTGACCACCGACCATCGCCTTCAACTCGTCCGGCGTGCCGGTCGCGATCACCCGGCCGCGGTCGATGACCGCGATGTCCTGCGCTAGCTGATCGGCCTCGTCGAGGTACTGGGTCGTCAGCAGGACCGTCACGCCGTCGGCGACCAGCATCCTGATCATGTCCCACACGTCGCTGCGGGCCTGCGGATCGAGTCCGGTCGTCGGCTCGTCGAGGAACAGCACCTGCGGCCGGCCGACGAGGCTTGCCGCGAGGTCGATGCGGCGCCGCATGCCGCCCGAGTAGGTCTTCACCGGCCGGGCGGCCGCGTCCGACAGCTCGAACCGGGCGAGCAGCTCGCGGGCCCTGGCCTTCGCCACGGGCCGGCTCAGGCCGAGCAGCCGGCCGATCATGACCAGGTTGTTGGTCCCGGTCAGGCCGTCGTCGACGGACGCGTACTGGCCGGTCACCCCGATCAGCTCGCGCACTCGCTGCGCGTCTTCGACGACGTCGAAGCCGCCCACCTCGGCGCGGCCGCCATCGGGCACGAGCAGCGTCGTGAGGACGCGGACGGCGGTGGTCTTGCCGGCGCCGTTCGGGCCGAGCACGCCGAGAACCGTGCCGGCTTCGGCCGCCAGGTCCACGCCGGCGAGTGCGCTGGTCTTTCCGAAGCTCTTGACCAGGCCCTCGGCTCGGATCGCGGCGGTCACCGGCCGGACCGGCCCGTCCGGTGGTGACCGGCGATCCTGCCGATCGCCGCCTGATATCCCGCCGCCACTCGCGGCGGACGCTGATGCCGGGCGCGGACCGCTGCCGCGCGATCTCGCGCGCTCGCGTGCCGCTCCGCCGCGCGCCGCCACACCCGGGCGTGGTGCTCATAGTGCCACCACGCGGTCCTGCCACCCGCCCGGTCGCGTAGCCAGCTCGTCTCTGCTAGCCGGTCAACCAGGATCCGATGCAGTCTCCTGATGGTCGTCAGCATGTCTCCCCGCTCCGTGCGTCGCTGGTGCACACCGCAAGTCAAGATATATCTTCACTCGGCCGCAGACAAGATATATCGCTAATCCTCGTGTCCCGCCGTAGCTGCCACGATGAGCGGGCGGCGCCCGCGCGGGTATGCTGTGCATACGTCGTACCCTATTGCGTACGCTGTACTCCATGGAAGATAACAGGAGCGCTATGGCAGCGTCAAACCGGACAGCGACCCGGCCAATCTGGGCGCGGCCCGAGCCAGCCAGCCGCCACCCCCGGTTCAGCCGTGACCAGATCGCGGCAGCGGCGCTGTCCATCGCCGATGCCGACGGCTTCGCGGCCGTGACCATGCGCCGGATCGCCGCCGCACTCGGGGCCGGCACCATGAGCCTCTACCGCTACATCGAGACCAAGGAGGACCTGCTGGCGCTCCTGGATGACGCGATACTCGGCGAAGCGGTCGTGCCAGGCGAACTGCCGGCCGACTGGCGCGAGGCGATTGCGCTGATCGCGCTCCGGTCCCGCCAGGCCTATCTGAAGCATCCGTGGGCGATCCAGACGCTCCAGGGACGCGTCGCGCCCGCTTCCGCGGGCCCGAATGGCGCGCGCCACGCCGAGCAGTGCCTCGCGGCGCTCGCGGAGTCGCCGCTGAGCCTGCGCGCCAGGCTGGACCTGCTCGCGATCGTCGACGACTACGTGTACGGCCACGTGCTGCGGGCCGCAGAACTCACCGCCTCACCAGCCGCGGGTGGCGATGCCTCGGCGGCGCTCGAGCTGGCGCAGTCCCGCATCACGGCCGGGGATCTGCCTCGGCTCGCGGCGCTCGCTGCCGATCCGGCAGTCCCTGCGCTTACCGACCCGGCCGAGCTCGAGGCGCGGTTCGAGCGGGGGCTGCGGCTGCTCATCGACGGTGTCGCCGCTGGGCTGCTGCCCGGCGAGTGACGCTGGGTTCCGTCGGCGCCCCGTCGCTCCGCTGCCCCAGCGCCAGGTGCCAGACAGCGGAGCGCCCCGCCGTCCCCGTCGGCGAGGCGCTCCCGGTACGGCCGACCGGAACCGGTCAGCCCGTTGGGCCCTGAGTGAGCGTGACCGAGGTGCTGTGCGACTGGCCGGACTGGTCCTCCCAGCCCACCGTCACCTTGTCTCCCGGGTGATAGCCCTCGATGACCGACTGGAGGTCCGAGCTCGAGGTGATGGCCTGACCCCCGACCGAGATGATGGTGTCACCAGCCGTGAGCCCCGCCGCCGCGGCCGCGGTGGCCGGCACCGTGCCCTCGATCGTGACCCCGCTGTCGGCCTGCCCGTAACCGCCGTAGTAGCCGCCCGAACTGGTGGCGCTGACCTCGACGCCGAGAAACGCGGTAGCGCCGATGTGCACGGTTGCCGAGGCCTGGCCGGCCTCGATCTCGTCCGCGATCGACAGCGCCCTGTTGATCGGGATCGAGAACGCCTCGGTCGTCACGTCGGCGGTCGTGCCGATCTGCCCGCTGCTCGTCGACGCAGCCGTGTCCATCCCGATGATCGCACCGGAGCTGTTCACGAGCGGACCGCCCGAGTCGCCCGGCTCGATCCCGGCGTTGGTCTGGATCATGTCGCTGAGCTGCTCGGTGTTGCCCGACCCTTCGTCCGACGCCGTGATCGTGGCGCCCAGGGCGGTCACCGTTCCGGTGGCCACCGACGGCGTGCCATCCTTGCCTTCGGCGTTGCCGAGCGCCACCACCTGCTGTCCGACCGCAACGCCGTTGGAGTTGCCCGTCTTCACGGTGGTCAGCCCCGACGCGCCGGTGAGCTGGAGCACCGCAACGTCGTCGCGGTCGCTGTACCCGACGACCGTCGCGGCGTAGGTCCGGCCGTTGCCGACGTCCCTGACGCTGACCGAGGTTGCCCCCGCGACCACGTGGTTGTTGGTCAGCACCTCGCCGTTCGAGGTCAGTACCATGCCCGTCCCCTCGGCCGTGCCGTGCTCGTAGCCGAGCGTGGAGATGACGTCGACCAGGCCCGGATCGGTCTGGCTGACGATCTGCGCCGTGCTCAGCGTCGTCGGGCCCGAGGTAGCCCAGGCCGCGCCGCCGGCCGCGATGGCCGCGGCCGCAACGCCCGCCGCAATCCCCACGCGCCGGCGATGCCGACGGCGCGCCGGATCGTCAGGAGCTCCTGGACCGCCGTAGCCTGGTCCGCCCGGCGACCCAGCCCCGGCGTATCCGTACCAGCCGGGTGGGAGCGGCGGTGGCGGGGGCGGCGGGGGCGGCGGCACTGCGCCGTACCATGCCGGTGCTGAGGTCTTGTCGTTGTCGTTGTCGTTGTTCGATTCGGGGCCATACGCCGTGCTCATCGGAAATCCGTCCCCTCGAGAGCCTTCGTCGCGTGCCTGCGGCCTCTGTTGTCCCTGCCGCCCGTTGCATACACTTCGATAGTCGGGTCAGCCCCTGAGGCAGCCCTATCGCGTGCCTGATGGTTGGCTCCGCGTTTCCTGAGGAAGATTTGAAGGTTTGCGCTCAGCGCCCTGTATGTCTTCCCCGCCCTCGGGACCCCTGGCAAGGCGGCCGGCGGTACTAGGCTGGATGCGTGGTACTAGCACCCGACGGTCGGCGCCTGCTGCGTCTGGAAGCCAGAAACAGCCAGGTCCCCATCGAGCGCAAGCCCCCGTGGATCAAGACCAGGCTCCGGACCGGCCCCGAGTACACCGAGCTCAAGCGGCTGGTCCGCCGGGAGGGCCTGCACACCGTCTGCGAAGAAGCGGGCTGCCCCAACATCTTCGAGTGCTGGGAAGACCGCGAGGCCACCTTCCTCATCGGCGGCGACCAGTGCACCCGGCGCTGCGACTTCTGCCAGATCGCTACCGGAAAGCCGGAGCCGCTTGATGCGGACGAGCCGCGCCGGGTGGCCGAGTCGGTAGCGGCCATGGGCCTGCGCTACGCCACGGTGACGGGCGTGGCCAGGGATGACCTCGGCGACGGCGGCGCCTGGCTGTACGCCGAGACGTGCCGCGAGATCCACCGGGCGGTGCCAGGTTGCGGCGTCGAGCTGCTGATTCCCGACTTCAACGCCGTGCCGGGTCGGCTCGCCGAGGTCTTCTCGGCCCAGCCGGAGGTGCTGGCGCACAACCTGGAGACGGTGCCGCGAATCTTCCGCGCGATCCGGCCTGGCTTCCGCTACGAACGGTCGCTCGAGGTCCTTCGCGCCGCCCGGCTGGCGGGCCTGGTCACCAAGTCCAACCTGATCCTCGGCCTGGGCGAGCGCAGAGACGAGATCACTGCGGCCATGGCCGACCTGCGGGCCGTCGGCTGCGACCTGCTGACCGTCACCCAGTACCTGCGACCGTCCGCACGCCACCACCCGGTGACCAGGTGGGTGCCGCCGCAGGAGTTCGCCGAGCTGGCGGCCGAGGCCGCCGTCCTCGGTTTCGCCGGCGTGCAGTCGGGGCCACTGGTCCGCTCGTCTTACCGGGCAGGCCGGCTGTACCGCCAGGCCATGGAACGGCGGCCCGGCCCGGTATCCTCGCCATCATGGTGAAAAAGCGGGGCGCTGAGGCGTCCAACCCCGCCGACCCGGCATCGATGGGGCGGATCAAGCAGCTCCGCCTCGTGGCAGGCATGCTCCGCGAGCGCAACCCGAAGGCCCTGCCGCTGGTCGCGCTGGCGGGCCTCGGCGTGGCCGCCGTTGTCATCATCATCGGCTGGGTTGTGGGCCTGATCTGGGGCTTTATTCCGCTCGGCGTGATTACCGGCCTGATCGCAGCCATGCTGCTCTTCGGCAGGTTTGCGACGTCCGCGCAGTATGCCGCGATCGAGGGACAGCCGGGAGCGGCCGCCGCCGTGCTGCAGAACCTGCGTGGCGGCTTCACCACCACCCCGGCCATCGCCGCCAACCGCAACATGGACATCGTGCACCGGACCGTCGGCAAGCCCGGCGTGATCCTGGTCGGCGAGGGCTCCCCGACCAGGCTGCCGAGCCTGCTGGCCGCCGAGAAGCGGCGGATCTCGCGGATCGCCAGCCAGGTCCCGATCTACGACTTCCAGGTCGGCGACGCTGAGGGCCAGATCCCCATCAGGGAGCTCAACAAGAAGATCATGAAGCTCCCCAAGAACATCAAGGGCCAGGCGGTCGCCGAGCTCAACTTCCGGCTCAACGCCCTGCCGCAGCAACTCCAGATGCCCAAGGGCCCGCCGCCGCGGACGGCACGGATGCCGAAGCCGCCGCGACCGCGGATTCGCTAGCCAGACGGCTCGCGCACCGGCCTCAGATCCGGACGACGACCGTCCCTGCCGCCTTGTCCTGCAGACCGCGCAGGTCACGGTCCATCATCAGGGTCGGCACGACGAGCATGAGCAAGAGGGTGCGCGGCAGCGCCCAGAGGCCGACCGGCCGACCGTCCAGCCGCACCACCCGCAGGCCGAGCAGTCGCTTGCCGATTGTGAAGCCGGTCAGCGCGGTCAGCACGAAGTCCTCGACGGCGAAGATCACCGGAGTCCACAGCCGCGGCTGGACGAAGACGTCGGCCGTGTGCCCCGCGTGCGGATGGTAAAGGAACGCGATCGCGATCAGGCTGCAGGCAATCCAGTCGATGAGCAGCGCGCCCAGCCGTCGGCTCCAGCCAGCTATCGAGCCGGGGCCGAACTCCGGCAGGCCGAGGTGCTGACCCGGATAGAAGTCGCCGTCGGCGGCGGCCTGCTGGTTGCTCACGGGTTAACGGTATCGGCCCGGCCGAGGTGCCGACCGAGCACACCGCCCGGTTTGGCATGCTGGAGGCAGGGGCGGGTGCCAGTCACCGTCCCGGCACGCCCGGTGTAACACCGGCGAAACATCAGGGACACGACGAGGAAACTGCGCCCGATTACCGTCAGGAGTGCCCCTCGGCTGCCGCGTGGACTCGTGACCAGCCAGTTAGCGGAGACGGCGGGCCGCGGCGGCGCCGTGAGGGCATTGTTGTACTGGGTGGCGGCAAGCATTCCGCCAGCGGCTCGCACCCGCGCCCGCGGCAGACGCCGCGGCTGCGCCTTAAGGAGAGTGGATGTTCACAACCGGCGATGAGGTTCTGCGGTTCATCGAGTCCGAGGGCGTCAAGTTCGTCGACGTGCGGTTCTGTGACCTGCCTGGCACCATGCAGCACTTCACCGTGCCTGCCGAGTCGTTCGACGAGGGTGTCTTCACCGAGGGCCGGATGTTCGACGGCTCGTCGATCCGCGGCTTCCAGCAGATCCACGAGTCCGACATGCTGCTGCTGCCGGACCCGAGCACGGCCGTGCTCGACCCGTTCCGGACCCACAAGACCCTGAACATGACCTTCTTCGTCCACGATCCGCTGACCGGCGAGCCCTATACGCGCGATCCGCGCAACGTGGCCAGGAAGGCGGAGGACTACCTGCGTGGCAGCGGCGTCGCCGACACGGTGTACTTCGGCCCCGAGGCCGAGTTCTATATCTTCGACTCCGCGCGCTACGAGACCGGGCCGAACCAGGGCTACTACCACATCGACTCGATCGAGGGTGCCTGGAACACCGGCCGCGACGAGCCGGGCGGCAACCTCGGCGCCAAGCCGTCCTACAAGGGCGGCTACTTCCCCGTGCCGCCGATGGATCACTACACCGATCTGCGCTCGGAGATGGTACGCAGGCTGATCGACGTCGGCATCACGGTCGAGATGCAGCACCACGAGGTCGGCACCGCCGGGCAGGCCGAGATCGACATTCTGTTCGACACCTTGCTGCACATGGCCGACAAGCTGATGCTCTACAAGTACGTCGTCAAGAGCGTCGCCCGGGCGGCCGGCAAGACCGTCACCTTCATGCCCAAGCCGCTCTTCGGGGACAACGGCTCGGGCATGCACTGCCACCAGAGCCTGTGGAAGGACGGCGCGCCGCTGTTCTACGACGAGGTCGGCTACGCCGGGCTGTCGGACGTCGGCCGCCACTACGTCGGCGGCCTGCTGAGGCACGCACCGACGCTGCTCGCGTTCACCAACCCGACGATGAACTCCTATCACCGGCTGGTGCCCGGCTTCGAGGCGCCGGTCAACCTGGTGTACAGCCAGCGGAACCGGTCGGCCTGCATCCGGGTGCCGATCACGGGGCCGAACCCGAAGGCCAAGCGGCTGGAGTTCCGGGTGCCTGACCCGTCCTGCAACCCGTACCTGGCCTTCGCCGCCATGATGATGGCTGGCCTGGACGGCGTGAAGAACAAGATCGAGCCGCCGGAGCCGGTCGACAAGGACCTGTACGAGCTGCCGCCGGACGAAGCGAGAGCCATTCCCCAGGTGCCCGGCTCGCTCGAGGCCGTGCTGCACAACCTCGAGACCGATCACGACTTCCTGCTGGAAGGCGGCGTGTTCACCCCGGACCTGATCGAGACCTGGCTGGACTACAAGCGGTCCAACGAGATCGACGCGATCCGCCTGCGCCCGCACCCCCACGAGTTCGAGCTGTACTTCGACGTGTGAGCCTCACATAGCGGCTGAGCTGGGACGCGGCACCTCGCGTCCCGGTTCAGTCCGCACACAGTCCGCAGGTCTCGCGGGGTCCGATGCCTCAGATCGTGGTACCGGAAACCGGCCGGCAGTCCCTCCGCCTTCTTCCGGGAGGTCCGCACGGCGCGCTCCAGCCCCCAGGGCGGGAGCTGGCCTCCGTCGCTGCCGGTGCGCAGACAGGTTCCCGGCCAGTCGCGGACCTGCGCTGACAGCTCCAGGACGAGCGACTGCGGGACCGGGATCGGCGTGCGCGAGGTTTCCGTCTTCAGCTCGTCGGCCGGGTACTGGACCTGCGGGGTGGATGACCCCGCGCATGAAGCTATCGGTCACCGCCGGGCCCGACCGGCAGCCAGATGGTCGCGTGGCTGCAGAAGCTCGCCAACCCATCCGCCGAGGCGATGACGGCGTCCGAGGTCCTATTCGTGCGGTACTTCGAGGCCGTCGAGCCGAAGAACGCCGAAGCTGCCGCCAAGGCTGCGAAAGATGGCTTGGACCGGTTGCTCATGCACCTGTTCCGCCAGGCAAGTCAGCAGCCGACGACGGGCCGCGCGCCGTCTGATGCCGCGGCCGGTACCACCGCGACCGGCACCCCGGTGCCTGACACGACACCACCAGGTGACCCCAGCCCGACTCACGCACAGCCTTAGCGGGCGGGCAATCGCATGGCTGCCAGTTCACGATCACCCGCCCAGGCCCCCAGGGTGCCCGTTCCGGAGGTTATCTAGGGCCGTTAGCGACGCCATCGCCATCCACGTCTACCACCGCGTACAGGCGGGGTGCAGCACGGGAAAGCTACTGGCTGACAGCCTGAGCGGTTACGTATAACTGAGGGGACCCGGCCTCCAAGCGGGCCGGGTCTTCCCCCAGCTTGGAGGGTCACAGTGTCGGTCTTTTACGAGGTCTTCTGGGCGGCGTTCCTCGTCAGCTCGCTGGCCTGCGCGACCGTCCTGGTACGCATGCGCCGCTACCGGCTCTCCCAGGTGATCTCCGCGCCGGCGGCTGTACCGGTGCGGCTCTCGCTAGCAGTGGCAGTGGGTGGCCTGGAAGGGCTGACTGGTGCGTGGCCCTTGCTGCTTGTCCAGTCCGCGATCATCGCCTGGGAACTCACCGTGCAGACGACAGCCCTGGTCAGGCGGCGCGCTCGCCGATCTGCTCACGGCTAACCCGGCAATGAGACAGCGGTTGCTGATCAGCCCGGCGCACGAGTCCCCGCCCAACGAGCAGCGTTATCACCTGGGAAGGCCCGCGAGCCCATACGAGTTTGAGCTGTACTTCGACGTTTGCTGCTCACAACGGCCTGAACTGGGGAGATGTCGTCTGGCGTCGCCCCGTCTCAGGGTGGTTCTGCGTGGTCAGCACTGAACTACAGCTCGCTGACGAACGATGACAGCGAGGACCCGGCGTGCTGGATCCAGCCGAGCGCGCCGCCCAGCCACGCGGCCGCGCCGGCCGGGTTCGTGAGCATGTACCACACGAAGAAGATGACGAACGCCCACGTGAGAACCCGGATCACGGCACGTCCTCGCGCGTTGTCGTGGTCCGAGCCGGGTCCTCGGCAATCATGACCAGTTCCACCACGACATTGTGCGCTAGCGCAATAACGCGGCGTACACGGCCGTGTGCATGACGCAACGGACGACCGGCCGCGAACCCGGCCTCAGCGGCGCGAGCGCTACGCGGTCAGGCAGAACGGGTGACCGACCGGGTCGGCGAAAACCCGGAAGGTTTCCTCGCCACCCGGCAGCCGTGTCGCTCCCAGCTCGAGCGCCCTGGCCTCGCCCGCGTCGAGATCCCCGACGGCGATGTCCAGATGAGCCTGCTGCGGGTAGCGCGGGTCCGGCCAGCGCGGCGGGTTGTAGCCGGCGATCTGCTGGAACATGACGCTCTGGCCGCCGCCGCTGATGAGCGATCCCTCCGGGCCGGAGTAACTCACCTCCATGCCGAGCAGCGGGGCGTAAAAGCCGGCCAGCGCGGTGGCGTCCGGGGCGTCGATCGTCACGCCGAACAGATCCATGACCGGCCCGACGCCATCTTTCTGACAGATGTCAAACGGGTGCCCTGCCGGGTCGGCGAGGGTGATCCACCGCTCGCCATCGGCAAGCCGGCTTGCTCCTAGGGCGACGGCCCGCTCCGCCGCGTCCCGATAGCCGTCGACGAGCAGGTCGAGGTGAAACTGCTGCGGGTGCTGCTGACCCGGCCACTGCGGCGGGACATGGTCGGGCGCCAGCTGGAAGGCGACCTGCTGGCCGCCGGGCGCGCGCACGACGATCCAGTCGGGGTCCTCGCTGACGGTCTGCCAGCCGGTGAGGGCGGTGTAGAAGCTCGCGAGCTTGCCGATGTCGGGCGCATCAAACGCCACGACGTCCAGGCGTGCTGGTGTGGTCATGCAACCATCCTGCCGACAGACTCTGACAGTCTGGCTGGCCGCGCGCCCGCGTACGGCCGTGAACCGTCAGCCTGCCCGTTACCCGTAAAAAATTCGTTCCATCACGGCGCGAGCCTGCCGGGCCGATCGACGCCAGTCCTGAACCAGCTCCTGCGCGCCGTCGGGCGGATAGCCGAGGATCTGGGCGACCACGGCGAGCTCGTCCGGGGACGTCGGCAGCGTGTCCGACGCGCGGCCTCGGGCCAGCATCACCGCGTCCCTGATCCGGCTGCCGAGCAGCCAGGCACCGACGAGGGTGTCGTTATCGGTGGTGGCGAGCAGGCCAGCCTTGCTGGCGGCGGCCAGCGTGGCCGGCGTCTGCGTGGTGCGCAGCTCCGGCACCGTCCAGGCGTGCCGGAGCTGCAGCAGCTGCGCCACCCATTCGACGTCGGCCAGGCCACCGGGCCCCAGCTTCAGGTGCAGGGCCGGGTCGATGCCGCGCGGCATTCGCTCGGCCTCCACCCGGGCCTTGATCCGGCGGATCTCCCTGACCGCCGCCGGGCCGATGCCGCCATCGGGATACCTGATCTCATCGGCCGTCGCAATGAAGCTCGCGCCCACATCGGCGTCACCCGCGGCGAGCTCGGCGCGCAGCAGCGCCTGCGCCTCCCACGGCACCGACCAGCGGCGGTAGTAGGCCCGGTACGACGCCAGCGTGCGCACCAGCGGGCCCTGCCTGCCCTCGGGCCGGAGCCCGGCGTCGAGCAGCAACGGCGGGTCCAGGCCCGGCTTGCTCAGCAGCGCGCGCAGCGTCTCGGCCACCGCGTGCGCGGCCCTCGTCGCCGCCTCGTCAGCGGCACCGGGCCGCGGATCGTGCACGAACAGCACGTCGGCGTCGCTGGCGAAGCCCATCTCCCGGCCGCCGAACCGGCCCATGCCGACCACGGCCAGCCGAGTCGGCAGCGGCCCGGCGGTCCGCTCCGCCTCGCCCACCACGGCGGCGAGCACCGCCTCGATCGTCACCCTGGTGACGGCCGTGAGCGCGACGCCGGTGTCCTCGATGCCGGCCAGACCCAGCAGGTCCGCAGCCGCGGTGCGCAGCAGCTCCCGGCGGCGGACCGCCAGTACCGCGACGGCGGCCCGGGCGGCGGTGGCGTGCCGGCCGGCGGCGGCGCTAGCCTCGGCGAG
>JASHPF010000366.1 GCA_030038295.1 Streptosporangiaceae bacterium
GGCCTGGTGTCGGCGAGCCTCATCGAGTTCCACCGACGGCTCGCCGCCGGCGGCGTCGGCATGACGACAGTCTCCTATGTGGCGGTGTCCCGCGACGGGCGCGGCGCGCCGAACGAGATCTACGTCCGCGACGAGGCCGCGGACGGGCTCGCGAGGATCGCCGCGGCGGTGCACGCGGAAGGCGCGGCGATCTCGGCGCAGCTGGGCCACGCCGGCCCGGTCGGCGCGATCCGCAAGCGCTACCTCGGCCCGTCGCCGGGCCGCACGATGGCGGGCACCAGGGTCGAGGAGATCAGCACGGCCGAGATCGACGAGGTAGTGGAGCAGTTCGCCACCGGCGCGGCGACGCTGGCTCAGGCCGGTTTCGACGCGGTCGAGCTGCATTTCGGCCATCACTACCTGGTGTCAGCGTTCCTGAGCCCGAGGTGGAACCGGCGGACCGACGACTACGGCGGCTCGGTCGCGAACCGGGCCCGGTTCGCGCGGCGTATCCTGCGCGCGGTGCGCACCGCGACCGGCGGCGCGATCGCCGTCACGGCCAAGCTCAACATGACCGACGGCGTGCGCGGCGGCCTGCAGGTCGACGACGCCGTGGCCGTCGCGCGACTGCTGCAGGCCGAGGATGTGCTCGACGCGCTGGAGCTGACCGCCGGCGGCTCCCGGGCGAACCAGATGTTCATGTTCCGCGGGGACCCGCCGCGGGCCGAGCTGGCCGCCGCCCTGCCCGGCGTCGCCCGCCTCGGCTTCCGGCTAGCGGGCCCCGTGCTGTTGCGCCGCTATCCGTACCAGGAGGCGTATCTGCTGCCGCTGGCCCGCGAGTTCCGCGCGGCGCTCACGCTGCCGCTCATCCTGCTCGGCGGCATCAGCTCGCTAGCCGCAATCGAGCAGGCCATGGCCGCGGGATTCGACTTCGTCGCCATGGGTCGCGCACTGCTCCGCGAGAGCGACCTGGTGGCCAGGCTCGCCGCCGGCGACGCCGTCGCGGGCAGCTGCGTCCACTGCAACAAGTGCATCCCGAGCATCTTCACCGGCACCCGGTGCGTGCTGGACCATCCGGCTCCGCTGACCGTGACGTGACGGGACTGCCGCGAGCGCTCCGACACGCTAGCGCGCGGGCTGGCGCGCCTCGATGAGGAACCGGGGTGCGGTGCTCACGAATGAGCCCTGCTCGCAGATGTGCGCGTGCATCCGGGCGATCGGCTCGGCGTAGCCGGCGACGGTGAAGCCAGGTACGGTCCACGGCACCTTGCGCAGGAAGTAGACTACGGCGCCGACGTCGAAGAACTCAAGCCGCAGCGTCTGCTCCCGCAGGTCGGTGACCTCGAGCCCGGCGCCGCGCGCCGCCGCCACCGCCCGCTCCGGACTGCGTGACTGGTTCACCGGCCTCCGACCCATCATGAAGTCGGTCAGCTCCCGATTCGACCCGGCCCCGACCTGCTGCGACAGGTACCTGCCACCGGGCGCGAGCACCCGGCTGATCTCCGGCCACACCACGACCGTGGGATGCCTGCTCACCACCAGGTCGAACCGCCCCGACCTCAGCGGCAGCCCGCCCGCGTCGGCGGCCTGCACCACCGCGCCGCCCCATGGTGCCAGCGCGCGCCGGGCGAGCACGAGATTCGGCGGCCAGGACTCGGTCGCCACGATCGTCCGTGGCATGGCCAGCCCGCGTGCGGGACTCCCCGAAGCCGCACAGGCGCGGAGTGCCCCGGCGAACACCTCACCGCCACCGGTCTGGATGTCCAGCACGACGCGCGCCTCGCTGAGCCGCTCGGCCAGCAGGCCGGGATAGCCCCAGCCCGGCCGTTCCTCGGTCGCCCGGCCCTCGAACCAGGAGAAGTCCCAGCCCTCGACCGGCTCCGCGGCGCCCTGGGCGACCAGCTCCTCGAACGTCCGCCGTCGCGCCACGACAGCCCGGCTAGGGCTCGGCTAGGCCAGGCCGAGCAGGCTGTCCAGCCCGACGGTCAGGCCAGGCGGCAGCCCGGCGATGCCGCGCACGGCGACCAGCACCCCCGGCATGAACGACGCCCGATCCAGCGAGTCGTGCCGGATCGTCAGCACCTCGCCGTGCCCACCGAGCAGCACCTCCTGATGCGCCACCAGCCCGGCGAGCCGCACTGAGTGCACGTGCACATCGTCGACGACCGCGCCGCGGGCGCCCGCCGCCGCGGTGGCGGTCGCATCCGGCATCGGGCCGGTCCCGGCCGCCGCCCTGGCGGCGGAGATCATGGCCGCGGTGCGCCCGGCGGTACCCGACGGCGCGTCTGCCTTGCCGGCGTGATGCAGCTCGATCACCTCGGCGGACTCGAAGAACGGCGCCGCCACCGCCGCGAACCGCATCATCAGCACCGCGCCGACGGAGAAGTTCGGCACCACGAGCACGCGGCCCTCCGGCCGGCCAGCGAGCCAGCTGGCCACCTCGGCGAGCCTGGCGTCGTCGAAGCCGGACGTGCCGACGACGGTGGCTAGGTCGCGCTCGACGCACCAGCGCAGGTTGTCCATCACCGCGCCAGGATGGGTGAAGTCAACGACCACGTCGGCGGCGGTCAGGTCCTCGCGCGCGTCACCCACGTCGACGCCCGCGACCAGCTCGAGGTCGGCCGCGGACTCGACGGTGCTGCACACCTGCGACCCCATGCGCCCCTTGGCGCCCAGTACGGCTACCTTGATCATCGCGCCCCCAGGGTTCTCGTCCGCTAGCCTAACCACCGGACACTGCGAAGCTGCGAGCCGGAGGGTCAACCGATGACGGCGTGGAACTCGTTCAGCACGGACACGAACAACGGCATCACCTCCGAGGTGATCACCTATCCCGCGGGCCACGGCGACGAGATTCACGCCTACGTCAGCCAGCCCGCCGACGGCGGCACCCGGCCGGGCATCGTAGCGGTGCACCACATGCCGGGCTGGGACGAGTTCTACCGGGAGTTCTCCGACCGGCTGGCCCGGCACGGCTACACCGTGATCTGCCCCAACCTGTACGAGCGATTCGGGCACGGCTCGCCGGACGACATCGCCGCCAAGGTCCGTACCGAGGGCGGCGTGCCGGATGACTCCGTGGTGGCCGACTGCGCGGCCGCGGCCGACTGGCTGCGCGCGCAGCCGACCAGCAACGGCAAGGTCGGCATCATCGGCACCTGCTCGGGTGGCCGGCACGCGCTGCTCGCCGCGTCTCGCACCGACAGGTTCGACGCGGTGGCCGACCTCTGGGGCGGCGGCGTGGTGATGAGCGAGCAGGAACTCAGCCCGGCCCGCCCGGTGTCGCCGCTGGACTACACCGCGGACCTGATGGCGCCGCTGCTCGGGCTGTTCGGCAACGACGACCAGTACCCGACCGCGGCGCTCGTCGACCAGCACGAGGCCGAGCTGAAGCGGCTCGGCAAGGACTACGAGTTCCACCGCTACGACGGCGCCACGCACGGGTTCTTTTACTACCAAACCCCGATGTACCGGCCCGAAGCCGCGATGGACGGCTGGGAGAAAGTCTTCGCGTTCTTCGGCGAGCGCCTCGCCTGACGCCGGGCTACGCGGCCGTCAGCCGGCCGTGTCACGCAGGTAGGCCCGGACGATGGCCTCGAACCCGTCGTCCGGGCCGAGCCCGAGCGTCGCTGCCCTAGTCGTCGCGAACCGAGCCGGCCAGCTGCGCACGATGGCCGCGATCGCCTCGTCCGGCTCCCAGCCGACGAGCGAGCTGACCGCCGGACCGGCGACGCGCTCAAGCGTCCGCACCATCTCGCCCACGGTGACGGTGACCGACGGCAGGTTGACCGCCGTGGGATCACCCCACCGCCGCGGCGCGGCCTCCGCGGCGCACAGCAATCCTTCGACCGCGCGGGCCGGGGAGCTGAGTGCCACGGCGGTGTCAGCCGGCACCGGGGCGTTCGCCCGGAGCCCGGCCAGCGGTTCCCTGATGACGCCGGACAGGAATCCGGACGCCGCGCCGTTGGGCCGCCCAGGGCGCACGGCCACCGTCATCAGGCGCACCGACCTGCCCTGGATGAACCCCTTGCGCGTGTAGTCGGCGACAAACTGCTCGCCGATGAGCTTCTGCGTTCCGTAGCTGCTCTGCGGCACCGGCAGGGTCGAGTCGGTCACCACGGCCGGTAGCGGGTGGCTGTCGGTTCCGCCGAAGACCGCGAGCGAGCTGGCGAACACCACCACCGGCGTGCGGCCGGCCCGGCGACAGGCGGCGAGGACGGCCTGCGTGCCGGTCACGTTGGCCCGCATGCCGAGGTCGAAGTCGCGCTCGCACTCCGCGCTCACCGCCGCGGCGAGGTGAAACACCACGTCGGCGTCGGCCAGCGGGCCGGCCCCGGCCTCGAGCGCCGCGACGAGATCCCCCTGGCAGACGGCGACACGCGGGTCCTGACTGAGCCGGCCGGCCGGGGCGGCCTGGTCCACCAGCGTGAGCCTGGCTACCGGCCGGCTGGCCGTGCCCGCCGGCCCGACCGACCCCCTGGAGAGGATTTCGGCGGCCAGCCGGGTGCCGATGAACCCCGCACCACCCGTGATCACCACGTTCAGCGATTCGTCTGTCACTGCTGATCCCTGTGCTTCCGGTGCGGCCACGAACGGCCGGTCCTGACGGCGTCTGGCCCCTGACCGTACTCGCGCGTCAGCCATGGGAGTGGGATCGCACTGGCTATAGGCAGTGCGATCCCGCTCCCATGGGTCACGGCCCTGGCCGAGTCACCCCGGCCCGGCTGGCAGCATGGACGGCGACATGACACTCACTGATCTCCTGCCCGAGAGCGCCGAACCGGACGCGGTGTTCGGCGCCTTCAGCGACTGGACCGCGCGCCAGGGCCTGACCCTGTACCCGCATCAGGAGGAGGCGCTGATCGAGCTCGTGTCGGGCGCGAACGTGATCGTGTCCGCGCCGACCGGCTCGGGCAAGAGCCTCGTGGCGACCGGTGCGCACTTCACCGCGCTGGCCGCGGACGAGCGCACCTTCTACACCGCGCCGGTCAAGGCGCTGGTGTCGGAGAAGTTCTTCGCGCTCTGCGACATCTTCGGTGCCGATGAGGTCGGCATGATGACCGGCGACGGCAGCGTCAACCCGGACGCGATGATCATCTGCTGCACGGCGGAGGTGCTCGCGAACATCGCGCTGCGCGAGGGCGCCGACGCGGACATTGGCCAGGTCGTGATGGACGAGTTTCACTTCTACGCCGACCCCGATCGGGGCTGGGCCTGGCAGGTGCCGCTGATCGAGCTGCCGCAGGCGCAGTTTCTGCTGATGTCCGCGACCCTGGGCGATGTCAGCCGGTTCCAGCGGGACCTGACCCGCCGCACCGGCCGCGCCACGGCGGTCGTCAGCGCGGTGACCCGGCCCGTTCCCCTGTCCTTTTCGTTCGCCCTGACACCCGTGCACGAGACCGTGCAAGACCTGCTCGACACGAGGGACGCGCCGATCTACATCGTGCACTTCACCCAGGCCGCGGCCATCGAGCAGGCGCAGGCGCTGATGAGCGTCAACGTGTCGAGCCGCGCGGAGAAGGACGAGATCGCCGAGCTGATCGGCGGGTTCCGGTTCGCGCCTGGCTTCGGCCGGACGCTGTCCCGGCTGGTCAGGCACGGCGTCGGGGTGCACCACGCGGGCATGCTGCCGAAATACCGGCGGCTGGTCGAGACGCTGGCCCAGGCCGGTCTGCTGAAGGTCATCTGCGGCACCGACACGCTCGGCGTCGGCATCAACGTGCCGATCCGGACCGTGGTGTTCACCGCGCTGTCGAAGTTCGACGGGACCAGGAACCGCCTGCTCCAGGCCCGCGAGTTCCACCAGATCGCGGGCCGGGCCGGGCGAGCCGGGTTCGACACGCTCGGCCGGGTCGTCGTGCAGGCGCCCGAGCACGTGATCGAGAACGAGCGGGCGCTCGCCAAGGCCGGGGACGACCCGCGCAAACGCCGCCGGGTGGTGCGCAAGAAGCCGCCGCCCGGCATGGTGTCCTGGGGGCTCCCGACGTTCGAGCGGCTCGTCGCGGCCGAGCCCGAGCCGCTCAGGTCCAGCTTCGGGGTCAGCCACGCCATGCTGCTGAACGTGATCGGCCGGCCGGGTAACGCGTACGCGGCCATGAAGCACCTCATCACCGACAGCGACGAGGACCGGCCGGCCCAGCGCCGGCATATCCACCGCGCGATCGCGATCTACCGCGCGCTGCTCGCCGGGGGGGTGGTCGAGCGGCTCGAGGTACCCGACGCCGACGGCCGCTGCGTCCGGCTCACCGTGGACCTGCAAGCGGACTTTGCGCTCAACCAGCCGCTCTCGCCACTCGCGCTCGCCGCGATCGACCTGCTGGACCGCGAGTCCCCGGAGTACGCGCTCGACGTGCTGTCGGTGATCGAGTCGACGCTGGACGACCCCAGGCCGGTGCTGGGCGCGCAGCTATTCCGGGCGCGGGGCGAGGCGGTGGCGGCGATGAAGGCCGAGGGCGTCGAGTATGAGGAGCGGATGGACCTGCTGGAGTCGGTGACGTACCCGATGCCCCTCGCCGATCTGCTGCAGGCGGCCTACGAGATGTACGCGCGCGGCCACCCGTGGGTGCGCGACCACGAGCTGTCGCCGAAGTCGGTGGCCCGCGACATGCACGAGCGGGCGATGACGTTTGCGGAGTACGTCGGCTTTTACGGTCTCGCCCGGTCCGAGGGGCTGGTGCTCCGCTACCTCGCCGACGCCTACAAGGCGCTGCGGCAGACCGTGCCCGAGGAGGCCAGGACCGAGGAGCTGACCGACGTCACCGAGTGGCTCGGCGAGCTGGTCAGGCAGACCGACCACAGCCTCATCGACGAGTGGGAGAAGCTGCGGAACCCGGTCGAGGAGGCTGAGCACCTCGCGGCTGACCGGCCGCCCGCGCTGACGGCCAGCACCAGGGCGTTCCGCGTGCTGGTGCGCAACGCGCTGTTCCGCCGGGTGGAGCTGGCAGCGCTGCGCCGTCATGACGAGCTGGGCGCGCTGGACGCGGACGCCGGCTGGGACGCAGCCGCGTGGGCGGCGGCGCTTGACGGGTACTTCGCGGCGCACGACTCGATCGGGACCGGGGCGGACGCGCGCGGCCCGGCCATGCTGATCATCGACCAGCTACCCGGCTTCTGGTCCGTGCGGCAGATCTTCGACGACCCGGCCGGAGATCACGACTGGGGCTTCTCCGCGACCGTGGACCTGGCCGCCTCCGACGAGGCCGGCACCGCGGTCGTGACCGTGACCAGCGTGGGTCAGCTCTAAGCCGGCGGTCACGGCTCGATCGGGTAGGGGATCGGCTGCCGGCCGTCGACGTCGGTGAAGCCGTACTCACGGGCGAGACCGCCGACGGTGAGCGTGTGGCCGGCCCGCCGGCTGACCGAGGGATCCGCGGCGAGCGCAGCGACCGCGCGACCGACATACTCCACCGACTCGGTCTGCGCGCGCTCGCTGTCGGTGAGCCCGGTCATGCGCTCGCACAGCATCCAGCCCGGCGCGAGCGCGACGGCGGTCACGTTGGTGTCGCGGAGTTCCTCGGCCAGACCAGCTGCCATCCGGCACACCGAGTTCTTGGCGACGTCGTAGAACAGATGACCCAGGTAGCGGCGACCCATGGTGAAGGTCGTCAGCACAATCAGCCCTGGGCGACCCTGCTCCAGCATGATCGGCAGCCCGAACAGGCAGGTGGCCAGGTGCGCCCGCAGGCCGGCGGTGAACATGCCGTCCCAGCGGGCCATCGACTGCTGCCAGAACGGCCGCGCGAACCAGCCGAGCTCCTCGTCGTACGGCAGGTACCCGCCCCAGGCGTTGCAGACGAGCACGTCGACGCCGCCGTGCCCGGCGCGGACCGTGTCGAACAGGGCCTGCACGTCCTCGTCCTTGGTGTGGTCGCAGCGAACCGCGACACCGGTGCCGCCGCGCGCGGACACTTCCTCGGCGACGTCCTCGACGCCTCGTGGCGTATCCGCGACCGTCGGGTTGCCCCTGATGCTGCGTCCGGTCACGTACACGACCGCGCCTTCCGCGCCGAGCGCCAGCGCTATCCCGCGGCCGCCGCCGCGGGTCGCGCCGGTCACGACCGCTACCGTGCCGTCGAGTCGTCCCATGGCTCCTCCTGGCTGCGGGTAAGCGCGGCAGGCGTTCGGGGCTATTGTCGCCCGGCCGGGCGGGAAGGAACACGGCATGGCACAGGACTGGATCGAGCGCGACGTCATCATCGACGCGTCGCGCGAACGCGTGTGGGCGGTGCTGACCGAGCCGGACCACGTGGCACGCTGGTTCGGCGACTCGGCCGAGATTGACGCTCGGCCGGGCGGCCGGGCCCGGTTCGGCTGGACCGGGGAGGGCGTGTACCGCGCGATCATCGAGGAGGTGGCGGCACCGAGCGCGTTTTCCTTCCGCTGGGCTCACGAACCCGGCACTGAGCCTAGGGAGGGAACGGGCACGCTGGTGGAATTCACGCTCACCGAGGTCCCGCTCGGAACGCTGCTCCGGGTCGTCGAGACCGGCTTCGCAGGCCTGCACGTCAGCGAGGCCGAGCAGGCCAGGGCCGTCGAGAAGAACCGCAGCGGCTGGGCCGTCGAGCTGGCGCAGCTCAAGGAGTACGCGGAACGCGCCCTCGGGTAACCTGGCGACGATCCGCCGACCGGAGGGTGAGCCAGCAGAGCCATGGACGACACGTCTGTCACGCCAGGCCAGGTCGCGCCCGGAGACCCCGCCAGTCCCCCGCCGCCGGGTCCGCTCGCGGGCCTGCTGGTCGCCGACTTCTCCCGGGTACTCGCGGGACCGTACTGCACCCAGATCCTCGGCGACCTCGGCGCCGAGGTCATCAAGGTCGAGAGCCCTGGCGGCGACGACACCCGGCACTGGGTGCCGCCGGTGCGCAGCGGGATCTCGACCTACTACCTGTCGGTGAACCGGAATAAGCGATCCGTGCTGCTCAACCTCAAGGACGAGGCGGACCGGGCGCTCGCGGCCGAGCTAGCGAGGCGCGCCGACATCATGATTGAGAACTTCAAGCCGGGCGGACTGCGGCAGTTCGGGCTTGACTACGACACCGTGCGCACGGCCAACCCGGCCATCATCTACGCGTCGATCACCGGCTTCGGCGGCGGCGGCGGCGCGCACCTGCCGGGCTATGACCTGATCGTCGAGGCCATGTCGGGGATGATGAGCCTGCAGGGCGACGCCGACGGGCCGCCCTACCGAGCCGGCATCGCCGTGTTCGACGTGATGTCGGGCCTGCAGACGGCCATCGGCGTGCTGGCCGCGCTCGACCATCGCCGCCGCACCGGCGAGGGCCAGCGCGTCGAGGTCAACCTCATGTCCGCGGCGCTCGCCGGCATGGTCAATCAGACGGGCGCGTTCGTGTCGGCCGGCGTGGTGCCGCACCGGATGGGCAACTCGCACCCGAGCCTGTTCCCGTATGAGCCGCTGCCGACCGGGGACGGCGACCTGGTCATCGCAGCCGGGAACGACGCCCAGTTCCGCAACCTGTGCGCCGTGCTGGGTACGCCGGAACTGGCCGCCGACGAGCGGTTCGCCGCCAACTCTGGCCGCACGGCGAACCGCGACGAACTCCGCCCGCTGCTGGTCGAGCGGCTCAAGGAGCGCCCGGCGAGCGAGTGGTTCGACCTGCTCATCGCCGCCGGCGTGCCGTGCGGCCCGATCAACAGCGTCGCCGGCGGGGTGGAGTTCGCCGAGCGCATCGGGCTCGACCCGATCGTGCAGGCAGGCGGCGGCGAAACGGCGGTGCCGGGCATCCGCAACCCGCTGACGTTCTCGGCCACCCGGCCGCGCTACGACCTGCCGCCGCCCGCGCTGGACGAGCACGGCGAGCAGGTCCGGGCCTGGCTGGCCGACCCGAGCGCCACGCTGCCGCCGGCCGGGTACTAGCTCGGCCGCGCCGACTCTCCGCCGTGCTCGGCGCGCTCCGCGATGCGCTGCAGCCGCGCGGCCTCGGCGGGCCGCGTGTTCATGTCGGCGATCCGCGCCCTGGCCGCGCTGGCCAGGTGCGGCCACGGGCTGTCCCGCACCGCGGCCGCGAAGCGGCCGCAGTAGGCCGTCCGGAGCCACCGGATGACCGGCCGGAGCCACAACGGGATCAGGTCGGTGTCCGCGGTCGCCAGGATCACGTAGGCCATGGCCACGTCCACGCCCGGCGCACCGGCGCGTGCTCCGACCCAGTCGATGACCACCGGACCCCGCCTGGTGAGCATGACGTTGGCCGGGTGGAGGTCCAGGTGTAGCACCGCGGTGCCGGCGCCGAGCGCGGTGCCGTCCCGCCCGGCGGCGGCGGGCAGACCGGCCGGCGCGGTGATCTGGTGCAGCTGGTCGTGCAGGTCTGCCAGCGTGCGCGCGTGCCGCGGGATCAGCCAGGGTCGCCGACCGAGCTCGGCCAGCATGTCCGGTCCGTCTAGCCGCTCCAGCACCAGGTCCCGGCCGTCGGCGTCGTACACCTCTGGCACCGGGAAGCCCGCCGCGGCGAGGTAGCGCATGAGCTCGGCCTCGACGGTCGCGTCGATGGGGACGCGGTACCGGCGCAGCACGCGGTCGCGGCCGACGTCGAACACGTCGGCGGTCCGCCCCGTGCCGAGCAACGGACCAGGTGCGCCGGTGGACGACATGACCGAACCGTAGTGCAGGACGCGGGGCTCCAGCGAGCCGACCGTGCTCCGGCGAGCGCCGCTGTCCGGTCTGGCCGACACTCCCTCCCGGATTGCCGATTGAGTGCGGGCTGGACCGGTATTGTCGGGATCATGCCGTTACCGGAGCTGGTCGACTACGACACGCTATTGTTCGCGCCGGCCCTCGCCGCGCGCGGCCGGGCAGTGCGGCCGGTGGTGGACGAGCTGCTCGCGGTGGCGAACGACCCGGATCGGCTCCAGGGTGTCGATCCGACGCTGGTCCGGGTTCGCGCCGCCGACCTGCTGTCCCTGGAGCATGACCCGGCGCTGCTGCCCGACGCGGTCGAGATTCTGCGCGAGGCAGTGGCGCTCGCGCTTCCGGGCGAGCTCGGAGTCGCCACCGACGCGCTGGCCAGGACCCTCGCCGAGCAGGGCGACTTCGCGGCACTGGACGCGTTAGTCCAGCCGCTGCTCCGCCAGCGTCCGAGCCTGAGCTGGGCTCCCACGCTGATGGGCATCAGCGCAGCGGCCACGATCTTTGGCTACGGGAAACAGGCGAGCGGCTGGCTCGACGAGGCGCTCGCCGGGCCCGGCGGGTCCGACCGCACAGCCCGGCGCGTGTTAGCCGACGCCAAGGAGCGACTGGTGAAGATCCGCGCCACGATGACCGCGGACGGCTGCGACCCGGACGACCCGGCGGCGGCGCGGGCGCGGTGGGGCAGCCTGCCCGAGGCGGCGGCGACCGTGACGTCCCACCCGCCGTGGCCGGCCGGCCACGACGGGCGGCTGGTGTGGTGGCCAGAGCCGGAGTACGCCCGGCTCATGCGGCAGCTGCCCGAGCTTGCGACGATCCTCGGCGCGCCGTGGCGTGGCCACACGGGCCGCGTGCAGACGGCCATGGCCGACGGTGCGACGGCCGGGCTGCACTGGCTGGTCGCGGCCGAGTTCGGCCAGTTCGCCGGGTTCCTCGAGTGGTCCCGCGCCGATCCGCTGGCCAGCTCGACCATGACCGCCTTCGGCGCGCTGGCGAGCACGCTGCCGGCCCCGGTGCGGTGGCCACCGAAGGACCGAGCGCTGTGCTGGTGCGGTAGCGGCAACAGGTACCGCGACTGCTGCGCCCGGCAAAGCGCGGCGGCGTAGCCAACGCCGGGCGGCGGCCAAGCCGACGCGCCTGCGTGCTGCTCTGGCTAGCTCGCGAGCGCCGCGCCGAAGGCCCCGTCGTCGTCGAAGGGCCCCACGATAGCGAGCGCCATGCGCTGGCCGAGGACGAGCGACGCCACCTCGCGCACCTGGTCGTGGCTGACCGCGTCGATCTCCGCCAGGATCTCCTCGACCGGCTCCAGCCGCGGGTAGACCAGCTCGGACTTGCCGAGCCTGCTCATCCGCGACGACGGGTCCTCGAGGCCGAGGACGATCGAGCCACGCAGCTGGCCTTTGCCCCGGTCCAGCTCCTCGTCGGTCAGTCCGCTCTCGATCACCTTGGCGATCTCGTCCTGGCAGATGGCGAGGACTTCCTCGGTCTTGGCCGGCAGGCAGCCAGCGTAGACGCCCCACTGCCCGGTGTCGGCGTGCTGCGAGCTGAAGCTGTACACCGAGTACGCGAGCCCGCGCTTCTCCCTGACCTCCTGGAACAGCCGCGACGACATGCCGCCGCCGAGCGCGGCGTTCAGCACCCCGAGCGCGAACCGGCGCGGGTCGGTGCGCGCCAGCCCGCCGCAGCCCAGTACCAGGTTGGCCTGCTCAACCGGTCGAGACACGAGCCGGACACCCGTGCCAACCGCGACGCCGCTCCTGGTCGCCTCCGCCGCGGGCCCGGACAGCCGCGGCGGCACCGGCTCGGCGTCGCCGGACAGCAGCGACGCGCCGAACGCGGCCCTGGTCAGCTCCACCACGTGCTCGTGGTCCAGGCTGCCCGCGGCGGCGATGACGAGATTGTCCGGGGTGTACCTGGCCCGGTAGTGCTCGGCAATCCGGTCTCGGGTAATCGAGTTGATGGACTCAACCGTGCCGAGGATGGGCCGGCCGAGCGGGGTGTCACCGAACAGCTGCGCCCCGAAGGCCTCGTGTACGAGGTCGGCCGGGTCGTCCTCGTTCATCGCGATTTCCTCGAGGATGACGCCCCGCTCCGCGTCGACATCCCGCGGCTCGAGCAGCGAGCCGGTGACCATGTCGCACAGCACGTCGATCGCGAGCGGCAGGTCCTCGTCGAGCACCCGCGCGTAGTAGCACGTGTACTCCTTGGCGGTGAACGCGTTGAGCTCGCCGCCGACCGCGTCCATCGCCGCGGAGATCTCCAGCGCACTGCGCCGTGCGGTGCCCTTGAACAGCAGGTGCTCGAGGTAGTGCGTGGCGCCGGCGTGCAGGACATCCTCGTCCCGCGAGCCGACGCCCGCCCAGATCCCGAACGCCGCGGACCGCATCGCCGGCAGCTTCTCGGTGACCACCCGCAGCCCGCCCGGCAGCACGGTGCGATAGATCGCCTCGCCGCCGGCCAGCCGCTGCGCGCCAGCCGTCATGATCGTCCTGCCGTCACGAGTTACCCGGGTCGTAGCTGACCGGTCCCCCGCTCCCGCCGGGTCCGGTCCGGCTGCGCTGCCGGGTGCGGTGGTGCTCGCCGCGATCCCCCCGGTCACCGCGGTCCCCCCGGTCACCGCGGTCGCGGCCCGACGGCCGGTCGCCGCGGTCATGACGGGGACGGGAGCGGGTTTCGTCGCCGCCGCCGAGGTCCTCTCCGGCCGCCTCGCGCTCCACCACCTCGACCGGTACCAGCGACAGCTTCCCGCGGTCGTCGATCTCGCGGATCTCGACCTGGATCTTGTCGCCGACCTTCAGCACGTCGTCGACGTTCTCGATCCTGGCGCCGCCGTGCAGCTTGCGGATCTGGGTGATGTGCAGCAGCCCGTCGCGGCCTGGCAGCAGCGAGACGAAGGCGCCGAAGGTCGTGGTCTTGACCACGGTGCCGAGGAACCGCTCGCCCACTTCGGGGATGTGCGGGTTGGCGATGGCGTTGATCGCCGACCGCGCGGCCTCGGCGGAGCTGCCGTCGGTCGCGCCGATGTAGATGGTGCCGTCGTCCTCAATGGTGATGTCGGCACCGGTGTCCTCCTGGATCGAGTTGATCATCTTGCCCTTAGGGCCGATGACCTCGCCGATCTTGTCAACCGGCACCTTGATCGTGATGATCCGCGGCGCCAGCTCGCTCATCTCGTTCGGCGAGTCGATGGCCTCGCGCATGACGCCGAGGATGGTCAGCCGCGCGCCGCGCGCCTGCAGGAGCGCGGCGCCGAGCACGCTCGCCGGGATGCCGTCGAGCTTGGTGTCCAGCTGCAGGGCCGTGATCACGTCCCTGGTCCCCGCCACCTTGAAGTCCATGTCACCGAACGCGTCCTCGGCACCGAGGATGTCGGTCAGCGTCACGTACTCGCCGCCCTCATGAATCAGGCCCATCGCGATGCCCGCGACCATGTCCTTCAGCGGCACGCCCGCGTCCAGCAGCGACATGGTGGACGCACACACCGAGCCCATCGACGTGGAGCCGTTCGACCCGATCGCCTCTGACACCTGGCGGATCGCGTACGGGAACTCCTCCCTGGCCGGCAGCACCGGGACGACCGCGCGCTCGGCGAGCGCGCC
>JASHPF010000367.1 GCA_030038295.1 Streptosporangiaceae bacterium
CGACGACGAGCAGCGCCACGAGCGCATCGGCGAGCGCGGCCGTGCCCGTGCCGCGAGCGGCGCCGGCGAGGGCCCGGGCGAGCAGCCCGGCCTGGGCGAGCACGCACCCGGTGGTGACCAGCCCGAGGCCGACGGCGATGAGGAGGTAGCCGCGGGCGGCCCGGGCGTGCCGCAGCAGCCGCGGGTCGACCGGCCGCAGCCGCGAGTGACCGGCTGGCGGATTACTCAGACGGGGTTGTGCCACACGGCCCCGTCCGGCAGCAGCCCGTCGGCCTCCTTGGGGCCCCAGCTAGCCCGCGGATAGCCGCGGACGGGAACGAGGTCGCCCAGCACCGAGTCCACCACCCGCCAGGCGGCCTCGACGGTGTCCTGCCGGGCGAACAGCCAGCGCTCGCCGCTCAGCGCCGCGCCGATCAGCCGGTCATACGGCCGCATGTCGGCTCCGGCCTGCTCGGCGAAGGTGAGGTCCTCTTGCAGCGGTGCCCAGTCGGCGCCGGGCTTCTTTCCCACCAGGCTCAGCGCGGCCTGGGCGGCCGGCCAGATCCGGAACCGAAGCTCGTTCTGCACCGACCGGTAGTCCAGCCCGAAGGCGTCGTGCGGCGGCCGCCGGAACTGGAACGTCACCTCGGTCGCCGTCACCGGCATGCACTTGCCTGCCCGGATCAGGATCGGCACGTCCGCCCACCGCCAGGAGTCGGCAACGGTCCGCACGGCGACGAAGGTCTCTGTCGTCGAGCCGGCCGCGACGCCGTCCACGTCGAGGTAGCCGTCGTACTGGCCACGGACGGCGCGCTTCGCGTCCAGCGGCCGGAGCGCGCCGATGAGCTCGGACTTCGATGCCCGCCAGGAGTCCATCCCGCGGCCGTCCGGTGGCTCGGCCAGCACGCTGGCCAGCACCTGCAGCATGTGATTCTGCACGACGTCCCTGATCGCTCCGGTCCGGTCGTAGAACCGGCCGCGGTCGGATACGTCGAACGCCTCCGCCATGGTGATCTGGATGCTCCCGACGTAGTGGCGGTTGAGCAGTGGCTCGATCATCGCGTTAGCGAACCGGATGAAGAGCATGTTCTCGACCGGATCCAGCCCGAGCCAGTGATCCACCCGGTAGATCGCATCCTCCGGATAGAACCGGTGCATCTGATCGTTGAGCTGCCCGGCGCTGGCCAGGTCGGTTCCGAACGGCTTCTCCACCATGACTCGTGCGTTCTCCGCCCGGCCTGCCGCGGAGATACCCTGGGCGATCCGCCCGAACAGCGGCGGCGGCACCTCGAGGTAATACAGCGCGCTGGCAGCCTTGCCCATGGCGTCCGACATCGCGGCGTACGTGCGATCGTCGTCCAGGTCACCGTCGACATACCGCAGCAGGCTCAGCATCCTGGTCGCGGCCGGGCTTGCCGGGTCGAGCTTGTTGAGGGTAAGCGACGCCTTCGCGTAGTCCCGGAACTGCTCCAGCCCCCAGCCGCTCTTCGCCACCCCGATCACCGGCACGTCCAGCACGCCGCGCTCGACGAGGCCGACCAGTGCCGGGAAGGTCTCGAGCTTGGCCAGGTCACCCGTAGCGCCGAAGATCACCAGCGCGTCTGCTTTGTCCGTTGACATGTCAGCTCCTTCGTAGCCAGTCAGGTGCGCCGGCGCAGATGCAAGGCCCTGCCCCTGCGCGGCTGAGGTGCGGTCCCGGTCGCGGTGGCGCCGGCCAGCGGCCGCTGCGGCACCGGGGGTGCCGCCGCAGGACGGAAGTGATGGACACTGATCCGCTGCCGGAACACGTGGTAGGTCCAGGCCTGGTAGCCGAGCACCAGGGGCAGCAGAACGAGCGCCACCACCGTCATGACCTTGAGCGTGTAGGGCGGGGATGCCGAGTTGTACACCGTGAGCGAGTACGCCGGGCTTGTGCTGGACACCATCACCCGCGGATACAGGTCGGTGAAGATCGTCGTGATGCAGATCGCGATGGTAAGGGTGGTGGCCGCGAACGCCCAGCCCTCGCGGTGGCCCTGCACCTGCACGGCCGCGGCCACCACGGCCAGGCAGGCGATCAGCTCGACCGGGTTGAGAAACGCACCGCCGCGGGCCTGTACGTGCGTCCACGCGATGAACGCGATCACCAGCAGCGCCGTGATCGGCGCGCTGTACCTGGCCACCCGCCAGGCGCGCGCGCGGACCTGATCCGTGGTCTTGAGCGCGATGAAGGTGGCCCCGTGCAGCACGCAGATGGCTACCAGCGTGACGCCTGTCATGATCCCGTACGGCTGCAGCAGATCCCAGAAGCTGCCGGTGTACTCATGGCTGGCGTTGATCGGCAACCCGTGCAGCAGGTCGCCGAGCGCGATGCCGATCAGCAGCGGGACCAGCAGGCTGCAGACGGTCAGCAGCCAGCTCCAGGTCCCGCGCCAGCGCTCGCGCGGGCTCTTGCTCCGGTACTCAAACGACACCCCCCGGAAGATGAGCGCGACCAGCAGCAGCACCAGGGCCAGGTAGAGCCCGGAGAACCAGGTGGCGTACCACAGCGGGAACGCCGCGAAGATCGCGGCACCGGCAGTGATCAGCCACACCTCGTTGCCGTCCCACAGCGGACCGATGGTGTTGATGACGGCGCGCCTGCCGTCCTCATCCCGGCCGACGATGCCGTGCAGCATGCCGACGCCCAGGTCAAAGCCCTCGAGTACAAAGAACCCGGTCCACAGGATGACGATGAGGATGAACCAGAACGGGACGAACGCCATGGCGCTACCTCAGTACTCCATCGCGGGCACCCGCTGGTCCGCTCCGGCCTCGGCAGGCGCCGCTGGCAGTTCCTTGCGCGAGTACCGGAGCATCAGGATCAGATCGACGGTGCCGAGCGTGCCATAGAGCAGCACGAACACCAGGATGCTGATCCACAGGTAGGCCGTGCTGACCGAGGGCGACAGGCCGTTCTTGGTCAGCATGATGCCCTGCACGATCCACGGCTGCCGACCACTCTCGGTGAGCAGCCAGCCAGCGGTGTTGATCAGGAACGGCAGCACCGCCAGCCAGGTGGCGGTCCA
>JASHPF010000058.1 GCA_030038295.1 Streptosporangiaceae bacterium
AGCTCTTCCAGTTCCTTCTTCTTTTCCGGCTGGTTCCACAGCTTGGGCGGGTAGTACTCCTTGCTCTCCAGGAAGTCTGGGGCGACGCAGTTCACCTGGACCCCTGCGGCGCCAAGATCACGCGCCGCCCCAAGCGCCAGGCAGGGGTAGGCGGCCCGCATCGCGGAGTAGTACACCGACCCGTGCTGCGGCCGGTCCCACGTCGCTGAGGTGAAGAAGATAATCACGCCCCGTGACTGCTGGCGCATTGTCCGGGCCGCGAAGTTGAGCAACTTGAACGGCTCGGTAATGACTTCGCGCGCGGCGTCGTCGAGCCATTTGTCGAGCGCTTCGGTGTTGTCGTCGTCGGTGGCATGGGCCTCTCCGCGAGGTGCCGGGTTCTCGACCAGGATGTCGAGCCGCCCTTCTGTCTTGAGGACGTCCTTTGCCACGGACAGGCGGTCCCCGGCGAGGGGGATGACGCCGTTGTGGGCGGACGCGAACGCGTCTCGCTGGGAGTTGTCCGAGAGGGAAGGGTCATGGGCGTAGATCCGGCAGTTCAGCTGGTTCAGGCCGAGGATGGCCGCCGGTCCTGCGAACTGAGACCCATTGGTGACGAGTGCGACCAATTTCTCGGTGCTGGCGCCGGCCGAGGCTGGCATGCTGGTCATGGCAATCCTTTCGTACGGTTGGCTGACCTTTCTCGTTGCAGTGCCCAACATTGTCGATGTCCCGGCACTGGACGATGACGTCGGGACCGAGCGGCGAAACTTCCCGGAATAGCTAAGTTCTCATCTATCCGGTTTTTTAGCCGTCACAGCACGCACTGGATTACCGTCCTTGGCGTTCCCGATGCGGCAGTTCCTTAACCCCGGGGTGATTTTGCTGGCTGCTCACCCTTGCTGAGCCGCGCCACCCGGTCGGGCAGGCCATGCCGCCTGCAACCAGGGACTGCTGGTGGTATAGCCGCACTTATGCGGCTGCTACGTCGCGCGTCGCCTACTGGGCTGGGGCTGGGGCGAGTTTCACATAGGCCGCGGGCGCCGGGACGTCGGCGTCGAGATAGCGGACCGGGGTGGATGATGCATTCCAGATGCGGTGCTCGATACCAGCCGGGATGACGATCACTGCCTGCGCAGGGACGGCCGCCGGCTCTGTCGCCATCTCGGCGGTTAGCTCGCCTTGCGTCACGACAACCAGCCGGTCGTCGGGCAGGCTCGCCGGTGGGGCCGGGTCCTCGGGGCCGGTCCGCTCCACCGCAGTTACCTGTGCGGTGCGGCCGCCTGCCGACCCGTCCGTGAGCACCCATCGTGTTTCCTGGCCTGTCACCTCCGTGGGCGGGCCCGAGCCGCTGCTGACGTGCGGCGGGGTAACCGGGAGCTGGACGTCATCGGCAGATTTGACCGGTGTCAGGAAAGGCCTTCCTGGGCGAACCCCTGGGATCAGGATCTCGAGATGGCGCTCGGCGGCACCGCTCTGATTGTCGCTGCCGTGCGGGAGTCCGGCAGGAATATAGATCACCTCTCCGGCTTGGACGTGACGATCATCGCGTCCGAGCCGGATCGTCGTACTGCCTTCAAGGACGACAAAGAACAGGTCAACCTCGTGCGTATGGAGCGGCGGGTGTCCGCCGTCGCCGAGAAAGCCGGCCAGCACCGTCGCGCTCTCGGGGCTCGCCGCCATGACGACCTGGTAGCCGGGGTAGCCGGAATCGACCGCGTCGGTGGCCGATATCCGTCGCACGTACGACATGTGACCGTTTCCCTCCTGCACAGGGGTGTCCGCCGATGTCGCGGCCGCTCCTGGCGGCGCGCGCGGGCGGCGACGGGCTCAGTCGCTGGCCTTCACCACGCCGATCGGGCAGGACACGCCGGTGCCGTGGTCGGGGCAGTAGCCGTACGGGTTCTTGGCGTCGCTGAGGTACTGCTGGTGGTAATCCTCGGCGAAGTAGAACTCCCCGGCCGGGACGATCTGCGTGGTGATCTCGCCGTAGCGCGCCTCGGTCAGCCGCTTCTGGTACGCGGCTAGCGACTCCTCGGCCTGAGCCCGCTGCTCGGGGCCGTGGTAGAAGATCACCGACCGGTACTGGCTGCCGATGTCGTTGCCCTGCCGCATGCCTTGCGTCGGGTCGTGGGCCTCCCAGAACCGCCGCAGTAGCTCGGAGTAGCTCACTTTCGCGGGGTCGAAGACCACGAGCACCGTCTCGGCGTGTCCGGTCCGACCGGTGCATACCTCCTCGTAGGTCGGGTTCGGGGTGAATCCTCCCTCATAGCCGACCGACGTCGAAACCACGCCAGGCGTCTGCCAGAACATCTTCTCCGCGCCCCAGAAGCAGCCGAGCGCGAACTCGGCGAGCTGCGTGCCCTCGGGATACGGCGGCCGGAGTGGCGTACCAAGAACCTCGTGCCGGTCGGAAACCGGCAGCGGCGTCGAGCGCCCTGGCAGCGCTGTTTCCGCCGTCACCAGCTGCGTCTTTCGCGATCCGAAGATGCTCACAGTGACCTCCTCCATCCGGCAACGACAACCGGGCGGGGAACGGCGGTGTTCCCGGCCCGATGTCGTATGTCGGTGTGCGGCCGATGGGCCTTATCGACCACGCTACCCGCGGCCTGGCGACCGGGCGGCGGCCGGGATAGCCGGCTAGCCGGTGCGCTCGACGACGTACTCGCAAAGGGCCTCGAACGCCGCGCGGGCCGGCCCGGCGGGCAGTCCCAGGATCTCCGTCCTGGCAGCCTCGGCCCACTGGCGGGTGTCCGCCCTGGCCAGCTCCAGGGCGGGGTGCTGGCGCAAAAGCGCGAGCGCCTCGGCGTGCAGGGCGGGGTCCGCGAGCTCGTTCATGCCGAGTAGCTCCATCAGCCGCGCGTCCGCGGGCCCGGCGATCCGCAGGGCGTGCAGCATCGGCAGGGTCCGGACGCCCTCGCGCAGGTCGGTGCCCGGCGTCTTGCCGGACTGGGCCGACTCGCTCGTCACGTCCAGGATGTCGTCAGACAGCTGGAACGCCACGCCGAGCGCGGAGCAGGCGGCCGTGATCCGCGCCACCACGTCGGCCGGGGCACCGGAGAACATCGCGCCGAACTGGCCTGCGGTGGCGATCAGCGACGCGGACTTCTCCGTGACCACAAAGAGGTAGTGGTCAACCGGATCGGTACCGGGGCGAGGGCCGACGGTCTCGGCGATCTGGCCGGTGACCAGCCGGGCAAAGGTCTCGGCCTGGATCTTGATGGCCGCTGGCCCGAGATCGGCAAGGATCAGCGACGCACGCGCGAACAGGAAGTCTCCGGTCAGGATGGCGATCGCGTTGTCCCAGCGCGAGTTGGCGCTCTGGCCGCCGCGCCGGGTGTCTGCCTCGTCCATCACGTCGTCGTGGTACAGCGTGGCCTGGTGGGTGAGCTCGACGGCGATGGCGGCGGGCACGAGACGCTCGTCGCTGGCGTCGCCAAACTGGGCGGCCAGCAGCAGGAGCATCGGCCGGAACCGTTTCCCGCCCGCGTCGATGAGGTGGAGGGACGCGTCGTGGAGCACGTCGTGCTGGGCATGCGCCGCCGCCCGAAGGCCGTCCTCGACCAGCGCCAGGCTGGCCTCCACGCTGGCGGCGAGCGTCGCGTCGGTGAGTTCCATCCCTACAGCGGCAATCACACCGAACTCCTCGTCAGGCCTGGCCGGAGCTCCTCGGCCGGTCTTAGGTGAGGCTATCTGCTAGCAGCGCGCCACGATCAGCGGACAGCAGCGTAACGGACGGTGTCCGTTAGCGGACGAACAACTGGGTCGCGGCGTGGTTGGCCAGGCTCAGCAGCGGCTGCGGGATGATTCCCAGCACGATGGTGACAGCGGCACCGATGGCCACGGCGAGGCCGGTGTACGCGCTCGGCCGCACCACGACCGGGCCTTCCTCGGCCGGCTCGCTGAAGAACATCAGCACGATGACCCGGACATACGGGAACGCCAGGATGGCGCTGCTGATCACGCCGATGATGACGAGTGGCGTCGCGCCACCCTCGATGGCGGCGCGGAACACCGCGAACTTGCCGGTGAACCCGCTGGTCAGCGGGATTCCGGCGAACGCGATGAGGAACAGCGCAAAGGCACCGGCGACCAGGGGGGACCGCTTGCCGAGACCGGCCCAGCTGGACAGGTGCCCGGCCTCGCCCGCCCGGTCGCGGACCAGGGTGACGATCGCGAAGGCCCCGATGGTGGCGAAGCCGTACGCCGCCAGGTAGAACAGGCTGCCTGACAGGCCCGCCGTGTTCGCCGCGATCACGCCGGTGAGGATGTAGCCGGCCTGCGCGATAGAGGAATACGCCAGCAGCCGCTTGACGTCGGTCTGGGTGATCGCGATCACCGACCCGCCGAGCATGGTCAGGATGGCGACCGCCCACATCGCCGGGCGCCAGTCCCAGATGAGCTGGCCGAAGGCCACGTAGAAAACCCGCAGCAGCGCCCCGAACGCCGCGACCAGGGTGCAGGACGCCATCAGCGCCGTCACTGGCGTGGGCGAGCCCTGGTATACGTCTGGCTTCCAGGCCTGGAACGGCACCGCCCCGATCTTGAACAGCAGGCCCACGCCCAGCAGCGCGATGCCCGCATAGAGCAGCGTGGCGGACGCCGTGCTGGTCTGCGCGGCGTTGGCGATGGCCGATAGCCGGACCGAGCCGGCATAGCCGTACAGCATCGCGACGCCGAACAAGAAGATCGCCGACGAGAACGCGCCCAGCAGGAAGTACTTCATCGCGGCTTCCTGCGACAGCAGCCGCCGGCGCCGCGCCAGGCCGCACAGCAGGTACAGCGGCAGCGACAGGACCTCGAGCGCGATGAACATGGTCAGCAGGTCGTTCGCCGCCGGGAAGAGCAGCATGCCGCCGACGGCGAACAGCGTCAGCGGGTAGACCTCGGTATGCTGCACGCCGGCCAGCAGGCCCTCGCGCTCTTCCGCGCTGCCGGGCACGGCCGCCGCCTGCGGCGTGAACGCGCGCACCTCGTCCGACGATTCCGCTATCAGCAGCACGCTGACGAAGGCCAGCACGATGATCGTCGCCTGGATGAACAGCGTGGGCCGGTCTACCCCGACCGTGCCGACCGCGACCACCGCGCCCGGCTTGTCCCCGGCGAAGATCGAGTTGGTCGCCGCCAGCACAATGGTGAGGATGAACGCCCCGGCCAGGCTGCCGAGCGTGAGCACCACCTGCAGCGGCCGCCGCAGCTCCCTGGCCGCGAAGCCCTCGACCAGCACGCCGGCGAGCGCCGCGCCGAAGACCAGCAGCATCGGGGAGAGCAGGCCCCACTCAAAGTGCGGCGCTGCGATGGTCGACACTGACGCCGCGACGGTCCCGGTCACGCCGAGCTCCCTTGCTTGTGCGGGGCGAGATGGACCGGCACGTGCGACACCAGCGCCGTCTTGTCAGCGAGCCGCCGGACGTGGTGCCCGCTGCTCGTGGTGTGGCTGGCCGACGTACTCGCCGTGGCGGGGTGGGCCGGCACCGGGTCGGTGCTGTGCGTGCCGGCCAGGGTGGCGTGCACCGCCGGATTGATGATGTCCAGCGCGGGCTTGGGGTAGACGCCGAGCACCACGACGAGCGCGATCAGCGGCGCGACGGCCCACAGCTCCCTGGCCTTGAGGTCGGGCATGGCCGCGACTTCCGGCTTCACCGGGCCGGTCATCGTCCGCTGGTACATCCACAGGATGTAGATCGCGGCCAGGATGATGCCGACGGTGGCAAGGACCGCCGCTGCCTGGTACCGGGTGAACGTGCCGACGAGCACGAGGAACTCGCTGACGAAGGTGGACAGGCCGGGCAGCGAAAGCCCGGCGAGGCCTGCGATCAGGAACAACCCGGCCAGCACGGGTGCGACCTTTTGCACGCCGCCGTAGTCGCGGATGAGGTGCGACCCGCGGCGGGATATCAGGAACCCGGCGATGAGGAACAACGCGCCGGTCGCGAAACCGTGGTTGACCATGTAGAACGTCGCACCCGCCTGGCCCTGGCTGGTCATGGCGAAGATGCCGAGGGTGATCAGGCCCATGTGCGACACCGACGTGTAGGCGATCAGGCGCTTGAGGTCGGCCTGGCCGATCGCCACCACGGCGCCGTAGAGCACGCCGATCACCGATAGCACGATCACCAGCGGCGTGAAGAAGTGCGCGGCCGCGGGGAACAGGTCCAGGCAGTACCGGATCATGCCAAACGTGCCCACCTTGTCCAGCACGCCGACCAGCAGCACGGCCGCGCCGGGCTGTGCCGACGTCGCCGCGTCCGGCAGCCAGGTGTGGAACGGCCAGAGCGGCGCCTTGATCGCGAACGCGACGAAGAAGCCGAGGAAGAGCCACTTCTGCGTCGTGGGGCTGAGCGCCAGGTGGGTGAGCTGAGTGAACAGGAACGTGCCCTCCGTGTGCCCGCCGTGCGTGGAGTAGACGTAGAGCGCGATGACCGCGACCAGCATCAGCAGCCCGCCGAGCAGGCTGTAGAGCAGGAACTTCACCGCCGCGTACTGCCGCTGGCCCACGCCGTAGCTACCGATCATGAAGTACATCGGCACGAGCATGGCCTCGAAGAACACGTAGAACAGGAAGACATCGGTGGCCGCGAAGACGCCGATCATCATGGTCTCGAGCACGAGCATCATCGCGAAGTAGGACTTCACGCTGCGGGCTCGCGGCGCCCTGGTGCTCGGCGTGGTGCCCGCGACTCTGCCGCCGCTGGCCGTGACGTCCTCGACGTCGTTCCACGAGGCCAGCACCACGACCGGCATCAGGACCACGGACATCAGGATCAGCACGAGCGCGATGCCGTCCACACCGACCGCGTAGTGCACGCCGAACTGCGGGATCCACTCGTAGACCTGCTGGAACTGGAACCGCGGGCCGCCGGGCGAGAACTGAGCCGCCATCACGGCGACCACGACGAGCGTGAGCAGCGAGAACGCCAGCGCGATGCGCTTGACCAGCAGGTCGCGGGCGCGCCGGTCGGCGTCGCTGCCCGGTGCCGACCTGCCCGGCGTCAGCGCGATCGCGATGGCGCCAACCAGCGGGATCGCGCCCGCAACCGTCAGCCAGGGGAAGGAGCTCATCAGTTCGCCAGCCTCACCATTTCTACAGCCGCACCAGCAGCAGCGCGCCGACCAGCAGCACGGCTCCGAGCAGCATGGACAGCGCGTACGAGCGGACGAACCCGGTCTGCACCCGGCGCAGCCGGCCCGACGATCCGCCGAAGGTGGCCGCCACGGTGTTGACGATGCCGTCGACGCCACGGTTGTCGAAGTACACCGACAGCCGGGTCAGCCACTGGCCGGGTCGCATCAGCAGGGACTCGTTGACGGCGTTCCCGTACAGCTCCTTCCGAGCCGCCACCGTGACCGGGCTTCCGGCCGGCGCGGTCACCGGCACATCCCGGCGCCCGTACATCAGGTACGCGATGGCGGCACCGACCACGACCAGCGCCAGCGCGGCGCTGCCCGCGGGAGTCCAGATACCGTGCAGGGTCGGGGGCACGCCGGTGACCGGCCCGAGGAAGTTCAGCAGCCGGTTGCCGAGGATCAGGAAGCCGCCGGCCGCCACCGAGCCGATGGCCAGCACGATCATGGGCGAGGTCATCACCGGCGGTGCCTCGTGCGGGTGCACCTTCTCGTCCCAGCGGCGCTCGCCGGCGAACGTCATGAGCATGACCCTGGTCATGTAGAACGCGGTGATGCCCGCGCCGATCAGCGCCGCGGTACCGAGCAGCGCGCCGGAGGTGCCGCCCTTGGCGAACGCGGCGTCGATGATCGGGTCCTTGGTGAAGAACCCGGACAGCGGCGGCACGCCGATGATGGCGAGGTAGCCGAGGCCGAAGGTGACCCACGTGATCGGCATCACCCTCGCTAGGCCGCCAAAGCGGCGCATGTCGACCTCGTCGTCCATCTCGTGCTTGACCGAGCCGGCCCCGAGGAACAGCCCGGCCTTGAAGAAGCCGTGCGCCAGCAGGTGCGCGATCGCGAACACGTAACCGGCCGGCCCAAGGCCGGCGGCCAGCATCATGTAGCCGATCTGGCTCATGGTGGAGCCGGCCAGCGCCTTCTTGATGTCGTCCTTCGCGCATCCGATGATGGCGCCGAACAGCAGCGTCACGGCGCCGACGATGGCGACGGCGAGCCGGGCGCCCGCGCTCAGGTCGAAGATGGGCGCCGACCGGACGATCAGGTACACGCCCGCCGTCACCATGGTCGCGGCGTGGATGAGGGCGGACACCGGGGTCGGGCCCTCCATGGCGTCCAGCAGCCAGGACTGCAGCGGCACCTGGGCGGACTTGCCGCACGCGCCGAGGAGCAGCAGCAGTCCGATGGCGAGCACGACCCCGTGGCTCGCCTTCCCGACCGCGCCGAACACCCCAGTGAACGTCACGGAGCCGAACTGGAAGAACATCAGCATGATGGCCAGCGACAAGCCGGCGTCACCGACTCGGTTGGCGATGAATGCCTTCTTGGCCGCGACCGCGGCCGCAGGCTTGTACTGCCAGAAGCCGATCAGCAGGTAGGACGCCAGGCCCACGCCCTCCCAGCCGACGTACAGCCCGAGATAGTTATCGGCCAGCACGAGCAGGAGCATCGCGGCGAGGAACAGGTTCATGTAGCCGAAGAACCGGCGGCGCTCCGGGTCGTGCGACATGTAGCCGACCGCGAAGATGTGGATCAGCGAGCCGACACCGGTGATCAGCAGCACAAAGCAGATGGACAGCTGATCCAGCTGCAGGCCCATCGGCACCTGGAACCGGCCGACGTCGATGAACTGGTAGATGGTCAGGTCACGGGAGCGCTGCGCCGCCGGGTAGCCGAGCATCTGCACGAAGGCGGCGACACCGTACACGAACGCGAGCACCGGCATGGCCACGCCCACCAGGTGACCCCAGGAGTTCGTCCGCTTGCCGCCGAGCAGCAGGACTGCGGCGCCGAGCAGCGGGAAGGCGAGCAGCAGCCAGGCCGCGTCCTGGAGCCCGGTGGCGTGCAGCGTCGCGATCGCCACGGCGGAGTGCGCGAGCGTACCGTCGGCTGAGCCGGTCATGGCTCCCTTTCGTCAGTACTTCATGAGGTTCGCGTCGTCGACCGACGCGGACCTGCGGGCCCGGAAGATAGCGGTCAGGATGGCCAGGCCGACGACTACCTCGGCGGCCGCCACCACCATGACGAAGAAGGCGATCACCTGCCCGTCGAGCGCGCCGTGCATCCGGGCGAACGTGACGAACGCCAGGTTGGCGGCGTTGAGCATGAGCTCGACGCACATGAACACCACGATCGCGTTGCGCCGGACAAGCACCCCGACGGCGCCGATCACGAACAAGATCACCGAGAGCGCGATGAAGTGCGCCGGGCTTACCACTACCGGTCACCTGCTTCCGGGCCGGAGGCGGGCCCCTGGCCCGCCACGGCGGGCGGCTGCTCGCCGCCTGGCTGCGGACCGCCCAGGGCGGGCGGTCGCTCTGCACGCCCGGCGCCCGACAGGACCGGGCTGACCGACAGCTCGGCCTGGCTGCCGTCGGGCAGCAGCGCGGGCATGTCTACGCTGTTGTGCTGCGCATAGGTGCCGGGGCCGGGCAGCGGCGTCGGGTGGTTGCTCGCGATGCGGGCGGCGGCCAGCTCCCGCTGGGTCGGCTTGGGCCGAAGGCGCTCGCGATGCGCCAGCACCATCGCGCCGACCGCGGCCGTGATCAGCAGGGCGCTGGTGATCTCGAACGGAAAAACGTATCTGGTGAAGATAAGGTGCGCCAGCGCCGTCACGTTTGAGTTGCCGAACTGAGCGCTGCTCTTTCCCGCTGGGCCGATGACCGCGTGCCCGATGACGAGGCTCAGCAGGATCAGCATGGCGATTCCGGCCAGCGCCGCCCAGAGCCGCTGCCCGCGGATCGTCTCGATGGTCGAGTCGGCCGCGGTGATGCCGACGATCATGAGGACGAACAGGAACAGCATCAGCACGGCGCCGGTGTAGACGATGATCTGGACGAAGGCCAGGAAGGGCGCACCGTTCATCAGGTAAAACACGGCCAGCGACAGCATGACGACCGCCAGCAGCAGCGCGCAGTGCACCGCCCGGCGCGCCAGGATCATGCCGAGCGCGGCCGCCACCGAGGCGATGGCCAGCACCCAGTAGATGAGCAGCCGGGTCGTCTCGGCCGCCGGCCCGGCCAGCACGATGGAATGTGTCACCGCGCGCTCCCCCGCTCACCGGCCAGGTCCTGCGCGGGCCAGTCCTGGTGCGGCTCGTCCTGGATCGGGTTCCACCCGCCGGTGCCGGGCTCGGTTCCGGCCTGCGACCGCGCCAGCATGGCGCCGAGCCGGTAGTAGTCCTCTTCGCTGTCGCCGAGCCGCATCGGGTGCGGCGGCGCTTCCATGCCCGGCTGCAGCGGCGCCACGAGCTGTTCCTTGGTCCAGATCAGGCTCTCGCGGTTGTCATCGGCGAGCTCGTAGTCGTTCGTCATGGTCAGCGCCCGGGTCGGGCACGCTTCGATGCACAGCCCGCACAGAATGCAGCGCAGGTAGTTGATCTGGTACACGCGGCCGTACCGCTCGCCGGGCGAGTAGCGCTCTTCCGGCGTGTTGTCGGCACCCTCCACGTAGATGGCGTCGGCCGGGCAGGCCCAGGCGCACAGCTCGCAGCCGATGCACTTCTCCAGCCCGTCCGGCCAGCGGTTGAGCTGGTGGCGGCCGTGGAACCGGGGCGCGGTGGGCAGCTTCTGCTCGGGGTACTGAACGGTGTCGACCTTGCGGAACATCTGCCGGAAGGTGACGCCGAAGCCCTTGACCGAGTCGAAGAACTCAGGCATGGTACCCCTCCTTTGCCTCGTCGTCGGCCACGCCGGCGAGCACCGGCATGCTCGTGGCGATGCCGATTCCGTGGTAGTGCGGAAGATCCATGGGCGGGGTGGGGAACGCCGGGCCGGGCGCCGGTTCCTCCCCCGCAGCAACGCGCGCTTCCGCCGATTCAGCGGCCAGCCGCTCGGCGCGCTGCGGCGCCGACTCCCACCGCCACAGCAGCGCGAGGAGGACCGCGATGATGCCGCCGCCGATGATGTACACGGCCGGGCTGGCCCCCTGCTGGCGGTACACCCGCGCGGTCGCGACAATCAGCGTCCAGGCCAGCGCGGACGGGATCAGCACCTTCCAGCCCAGCCGCATGAGCTGGTCGTACCGGATCCTTGGCAGCGAGCCGCGCAGCCAGAGGAAGACGAACATCAGCACGGCCACCTTGCACAGGAACCACAGCACCGGCCACCAGCCGTCGTCGAAGGTGGGCCACACCGACAGCGGCCACGGCGCCCGCCAGCCACCGAGGAACAAGGTCGTGGCCAGGGCGGAAACGGTGAACATGTTGACGTACTCGGCCAGATAGAACAGCGCGAACTTCAGCGACGAGTACTCGGTCATGTGGCCGGCGACGATCTCGCCCTCGCCCTCCGGCAGGTCGAACGGCAGCCGGTTGGTCTCGCCGACCATGGTGATGAGGTAGATGAGGAACGACGGCAGCAGCAGAATCGCGTACCAGGACGGCCAGTGCCAGATGTAGCCGAAGAAGTGGAACTCGGCACCGTGGATCTGCGCCGCCACGATCTGCGAGGTCGACAGCGACCCGGCGTACAGGAAGACCGGCACGAACGCCAGGCCCATGGCGATCTCGTAGCTGATCACCTGCGCCGAGCTGCGCAGGGCTCCGAGCAGCGGGTACGGCGACCGAGATGACCAGCCGGCCAGCACGATGCCGTACACACCCATCGAGCTCATCGCGAGGATCAGCAGCACCGCGACCGGCAGGTCGGTGAGCTGCAGCGGCGTCCGGTGGCCGGCGATCGACACGATCGGGCCCCACGGGATGACCGCGAAGCCGATGAACGCCGGAATGGCCGCGATCGCCGGGGCGAGCCAGAACAGCACCTTGTCGACGGTGCGCGGAACGATGTCTTCCTTCAGCGGCAGCTTGATGCCGTCCATCAGGGACTGCAGCAGGCCGAACTTGCCAGCCCGGTTCGGGCCCGGACGCTGCTGCATCCGCCCGAGGACCTTGCGCTCGGCCCAGATCATGAACAGGGTCCCGAGCATCAGGAACAGGAAGATGATCAGCACCTTGACAAGGACCAGCCACCACGGGTCGTGCCCGAAGCTGGCGAGCGTCGGGACGTTGGAGGCCGCCGGCGCGGCCGCGAGGCCTCTCATTCCGCGCTCCGCACCGAGACGAGGCTGCCGTGCCCGGCGGCCAGCTGGCGCCGGATGGCACTGCCCGCCGAATTGGTCGGCAGCCAGACGACCCGGTCAGGCATGTCTGTGATCTCCACGGGAACTGTTATCGTGCCGCGGCCGGTGGCCACGGTCACCTTGCCGCCGTCGGCGGTGCCGACCTCCGCTGCGGTAGCGGCGGACAGCCGCGCGACCGCGGCCCGCGCCGTGCCAGCCAGGTTCGGCTCACCGTCCTGCATGCGGCCCGCGTCGAGCAGATTATGCCAGGTGGCCAGCAATGCCCGGCCCGGACCCGGACGCTCGGGCTGGAGCTGGCTGATCCGCCCGAGCGGGGCGTCATCGCGCGCCGGACCGACCGGGGCTGGCGCCTGAGTCAGCACCGTGAGCTCGCGACGGGCCGACGCGATGTCTGGCAGCCCCAGGTGCACGTCCATCTCGTCGGCCAGCGCGGCCAGCACGTGCAGGTCGGTCCGCACCGTCGGCACCGGCAGCGCGGCCTCGAACGATCCGCCCCGGCCCTCCCAGTCGACGAAGGTGCCCGGCTTCTCCGCCACCGCGGCCACCGGGAAAACCACATCGGCCCGGTCGGTCACCGCGCTGACGCGCAGCTCGAGGCTCACGATGAAGCCGGCCGCCTCGATCGAGCGCAGCGCGGACGCCGGGTCGGGCAGGTCGTCGGGGTCGACGCCGCCGATGAGCAGCGCCTCGATGTCGCCGGCCGCGGTGGCGGCGAGGATCTCGCCGGTGGCCCGGCCGGGCGCGGTCGGCAGCGAGCCCGTGCCCCAGGTCGTGGCCACCTCGGTGGTCACCGAAGCGCCGATCCGGCGGCCGCCGGGCAGCAGGTTCGGCAGCGCACCCGCCTCGAGGGCGCCGCGCTCTCCGGCCCGCCGCGGGATCCAGGCCAGCCCGGCGCCGGTCTGCGCCGACAGCCGGGCGGCCGCGGACAGGGCGCCTGGCACCTCGGCGAGCCGCTCGCCCACGAGGATGACGGCGCCGGGTTCGCGCAGGCTGGCGGCGAGCGCCGAGTCAGGGCCATCGGCGAGCGCGGCCAGCGCGGCGGCCTCGGCGCCGGGTACGGTCGGCAGCAGCGTGCCGGCCAGCTTGGACAGGCCGCGGCTGGCCAGCGCAGCGATGGAGTACACCGCCTGGTGGCCGCCGCGGACCGCCTTGCGCAGCCGGAGGAACACGATCGGGCACTCGTCTTCTGGCTCGAACCCGGCCAGCAGCACCGCGGGTGCCTGCTGCAGCTCCGCGTAGCTGAGCCCGGGCCGGCCCGCCACGTGGTCGGCGAGGAACTCCAGTTCCTCGGCCGAGTGCGGTCTTGCCCGCATGTCGATGTCGTTGGTCCCGAGCGCGACGCGCGCGAACTTCGCGTAGCCGTAGGCGTCCTCGACGGTGAGCCGCCCGCCGGGCAGCACGCCGACCCGGCCGCGGGCGGCGGCCAGCCCGCGCGCCGCCACGGCGATCGCCTCGGGCCACGACGCCGGCTGCAGCACGCCGTCCTCGTCCCGCACCAGCGGCGACACCAGCCGGTCCGGCTGGGTCGCGTAGGTGAACGCCCACCGGCCCTTGTCGCAGTTCCACTCCTCGTTGACCGCGGGGTCGCTGCCCGCGAGCCGCCGCGTCACCGCGCCGCGCCGGTGGTCGGTGCGCTGGCGGCAGCCCGCCGCGCAGTGCTCGCACACGCTCGGCGTCGACACCAGGTCGTAGGGCCGGGCGCGGAACCGGTACGAGGCGCCGGTGAGCGCACCCACCGGGCAGATCTGCACGGTGTTCCCGGAGAAGTAGGAGTCGAACGGAACCCCGTCCGCCGTGCCGACCTGCTCCTGCGGCCCCCGCTCGACCAGCTCGATGAGCGGGTCGCCGGCGATCTGGTCGGCAAACCGCGTGCAGCGGGCACACTGGATGCACCGCTCCCGGTCGAGCAGCACCTGCGCGGACAGCGCGATCGGCTTGGGGAACGTGCGCTTGGTCAGGTAGTACCTGGACTCGCCCTGCCCGGTCGTCATGGCCTGGTTCTGCAGCGGGCACTCGCCGCCCTTGTCGCACATCGGGCAGTCAAGCGGGTGATTGACCAGCAGCAGCTCCATCATGCCGCGCTGCGCCTTCTCCGCGACCGGCGAGGTGAGCTGGGTGCGTACCACCATGCCCTCGGTCACCACGGTCGTGCAGGACGCGGGCGGCTTGGGCTGGCCCTCGACCTGCACGAGGCACTGGCGGCACGCACCGATGGGGTCGAGGAGCGGGTGGTCGCAGAACCGCGGGATCTGGATGCCCAGCAGCTCGGCCGCGCGGATGATCAGCGTGCCCTTCGGCACGGTGATTTCGAACCCGTCGATGGTCACCCGGACGCCGTCGGCCGGCTTGGCTGCGCTGCCGGCCGGGCCAGTGGTCTGCACGGTCATCGGGCGCTCTCCTCCGCGAACAGCGTGGACGCGGCCGGGTCGAACGGGCAGCCGCCAATTCGCAGGTGCTCGATGTACTCGGCACGGAAGTACTTGATCGACGACACGGCCGGGCTGACCGCCGTGTCACCGAACGGGCAGAACGACCGGCCTACGATGTTGTCGCTGATGTCGAGGAGCTTGTCCAGGTCGCCCTCGCTGCCCGCACCGCGCTCCAGGTCGGTGAGGATCTGCGCCATCCAGTACGTGCCTTCCCGGCACGGGGTGCACTTGCCGCAGGACTCGTGCCGGTAGAATTCGGTCCACCGCAGCGCCGCTCGGACCACGCACGTGGTCTCGTCGAAGATCTGCAGCCCGCGGGTGCCCAGCATGGTGCCCGCTGCCGCCGTGCCCTCGAAGTCCAGCGGCACATCGAGGTGCTCGTCGGTGAGGATCGGGGTCGACGACCCGCCCGGAGTCCAGAACTTCAGCCGGTGCCCGGCGCGCACTCCGCCCGCCAGAGTCAGCAGCTCGCGCAGGGTGGTGCCGAGCGGCGCCTCGTACTGGCCGGGCGTGGTGACGTGGCCGACCAGCGAGAAGATGCCGAAACCCTTCGACCGCTCGGTGCCGAGCGCAGCGAACGCCGCGGCTCCGTTCCTGATGATGAACGGCACGCTGGCGATCGACTCGACGTTGTTCACGACGGTGGGGCAGGCGTCCAGCCCGGCGGTGGCCGGGAATGGCGGCTTGAGCCGCGGCTGGCCCCGCTTGCCTTCCAGCGACTCCAGCAGCGCCGTTTCCTCGCCACACTCGTACGCCCCGGCGCCGGCGTGCACCACGACGTCCAGGTCCAAGCCGGAGCCGAGGATGTTCTTGCCAAGGTAGCCCGCCTCATAGGCCTCGGCCACCGCGTTGTGCAGCCGACGGATCACGTGCAGCACCTCGCCGCGCACGTAGATGAAGGCCAGGTTCGCCCGGATGGCGTAGCAGGCGATGATGGCGCCCTCGAGGAGGGTGTGCGGCGATGCCATCATCAGCGGCATGTCCTTGCACGTGCCCGGCTCCGACTCGTCGGCGTTCACCACAAGGTAGTGCGGCTTGCCATCGCCCTGCGGGATGAAGGCCCACTTATTACCGGTCGGGAAGCCGGCGCCGCCCCGGCCCCGCAGCCCGGACTCCTTGACCGTCTGGATGACCTGATCGGGCTCCATGGCCAGGGCCTTCCGCAGCGCCTGGTAGCCCCCATGGCGGCGGTAACTGGACAGCAAGAACGAGGTCGGATCGTCCCAGTGCGCGGTCAGCTCGGGGGTCAGGATCGTGCTCACTGGCTGCTCCCCTTACCGGCGGAATCGGCCCCGGCGGCCCCGTTCCTGGTGCTGGCAGGATCATCATCATCAGGCGTCCAGCCCGCCGCCTTCGCGATGCGGAGCCCGGCAAGCGTGGGCGCGCCGGCGGTGTGACCGCCCGCCGCCTGGTCATCGGGGAAGCCGGCCAGTATCTGTGCCGCCTGCTTCCAGGTGCACAGCCGGGGCGCGCCGCGGGAGGGCGACACGTCGGCGCCCGAGCGCAGGGCGTCCACGAGGTTCCTGGCCTTCGCCGGGGTCATGTTGTCGAAGAATTCCCAGTTCACCATCACGACCGGGGCGTAGTCGCAGCCCGCGTTGCACTCCACGTGCTCGTAGCTGACCTTGCCATCCGGGGTCGGCTCGTCGACCTCGACGCCCAGGTGCTCCTTCAAGTCGGCGAAGATCGCGTCCCCGCCCATCACCGCGCACAGCGTGTTGGTGCACACCCCGACGTGGTACTCGCCGACCGGCTTGCGCTTGTACATGGTGTAGTACGAGACCACGCCGGTGACGTCGGCCTCGGACAGCCCGAGCTGTTCCGCGCAGAACGCGATGCCATCCTCGGACACGTACCCCTCTTCCGACTGCACCAGGTGCAGCAGCGGCAGCATGGCCGAGCGGGCCGTCGGGTACCTGCCGATGATCTCGGCTGCTTGTGGTGCGAGCCGGGCGCGTGCCTCCTCGGTCAGCGCCATTACCTGTCCACGCCTCCCATCACGGGGTCGATGCTGGCCACCGCGGCGATCACGTCGGCGACCATACCGCCCTCGCACATCGCGGAGACCGCCTGTAGGTTCGTGAAGGACGGATCCCGGAAGTGCACCCGGTACGGCCGGGTACCGCCCTCGCTGACCGCGTGGCAGCCAAGCTCGCCCCTAGGGGACTCGATGGCCACGTACACCTGACCGGCCGGGACCCGGAAGCCCTCCGTCACCAGCTTGAAGTGATGGATGAGGGCCTCCATCGACTGGCTCATGATGTGCGCGATGTGGTCGGGTGAGTTGCCCATCCCGTCGGGCCCGAGCGCGAGCCGGGCTGGCCAGCCGATCTTAGCGTCGCGGATCATCACCGGCTCGTCACCCTGCCGCCCGCCCGCCAGCCGGTCCACGCACTGCCGGATGATCCGCAGCGACTGATCGAGCTCGTCCATCCGAACCTGATACCGGCCGAAGGGATCACAGGTGTCCCGAACTGGCACGTCGAACTCGTACGTCTCGTAGCCGCAGTACGGCTGGCTCTTCCGCAGGTCCCACGGCAGCCCGGCGGCACGCAGAATCGGGCCGGTGACCCCAAGCGCCATGCAGCCCGTCACGTCCAGGTACGCAATGTTCTTGCTCCTGGCCAGGAACACGGGCGCGGCATCGAAGAGAGCCCGGATCTCGCCAAGAAGGCCCGGCATGATCCGGACGTAGTCCCGCAGCCGCTCCAGCGCGCCGGCCGGCAGGTCCATCGAGACCCCGCCGGGCCGGATGTAGGCGTGGTTCATCCGCAGACCGGTGATGAGCTCCAGCAGGTCGAGCGTCTTCTCCCGCTCCCGCATGCCGTACGTGAACACGGTGGACGCGCCCAGTTCCAAGCCCATTGTCCCGACCGCGGTCAGATGCGAGCCGATCCGGTTCAGCTCCATCATCAGCACCCTGATGACGTTGGCCCGCTCGGGCACCTCGGACTCGATACCCAGCAGTTTCTCCACCGCCAGGCAGTAGGCGGTCTCGTTGAACAGCGGCGACAGGTAGTCCATCCGGGTGCAGAAGGTAACGCCCTGGGTCCAGGTACGGAACTCCATGCTCTTCTCGATGCCCGTGTGCAGGTAGCCGATCACCGGCCGGACCTCGGTGACGCTCTCGCCGTCGAGGGTCAAAACCAGTCGCAGCACGCCGTGCGTGGACGGGTGCTGCGGTCCCATGTTGACGACCAGGCGCTCACCACCCTGCCGGTCCTCCCCGGCCGCCGCGACGACCTCGTCCCAGTCCTCGCCGCTGACGTGGTAGACGCGACCCTCGTCGTAGTCGTCGCCTGAGTCGATGTCATACGGATCCTGCTCGTAGCGGTCCTCGTCGGCGTCATCCGCAGCTCCGCCGTTGGTCTGATGGTCGGCCGGAGCGGTCATTCGTAAGCCCTCCGCTCTTCAGGGGGCGGGATGGTAGCGCCGCGGTACTCCACCGGGATACCGCCGAGTGGGTAGTCCTTCCGCTGCGGGTGCCCGCGCCAGTCATCCGGCATCTCGATCCGCGTCAGCGCGGGGTGACCGTCGAACACCAGGCCGAAGAAGTCCCAGGTCTCCCGCTCGTGGAAGTCGCAGGTGGGGTACACGCCCACCAGCGACGGCACGTGCGGGTCGGCGTCGGGCGCGGTCACCTCCAGCCGCACCCTGCGGTTGTGCGTGATGGACAGCAGGTGGTACACGGCGTGCAGCTCGGCGCCGGGGTCGTCCAGATAGTGCACGCCGGACACCCCCAGGCACAGCTCGAAGCGCAGCGCCGGGTCGTCCCGAAGCCGCGCCGCGACGGCCGGCAGGTGCTCGCGGCGAACGAAGAAGGTGAGGTCGCCGCTGGCGACGATCACCTGCTCGACGGCCGCGCCGAAGCTCGTGCCTGAGGTCGGCAGCGACGCCTCCAGCTGGTCGGCAACCTCGTCGAAGTACGAGCCGTACGGCCGCGGGCTGGGCACCCGCGGGGGCCGGCGGACCTGAAGGCCCCCGTAACCGGAGGTGTCGCCCGTGCCAGCAACGCCGAACATGCCGGTGCGCACCACCGGCTCGGTCAGCCGCTCCTGCCCGGCCGCTACTGCCGGGTCGGGCACCGCCGGCTGCTGGTTGCCATCCGGCTCGCTCATACCGGCCGCCTTGGCGCGAATTCGTCGCCCCGGTAGAACGGATCCGACTCCCGCACGGCCTGCTCGGCCACCGACAGCTGCTCTTCGTCCGGGCCTGCCACCAGCGGCAGCCTGCGCAGACCGGCCTCTTCCAGTTCGGTGATTTGCCGCTCCCGGTTGATGCCCAGCTTCATGTTCTGGATCTTGTCGTGCAGCTTGACGATCGAGTCGATCAGCATCTCGGGCCGCGGCGGACAGCCGGGCAGGTAGATGTCGACGGGCACGATGTGGTCGACGCCCTGCACGATCGCGTAGTTGTTGAACATCCCGCCGCTCGACGCGCAGACGCCCATCGAGATCACCCACTTGGGATCGGGCATCTGGTCATAGATCTGCCGCAGCACCGGCGCCATTTTCTGGCTGACCCGGCCTGCCACCACCATGAGGTCGGCCTGCCGCGGCGTCGAACCGGTCTTCTCCATACCGAACCTGGCTAGGTCATGCCGCGGGCCCCCGACCGCCATCAGTTCGATGGCACAGCAGGCCAGCCCGAACGTGGCCGGCCAGACCGAGTGGGCGCGGGCGTACCCGGCGACCCTCTCCACGGTGGTCAGCAGTACGCCGCTCGGCAGCTTGTCCTCAAGTCCCATTGCCTAGTCCCACTCCAGCCCGCCGCGGCGCCAGACGTAGGCGTAAGCGATCAGCACCGTGACGATGAACGTGACCATCTCCACCAGGCCGAAGACGCCGAGCTTGTCGAAGTAGACGGCCCACGGATAGAGGAAGATGATCTCGATGTCGAAGATGATGAACAGCATCGCCGTCAGGTAGTACTTGACGGGGAACCGCATCCCCCGCCCCTGCCTGGTCGGCTCGATGCCGCACTCGTAGCTATCGAGCTTGGCTCGGTTCCATCGCCTCGGGCCGGCCAGCGCGCCTGCTACCAGCGAGAAGACCGCGAAGATCGCGGAGAGGATGCCGAGCACGAGGATCGGCACGTACAGGCTCATCGCCCTGTCACCCCCTTATCCCGATGGGCGCCAACGTCGGCGGCACCGCCGGTTTTGCCAGTCATCGCCGGTTACGCCGCGGGCGTCATCTTAGACACCGCGTTGAGTAGTCGGTCCACGGCGTCGCCGCCGCGGGTTTCGGTCAGGTTGCCAAGCAGCTTCATGCTGAACCGCATCACGGCCGGGCGCTTCACGCCGTGCTTGGTGGCGAACTTCATGAACGACGGCTTGCCGATCAGCTCGACGAAGATCCGGCCGAGCGTGTAGTAGCCGCCGTAGGCGTCCTTGAGCTGCCGCGGGTAGCTCTGCAGCACGAGCTCGCGACCCGCCGCCGTGGTCCGGGCCAGCGCCTGCGTGATCACTCGCGCGGCGATCTCGGCGGACTCGAGGGCGTAGGCGATGCCCTCCCCGTTGAACGGGTTGACCATCCCGGCGGCGTCGCCGACCAGCACCAGGCCGCGCGTGTAGTGGGGTGTCCGGTTGAAGGCCATGGGCAGGGCGGCGCCGCGGACCGGCTGGGTCCGATTGTCCTCGGTGAAGCCCCACTCGGCCGGCATCGTCGCCAGCCACCGGCGCAGCAGGTCGCGGTAGTCGATCTCGCCGAAGCCAGCCGAGGTGTTGAGCAGGCCGACCCCGACGTTGGAGGTGCCGTCCCCCATGCCGAAGATCCAGCCATAGCCGGGCAGCAAACAGGTGCCGTCCCAGAGATCGAGCCAGGCCTCGAGGTAGTCGTCGTCGTGCCGCGGCGAGGAGTAATAGGTGCGGACCGCCACGCCGAGCGGCCGGTCCTCTCGCTTGTGCAGGCCCATGGCCACCGACAGCCGGGAGGAGTTACCGTCGGCCGCCACGACCAGCCGGCCCCGGAACTGGCGGCCGTCCTTGGCGGTCACGCCGATGATGCGGCCGGTCCGATCGTCGAGCAGCGGGCTCGTCACGGCCGTGCCCTCGAGCAGCCGGACGCCGGCCTTCTCCGCGTGCCTGGCCAGGATCTGGTCGAAATCGATCCGGGACCGGACCAGCCCGTAGCCCGGGTAGCTGGACATTTCGGGCCAGTCCAGCTCGATGCGGCCGCCGCCGCCGATGATCCGCAGCCCCTTGTTCCGCAGCCAGCCGTCGGTCTCCGGCAGCGGCACGCCCATGGCCGTCAGCGCTTTGACCGCGCGGGGCGTCAGCCCGTCACCGCAGACCTTTTCCCTGGGAAAGTGGGCCTTCTCCAGCAGCAGCACGTCCAGGCCCGCGGTCGCCAGGTAAAAGGACACCGCAGACCCGGCCGGGCCGGCGCCGACGACAATGACGTCGGCGATCTCGCCGCGCGTGGCGCCGCCGGGCACGCTGGCGCGTGCGCCGATCTCGCCATCTACAGGAGCGTTGCCGTGCGGGAGAGCACCGGCATCCTGAGGGGGCAAGTCCGGCCTACCGGCGGGGGGTACTTGCTCGGTCACGGACCCGTCCTGATCTATCTTGTGAACCCCTTCACAAGAGCTTCCGCTGCGAAGTCTAGTCCTGCCGTGGCATTGCTGGCCGGGCGACCCGCGGCCGGTGGCGCCGGTCAGGCCGAGCGGCCGCGAGGGTGCGGTGACCGCCCGCCGATCGGCCCCCGTTCCCCTGACCTTTATGCAGGTCAAACCCCTAGCCTGGGCGCCGTGCCTCGTGCAGGGCCACGACCCCGAGGGTCAGGTTCCGCCAGCTCACCCCGGACCAGCCAGCCGCCGCGATCTGCCCCGCCAGCACCTGCTGGGCCGGCCACTCCCTGATCGACTCCGCCAGGTAGTCATACGCCTCGGCGTTGCCGGATAGCCGACGGGCCACGGCCGGCAGCACCCCGGACAGGTACCGTTCATACAGCCCGTTCAGCCGCGGCAGCGGCAGGTGGCTGAACTCGCAGACGACGAGCCGTCCACCGGGCCTGGTCACCCGCAGCAGCTCCCGCAGCGCCTGGCCGACGTCGACCACGTTCCGCAGCCCGAACGAGATCGTGACCACGTCGAACGTGGCCGCCGCGAACGGCAGGGCCAGCGCATCCCCCGCCACGAACGCCAGCCCCGTCGCCGGCCGGCGCGCGCCGACGCGGAGCATCCCCAGCGAGAAGTCACAGGCCACGGACCGAGCCCCCCGCCGCGCGAACGCGCGGGTCGAGGTCCCGGTCCCCGCGGCCAGGTCCAGGACGAGCTGCCCGGAACCGCCATCCACCGCGCGGCCAACCACCCGTCGCCACCATCGGTCCATCCCGCCCGACAGCGCGTCGTTCAGCACGTCATAACGACCGGCCACGGCGTCAAACATCGCCGAGACCTCGGCAGGCCGTTTATCCAGCCCTGCGCGCGCCATACGGCTCAGCCTGGCACACGTGCGGTCGGTCACCAGAGTTCGGTCCTGCCGCGTGCCCGGCCCGCCGCGGCCGGCCCGCAGCCGAAACCTCGCGATCCCGGGCCGGCCCCGCGACACGCGGCTAGAGCGACTGCGAGGGCACGCCCCGCCGCATACCCTGGCTGCCGAGTGCAATGCTGAGACCGCCTGAACTGGCGCTGAGGTCGAGGTGGGTAGAGAAGTGGCCGCGCCACTGTCCTTGCCGGGCCCGGACACCGCCGGTGCTGACGAGTTCCGCGGGCTCAAGCTCATGGAAATTGAGCTCAGCCAGCCGTTGCCCGGCCTGAGTTACGACGGCAAGTACCGGCGAGTCTGGATACTTGTCCGGCTGCTCACTGAGCCGATCGGGGCGTGCATCGTCGACGTCGATGCCGACGGCCTCAGCCCGGCGCGCCTCGGCTCCCTCCTCTGGCACGACCTCCAGCACGCCATTACCTCGCGGTTCGAGGCCGCTCGGCTGCCCGCGCCAGCGGGGCTGACGGGCGACGGACTCGACGTGGCAGCCGAGTCCTGGCCATTCCTGCAGGCACGAGCCGCGGCGCTGGGCGCGCCGCCGTTCATCAGCGTGATCGTCTGCACCTACAATCGCCCAGCTCAGCTCGAGGTGTGCCTGGGGCATCTGGAGAAGCAGCAGTATCCCTCGTTCGAGGTCATCGTTGTCGACAACGGCCCGCGGGCAGATGTCGTGAGGGCCCACGTCGCGTCGCTCGACGCCGCCAGGTACCGCTATCTCCACGAGCCGCGAGCTGGCCTCTCCCGGGCACGCAACGCGGGTGTCGCGGCGGCCTCGGGTGACATCGTGGCCTTCATCGATGATGACGAGGAACCCGACGTCTGCTGGCTGGCAGCGCTCGCACGCGGGTTCGACCGCGGCAGCGACGTCGCGTGTGTGACTGGCTTGATACTGCCCGCCTGCCTGGACACCGAGGCGCAGTTCCTATTCGAGGAGATCGGCGGCCATAGCAAAGGGCGCGGCTTTGAGCCGGCGATCTTCTCCGCGCACGGCCCGCAAAGTCCGTTGTTTCCACAGCCGCCGTTCGGTGCGGGCGGAAACATGGCGTTCCGGCGGGCGGCTCTCTCGAAGATCGGCCGCTTCGATCAGGCGCTGGGAGCCGGGACCCCCTCGCTTGGCGCGGAAGACACGCTGGCGCTCACGCTCGTGTTGCTCAGCGGTTTCACCATCGCCTACGAGCCTGCGGCCTTCGTCCGTCACCATCATTACCGCGATTTCGCCGGTGCGGCCGGCCAGCTGCGCGGGTACGCCGTCGGGATGGGCGCCTTCTACGTCGCCCTGCTGCGTCGTCGGCCGCGGCTCGTCGGGGACCTCGTGCGGCTGGCCCCTGAGGCCGTGCGCTACCTGCGCGGATCACGTTCGCGAGCGGACCAGCTACCGGTCCCGCATCGGACCGAACTGGTCTTCCGACGCGGCCGCCAGATGCTCGCGGGACCTCCGGCTTACCTGCGGGGCGTACTCAGAAATGCCTGGTCAAGCGCGCTACAGACCGCGGGCGGCAGGAAGCCCGGGGCACGGCGCTGACGGCGTAACGGCGTATTCCCTGACCGGGGCCGCGAAACGGGCGTCCTTGTAGCATGACGCCATGCCGACGCTGACGTGGAACCGGCACGAATGGGACCATCGTTATGGGTGGGCTGGTCGGGGTGACGAGTGGTCAGCGCCGTGGGGCGGTCCCGAGGCCCAGTGGCAGAGGTGCGTCTACCCGCGGATTGCTCGCTTCCTGCCAACCGGAACGATCCTGGAAATCGCACCTGGCTTTGGCAGGTGGACGCAATTCCTGCTCGGTCAGTGCGAGTCGTATGTCGGAGTCGACCTTGCCGAGCGGTGTGTTGCCACCTGCACCGAGCGGTTCGCCGGGCAGGACCACGCCCAGTTCTTTGTCAACGATGGGCTATCCGTGCCGATGGTTGCTGACAGCACGGTCGACTTCGCCTTCAGCTTCGACTCTCTCGTCCACTGCGAGCAGGACGTCGTCGGAGCATATCTGCGTGAGCTACGCAGAGTTCTCGCGCCGACGGGCGTTGCTTTCCTCCATCACTCGAACCTTGGGGTTTATCGTCGCACCACGGCGCTTGTCGATGCGGTGGGCCGGGCACTCTCGCCGTTCTCCGCGCGTGCCAGGAACGGCGTACAGCTCTGGAACTACTGGCGCGGCCAGTCAGTGACCGCCGACCGCTTCGTCGAACTGTGCGCGGCCGCGGACCTCACGTGCGTCAGCCAGGAGGTCATCAACTGGGTCGGCCGCGGGCCCCTGCTCCTCGACTGCATCTCGGTGGTTACTCAGCCTGGTTCGAGATGGGATCAGCCCCTGATTCGCACGACCAATCGCCGGTTTAGCGCGGCTGCCCGGTCATCTGCCGCCGCCGCGCAGCTTTTCCTTGCGCGATAGCCGCGTGCCGGGCCGGTGACTCACGCGCGGACGCCGGGCTTCTAGCCGGAGACGATCCGGTGCACCGCAGTGGCGAGGCGTTGCCGCGAGCGGCGGGCGAGACGACGCGGGGGGCTCGTGAGCAACACCCGGTCACAGAGGAGCCGGAGACGCCACCCCGGGCCTGACCGGTCCCGGCGCCGGTACACGATAAAAGAACCGAAGCGGCCGCGCGGGGCGAAACCCGCGCGGTGCATCACGGCCCGCAGCTTCAGGTCATCCTCATACAGGTGCCAGGCGCTCTCGGGCGTCGGCGGCCGGACATCGAAATTCGTGACCAGCCAGCCGCCGGGCCGCAGGGCCCCGTGCAGGCTGGCGGCGACCTCGGCCAGATCAGGGACGTGGGTCAGCGCATCCAGTGCGGTGATGACGTCGTACCGGCCGACCTCGAGCCTGTCCTCGTTGAGGTCGATGTACCTGGCCGCCACGCCGCGCCGCGACAGGCGATAGCGGGCGAAGTCCAGCAGCGTCGTGGAGACGTCGGCCAGGGCCACCTGATAGCCGGCCCGGGCGAATAGCTGACTGGTGAATCCGGCCCCCGAGCCGAAGTCGAGATGATCCCGGCCGGACCCGCTCGCCGGGATAGCCCGCAGCGCGAGGACGCTCGGGGCTGGGACATAGCCCTCTGCCTGCAGGTAGGCGTACCACATCAGATCGAACGCCCACGACTGCGTGGTCAGGTAGAACTCTCTCAGCCCGGTCGGGCTGGACCGGTCGGCCGCCTGCCACTCTGCCACGCTCCACGATTCCCAGGTCAGGCACCGGTGCACGCATTCCTCTGGGGTCAGCCCCGAGTAACTCGACAGGTCGTCAACGATCGCGTCGCGCACGCCGAGCACGCCGGGCAGGAGAAGGCTGGCACGGAACCACCCCATCTCGGCGCTGTCGAGCGCCTCCCGCTGCACCCTCGGCAGGTGCTCGCGCAGCGGCGCCGCGGCCGCGGGATCGAGCGGATCGGGGTGTGCTCCCTGGCTGGCTATGGGGGGAGCCGGCAGCAGTCGGCCGCCGATTCTCCGCGCCCACGACGGGATGTGCAGTGCGTGGGTCACTCATCCACCTTGACCATGCGTGACCTACCGTCGGGCCGATGTGTGTCGCGGCCGGTGCCTGCCGTCATCGATGCCGATCCGGTGCCGATGAGCCACCCGGGCGGCGTCACGGCCTGGAATGTCTTCGCCCTGCGTCACCAGACGTGCCGATGACGGCTCAAACTCAGCGAAGCGGAATGGGATGGGGGCGGTGTTGCCGCTGGCCGCGAGGCTCAGCAACAGGGCGAGACCAGCCGCCTGCACGTCAGCGAAGTCGCGATCAGGTTCCGGCCCCGGTCCGGGCAGGAGCGCGTGGTCAAGCATCCGAGCGCTGCCTTCTGGTCTCCGGTGGCGGGCCGCAGCCGGCCGCCGGCGGAGCAACGAGATGACACAAGGGAGTCCGCTCGCCGCCGTACCTACCGGCCACGCCGCGGCCACCGCCGGCAGGCCATGACCGGCAAACAGCCAAGCGAAGCCGCAGATCGCGACCGCGAACAGCACGCTGCTCCAGACAATGACCTTGAGCCGCCCCAGCAGGCGAAGCACCGTCTCCATCAAGCCCACCGCTGCGATCGGTATCCCCGCCGCGACCAGCACAATCAGCGTCGACGTTCCGTGCTCGCTGTAGCGTGCGCCGAAGACGAGCAGCACCCAGTGACCGCAGAGTATGACCACCACGATGACCGGCAGGGCCACCATCAGCATCAGCCGCGTGCTGCGCTTCACCAGAGTCCTGAGATCCACATCCCGACGTGATCCTTCGGCAAGCGTCGTCGCCTGAATTGCGTACGAAGCTGAATACGTAAGAGCCGCCACCTGCGATGAAATGTAGTAATAGGCAGCCGCTGCCGCGCCGAGCCGATCGAGGACCATTATCGGCAGGACGCACTGCGGGATAATAGAGAGAAACTCGGTCGCATAACTTGCAGACGAGAATCGCACCAGTGGCCTGAGCGCGGCCAGCGAATCCCGGAACTCTGGACGCCAGCCAAGACGAGCGTAGATCAAGATCACACTGGCCAGCGCCGCGGCGGCGAGGCCGACCGTGGACGCAGCGTACAGGCCGAACGCCCCGAACCCGGCGAGCGCAACGACGGCGGCTATCTTGGTTGTCCCGGCGACTGCGCCATCCGTAAGCGGGATGAAGGCAGCCTTATGCGAGCCGATGAAAATAGAATCAGTCAGGAGATTTATGCTGGCGGCCGCCGTGAACAGGATGAATCCGATCGCCAGCGGTAGTCGCTGCTCAATGAATGCGAGCCGCGGAGCAATGGTGGGGGCGGCAAGGACATACACGGCAGCCAGCACTACCGCACATATCGTGACCAGGGACAGGCCGCCGGTAATCAGCGTGCGTCGGTTTCTCGCGGTCGGCAAATAACGAATGAATGAGTTGTTCAGCCCCAGCAGGGCAAGCATGGAAATAAATAGTGACGCGGATATGAGCGAGCTCGCTCGGCCAGTTTGGTCAGGGGCAAACAATCGGGCCGCGACTATCCAGAAGACAAAGCCGATAACCGCCTGCAGTCCCGAAGTGACCACGAGGTACAGCGAGCCGCGCAGCATGGAGTCGGTGTGCATTCCTCGCCGGCCCGCCCGGAGCGCGGTCCGATGCGCGCGCTGGCCGGCGGCCGGCACTGGCCGCCCGTCCGAGTAATCCTCAGCAACCGGCGCTCTACTCACTCGTATCGCCAGGCCTACCGGACAGCGGGTCCTCGTACCCAGCTGTATAGACGCTCGAAATCGTCGCTGACAGATTCCCACCGGTACTGTTCGGCGAGCTTTCTCGCCGCTCTGCTCATGCGCTGGTATCTGTCCGGGTCCGCGATGATCTCGAGCAAGGCGCCCCTGAGCGCGGCCGGATCGCCGGGGGGGACCAGCAGGCCATTCTCGCCGTGGAGGACTACTTCGCGATTGCCAGAGATGTCTGTTGCCACGACAGGCAGCCCCATCGCCAGTGCCTCAAGCAGGACCAGCGACATGCCTTCGTGTTGTGAGGGCAGTACCAGAACGTCCGCTGTGCGATAGGCAGTGAGCAGCTCCTGCCCCGCTGCTCGCCCATAGAACCGGATATTCCGCAGCCCCAGCTTCGCGCTCTCGTGCTTGAGGTCCGCCTCGAGATTGCCGTCGCCCACCAGCGTCGTCTCGAAGCGCTCGGAGATCCCCGCCAGCGCCTGAAGGAGCGCGGACACGTTCTTCTCTACCGCTAGGCGACCCACGTACAGCAGCCGGGGCCGAGCGGGCAGGACGCGCTCGTCGTCGTTGAAGAAGGAACCTTCGACACCATTCCGCATGGCGAAAATCCGGCCGACATCGACACCGTACGCCGACGCGACAGCCTGTCGTTGCTCCTCCGTGAACACCACGACGGCGGCCGCAGCTCGCAGGACACGGCGCAGGACGACCGGCATCCAGACACGCCGGAGCACAGGGCCGGCCCAATGCCTGGATGTGCTGATGTCGAAGTGCAGATGGGCGATGTATCGCGTGCGACGGAGCACATGCGCCGCGTACACGGTTTCGGGCACGAGTGCGGAGTTGACGTGCAGGTGAATCACGCTGCCGCGGGGCAGCCGCAAAATTGCGCCAGGCAGGCCAGGAATTATCTTGGTATTAGCGAATTGCAGCGCCCGAAGCCGCCGAACAAGGCCGGTTTCTGCCGGGTCTACTGCCCCCTCGGTATTGCGGGATGTGAGCACCACAGTACTCGCTGGATTACGCCGCTTAGTGGCGAGTGACTGAGCGACTTTCTCGGCACCGCCGACAATAGGCGGATAACGAGCGATCACATGAACGACCCGGACGCCCCGCGTTTCTAGCATATCTCGGTCGGAATTGCGCTCGCGCCGGCAGCCACCGCTTACACCTCCAAGTCAGCTGCGGGATTGCAAGATCCGATGATTACCCGGTCCCCGTCAGCATTGTTATTGCTGGCCTCCTGAGCATGCCATATCGCCGATGACGCCGCTGATAGTTGGCGTAAGAGCCGGCTGGCCGTGGCTGTGGGCCAGCCGCAGGCCGCGGTCGTGTTGGACCGGCCTAGCTGACTGCCGCGCGGCGGAGTGCACCGGCGACTCGGCGCTGCTGTGCCACCGTAATCTGCGGGTACAGGGGCAGGGACAGCAGCTGCCCAGCTGCGGCTTCGGCGGTCGGAAAGTCACCAGGCGCGAAGCCGAACTTCCGGAACGCCGGCTGGAGGTGTACCGGGACCGGGTAGTGAACCCCGGCCTGGATCCCTTCTTCATGGAGAAACCGCAGGACGTGGTCGCGACGCGGCACCCTGATCACGTACAGGTGCCAGACGTGCTCGTTGCCCGGCGCCGTCGTGGGGAGGATCACCTCGGGGAGATCGGCGAGCAGCTCACGGTAGCGCTCCGCAGCCTGCCGCCGCGCTGCGTTGCCGGCCGCCAGCCTGGCCAGCTTGGCCCGCAGCACGACCGCCTGGACCGCGTCCAGGCGTGAGTTGAAGCCGATAGCGACGTGCTCATAGTGGCGCTCGGAGCCGTGGTCGGCCAGCAGCCGCACCCGGTGGGCGTGCTCCGCCGAATCGGTCAGCACCGCACCCGCGTCGCCGTACGCGCCGAGATTCTTGCTGGGATAGAAGCTCACGCCGGCCAGCAGGCCGAATTTGCCGGCTGACTTGCCGTCCTGGCTGGCACCGTGCGCCTGCGCTGCGTCCTCGACAACCACAGCTCCGTGCGTTGCAGCGACCTTGGTGATGGGTGCCATCGGCGCGAGCTGACCGAATAGGTGCACCGGCAGCACCGCCGAGGTGTTCTCGGCCAGCGTCGATGCGACGCTCGCCGGATCCAGGAGCAGGTAGTCGGGGTCGACGTCCGCGAACGCGGGCCGCAGGCCTGCTCGCACCACGGCCTCCGCGGTCGCCACGAAGGTGTTGGCTGGCATGATCACCTCGCTGCCTCCGGGCAGCTCGGCCGCCCGCAGCGCGAGCTCGATCGCGTCGGTGCCGTTAGCGACGCCGACACAGTGCGTCACACCGCTGAACGCTGCGTAGTCCTGCTCGAAGGCAGCCGTCACATCGCCCTTGATGAAGGCGGCGCGGGCGATGACGTCATCGAGGCCGGCCTGGATCTCCGCTGCCACCTCGGCGTGAGCCGCCCGAAGATCAACGAGCGGTATCGCCGTGATACTCTGCCCGCGAATGTTCACATTCACTCCTCGTGGCGTGTTCGCGGTGGCCCATGCGAGCTACCGGCGGCTCGCAGATCTTATAGCCGGGCTGGCGGCAGCCTGGCACCCCGGCTGCCGGTCACGTCGGCTCCGTGGCGGAGGGACGTGCACGTGACGCAGGACGACCCTGCTGCTGCGAAGGGGCCAGAACTAGCAGGTGAAAGGCCCGGGGTGCGGCTGCAGGCCTCGGCCGACGTCGATCAGCGGGCCGAGATCGGGGCCGGGACGACCGTCTGGCACCTCGCCCAGGTCCGCGAGAACGCTCGGGTCGGACGGTGCTGCATCATCGGACGCGGCGCCTACGTCGGACCTGGCGTCGTGCTGGGCGACAAGGTCAAGGTGCAGAATTACGCGCTGATCTACGAGCCGGCGCGGCTCGAGGATGGCGTCTTCGTCGGCCCGGCTGCGGTGCTCACGAACGACCGGTACCCGCGCTCCGTGGGTGTCGACGGCCAGTTGAAGCGAGCCGACGACTGGGATCCGCTGGGTGTCATCGTGCGGGCGGGAGCCTCGATCGGGGCCGGCGCCGTCGTCGTGGCGGGAGTGGAGATCGGCCGCTGGGCTCTCGTCGCGGCGAGCGCGGTCGTGACGCGGGACGTATTTCCCTTCGCCCTCGTGGCGGGCGCGCCGGCCAGGCGAATCGGCTGGGTCGGCCGGGCCGGTGTCAGGCTGGCGCAGGCCGGCGAGGGGCAGTGGCGGTGCCCGCAGACGGGCGAGCTGTACACCGAGTCCGCCGGCGCGCTGGAGCCTCGAGCCTAGGCCGAACCGTCGGCCGGGCCTGGCCAGCGCGGTTCACCAGCGACATCTGGTTCGGCACATCGACGGCGCCCGGCTGACCTGGCCACGGGTTACCTGCGCGGACATGCCCTTCGGGCTGGCTGGTCTCGCGTAGAGTTGCCGACCGGGACAGGGGTGGAGGGCATGACAGGTGATCAGGCAACCAGTCGGCAAGGCCAGCCGATCGGCGTTGCCGTCGTGGGAGCGGGGTACTGGGGGCCGAATCTGGTCCGCAACTTCGCCACCTCGCCCGAATACCGGCTGACCTGGCTGTGCGACCTGGACGAGTCCCGCGCGGTGCGGGCGCTCGGGCCGTACTCGACCGTCGGCGTCACTGACGATCTGGCGACCGTGCTGGCCGACGAGCGAGTCGATGCCGTCGCGGTCGCGACGCCGGCTGCCACCCATCTCGATATTGCCCTGGCGGCCATGCGGGCCGGCAAGCACGTGCTCGTCGAGAAGCCGCTGGCGGCAACGTATGCCGACGGGCTGCGCCTGGTGCACGAAGCCGAGCGGGCGGGCCTGATCCTGATGTGCGACCACACCTTCTGCTACACCCCGGCGGTGCAGAAGATGCGCGCGATGGTGCACTCCGGCGAGCTTGGCGACCTGCACTTCTTCGACTCAGTCCGGATCAACCTCGGCCTCGTTCAGGCCGACACCGATGTGCTGTGGGACCTGGCGCCGCACGACATTTCTATTCTGGAGGCAGTCCTGCCGCCTGGCGTCGAGGCGCAGTCGGTCGCGGCGCACGCCGCCGACCCGATCGGGGCCGGTCGGCCCTGCGTCGCATTCGTGACCCTGCAGCTGACCAGCGGAGCGATAGCTCACTTCCACGTGAACTGGCTCTCGCCGACCAAGGTGCGCACGACCATGATCGGCGGGTCCAAGCGAGCGCTGCTGTGGGACGACCTGAATCCACAGCAGCGGGTGACGGTCTTTGACCGTGGCGTCGACCTGATACCAGCGGAGGAGGTCGGAGAGCAGGACCGCGAGACGGCGCTCATCTCCTACCGCACCGGCGACCTCACTTCTCCGGCGCTCGCCAACCGCGAAGCGCTGGCGGGTGTCGTCCAGGAATTCGCCGACAGCATACGCACCGGCCGACCGCCGCTGACCGACGGCCGATCTGGGCTGCGTGTCCTGGCCATCCTCGAGGCCGCGTCGCAGAGCATCGCGCTCGACGGCATCCCGATGCCGCTGCGCGGCAGCCAAGTCGACCTCGACCCGCACGAGCAGAGTGACCTGGAGTTGCAGCCGCATAGGGCGCTTGCTGACAGATGAGCCGGGTCAGTGTCGTCATCCCGTGCTACAACTACGGCCGGTTCCTCGGCGAGTGCGTGCAGAGCGTGCTCGGCGATCAGCCGGACAGCGACGTACGGGTGCTGATCATCGACGACGCGTCACCGGACGGCAGCGCCGAGGTCGCGCGGCAACTGGCAGCCGCGGACCACCGGATCGAGGTCATCGCGCACCCGGCGAACCGGGGCCACATTGCCACCTTCAACGAAGGGGTAATGGACTGGGCGGACGGCGACTACTGCGTCCTGTTGTCGGCCGATGACAAGCTCGCTCCCGGTGCGCTGCGCCGCGCGACCACGTTTCTCGACGAGCATCAGGACGTGGGCTTCGCCTACGGCCACGTGCTGATCTTCCAGCAGAACAGGCCGCTTCCGGCGGCCCGTACGACGCTGCGCGGCACGACCATCTGGCCTGGACGCTCGTGGCTCAGGCACATGTTCAGGGCTGGTGACAACCCGATCGCCGCCGCTGAGGTTGTCGTCAGGACCTCGCTCCAGCACTACGTCGGCCCATACGACTCGAGGCTGCCGCACACCTCCGACCTGGGGATGTGGTTGCGCCTGGCGATGCACGCCGACGTCGGTTTCATCCGGGCCGACCAGGCCTATTACCGGCGGCACACCAGCAACATGTCCAGCGACTACGCGGCCCCGATTGAGGGGCTCCGGGAACGACGACGGGCGTACGACCTGCTGCTCGAGAGCGCCGACGCCGACCTGCCTGACGCCGACGGGCTGGCTGACCTCGTGCACCGCCGATTCGCCCAGGAGGCTCTGCGGGCGGCCAACCGTGCATATGACCATCGAGGGACCGACCCGGCGGCTATCCGGGAACTCGAAGCCTTCGCGTTCGACTGCTGGCCCGCAGCGGCCAGCCTTCCCGCACACGTTGCCCTGCGGTGGCGCCGCCGGCTTGGACCAGACTTGATGCCCTATCTCCGGCCCTTCATCGGGTCCGGCCTCCGGCACGGTTTCCTGGAGCGGTGGCGCTGGCGTTCGGTGCGACACCACGGAATCTGGCCGCGACTCATGCCCTAGCCCTAGTACCACTCTTGCCATCCGTCGTAGGCGCCCGCCAGCGCCGCGCGGAACAAGGGCGTTCGGTCGACTCTCGAGATGAAGGTGCGCGCGACGGTCCCAGCCGGACGGCGATCGACGCACTGCGCATAGACAGTGGTGTAGCCAGCTTCGGAGGCAGCCGCGCTCAAGGCTGACGACCAATTGCGAGACTGCCCATAAGGGATCGCGAACTCAGCGGTCTCGACACCCAGCACCGCGCGCAGCCGCTCCCGAGATGTCTCGAGCTGGCGCCGAGCCTCGCCGGCGACGAGCGTGGTGAAGTCGGGATGACTGACCGAATGGCTCGCCAGGGTGATCCCGGCGGACTGCAGCAAGCTCAGGCCACGCCAGTCGAGCAGCAGCGGCCGGAGAGAATCCGGGACGTGGCCGTCGGCCCACCCGGTGACCACAAAGGCGGTGGCGGGTATGCCGTGGTGGCGCAGCACCGGCAGCGCATTGGCCAGCACGCTGGTGAGTCCGTCGTCAAAGGTCAGCGCCAGCTGCGCCTGGTGGGGATTGGCGATGACCTCCGCTGGGGTCGCAAAGCTCCACCCGTCATCGACAGCGATCTGCAGGTGACGCTCGAAGTGGGCGGGGCTCACGTCGTTGACGCCCCACTGGGGCGTTCCGACCGAGTGATAGGCGAGTATCCGGCCTCGGCGGGTGGCGCCAGCCTCCGGGGCGGTCTGGTACCGGGCGGCGATGAACCAGCGCTCCGCGGACAACCGGCCGGCGGCCGCGCTCTGTCGCGCGAGCCGCGCGGGCCGCGAAGCGCCGACAGCCCGGCGGACAGCGCCCATGGTCAACCCGGCACCCCTTCCGTCCCCGGGCACGAGAGATCTGAGCCCGCATCCTCCCGAACTCGGGTCACTGACCCAGCGGCGTGCGCGATCACTGCGACCACGCGGTCCTGCTCATCCTCCGTGAGTTCATGGAACAGCGGCAGGATGAGGCTCGATGACGACAGCCGCTCGGTAACGGCCAGCTGCGCCCCGTCGCCATAGCCGGCGTAGGCGGGCTCGAGGTGCGCGGCCATGATCCCGCGCCGCGCCGATATTCCCGCGTCGGCCAGCAGCTGGAGGAGCCCGTTCCGCGTCACCGGGAAGTCCGCTGGCAGCGCGACCCAGAACGACTGGAAATTGGTGGTGCCGTACCCAGGGTCTCGGATCATCTGCAGCCCAGGAATGCGGCCGAGCAGCCGCTGGTATCGCTCCGCGAGCTGGCGCCGACGCCGCACGATCTCCGGCAGGCGTCGCAGCTGAACCAGGCCGATGGCGGCCTGGATGTCGGTCATCCGGTAGTTGTAGCCGAGCTCGGCGTAGTGCTCTATCAGGACCCGGCGGTCAGCGTGCCTGGCAGCAGCGCTGATGTCCATACCGTGCTCGCGCAGCCGGCGCAGCCTGGCCGCCACGGCCGGATCGGGCGTGGTCACCATGCCGCCTTCACCCGTGGTGAGCAGCTTGCGAGGGTGGAAGGAGAAGGTCGCCAGCGCGGCGCCGGCCCCGGCCGGCCGGCCGCGATAGGTCGAGCCCGCCGCGCACGCAGCGTCCTCGACGACGGTGACGCCGCGTGGGTCGCACAGTTCTCGCATCGCGTCAAGATCAGCTGGGACGCCCCCCTGGTCGACCAGGATCACCGCGCGGGTCCGGTCGGTCAGCAGCGGCTCAACCGTCGCGGGTGTGATGTTCAGGGTCTGCGGATCCACGTCGGCGAACACGACCTGGGCGCCCACGTACCTGGCGGCATTCGCGGTCGCGATGAACGACATCGACGGCGCGATGACCTCGTCACCCGGCCGGACGCCGACCGCGATCATCGCCAGGTGCAGCGCCGTTGTGCACGAGGAGACCGCGACGGCATCCCCGGTGCCGATCGCGTTCGCGAACGCTGCTTCAAACTCCGCGACCCGCGGCCCCTGAGCGATCCACCCCGACGCGACGGCCTCTGCGGCGGCCCTGGCCTCTTCGTCGCCGAGAACGGGGCGGATTACCGGGATCATCGCTGACCCCGCCACCACTCGACGAGCTGCGCCAGCCCTTCCTCGAGGCTGACCTCCGGCTTCCAGCCAAGCTGCCGCACCGCGGCGGACGTGTCAGCCAGCCGGCGAGTGACGCCATTGACCGCGCGCGCCGGCCCGAATTCGAGCGGGAGGTCACTGCCCATCGCGCGCTGCAGCGCCAGGGCAAGTTCGATCAGGCTGGTCTCCGCGCCACTCGCGATGTTGAAGACCTCGTCGGTCACATCGGACGACGCCGCCAGCACATTCGCCCTGGCGATGTCTTCGGTGTGGACGAAGTCCATAGTCTGCAGGCCATCGCCGAGGATGAGCGGCGGCTCCCCGGCCTCGATCCGCTCCATCCAGCGAATCAGCACCTCCGTGTACTTGCCATGCACATCCATGCGCGGCCCGTAGACATTGAAATAGCGAAGGGCGACATAATCCAGTCCGCGCATGGCGTGGAAGCTGCGCAGCAGGCCCTCATTGAAGGTCTTCGCCGCCCCGTACAGCGTGTCGTTGTTGTACGGGTGCTGCCGCTCGGTTGTCGGGAAGTGTTCGGCGAGGCCGTAGACCGACGCCGACGACGCGGCGATGATCTTTCGCACGCCCGCGTCGGCGGCCGCTTCCACGACCTCATAGGTGCCATTGACGAGGACGTCGAGCGCGAGCCGCGGCTCGGCCGCACACTGCGTGATCCGGATCGCAGCCTGATGAAATACCAGGTCGATACCGCTCATCAGACGCCGGATCAGGTCGGCGTCGCGGATATCGCCTATCTCCAGCCGGACCCGTCCTGAGGCCATAACCGGACCGAGGTTTTCCCGCCGGCCACGGGTGAGGTTGTCCAGCACGATGATCTCCGCGGCGCCCGCGGCAACCAGCTGGTCCACGATCGTGGACCCGATGGTGCCGGCGCCGCCAGTGACCAGACACCGGGTTTCGGCAATCACTGTCCCTCGCTCATTCCGCTGGTCTCGCTGTTTGGTTGCATCGTGGCCGTCCGACTCCCATCCGGCATTACTTGACGTACTCGCTGGCGGCGGCGCGGAACGCCGCGATGGCATAGGGGTGGCCTTCCAGCCGCCAGTCCTGTTTGTAGACGCCGTCGTCCTGAGCCTGGTCAAACCAGACGAAGCCGATCAGTCCCGAGCTGGCGACACCGGCGAACAGGCCCGGGATCTTGGCAGCCTGGCCGGCGACCTGGCCGACCGCGGTCTCGCCGATGAGGATGGGCGCACTGGTTACCTGACGGATCGCGGCGATGCTTCCCCCGAAGACCCCGCTGAAGTCGTCGTAGGAGTAGTAGTAATAGGCATCCAGCCCCACCCAGGTGACGTAGCCAGCGCCAGGCCAGTAGTCGGCTATCGGCCCTTCGTCCTGGTTGATGGAGTTGACCGTCCACAGCCAGGTGACGTTGTCCGCTCCGGTCTGCCGGAACACGTCGACGACGTGCCGCCAGGCCTGGACGAACACCGTCGGCGGGGTGTGTGTCCATCCCCACGGGTACCAGTTTCCGTTCATCTCGTGCCCGAAGCTAATGATCACCGGATGGCCAAAGGCCTTGACCGACTCGGCGTAGGACTGCAGGAAGGCGTCCTGCTGGCCAGCCGCGATAGCGGCACACGAGGTGCTCGTGGGATCGATGTCGATGAGCAGGGTCGCTCCGTGCTCGAGCGCGGTTTGCGCGTACGGCACGCTGAACGGCTCGCCCCAGGAGCTGTAATACATCACGATGTTCGGCTGCCGGTCCACTGCCTGGGCGAACTGTTCGACCTGCGCGTACTGCGCAGCCGACGTCTGGCTACCCTCGTACACACCCAGATAGCTGAACCCGCTGCTCGGCAGGCTCGCCTCAACGACCTTGGGCGCCGGCGACGAAGACGGCCCGCTGCTCGACGCCGTCCTCCCGACGCCAGCCTGCTGCGCCACCGTGGAGCCCACGGCGGCAGCGTGGTAGTAGTGCCGCACGCTGAGCACCGCCACTGACGCGGCGGCGACCACCACGACCACCGTCGCGGCCATCGTGGCTGTTGTCTTCGAAAACCACGTCACCGTCGGCCCACCCAGCGATCCCACAGTGTCCAGATGACCGGGGCCACATAGACCAGGCCGAACAAGAAAATGACCAGGAACCTGTCACTGCGGAACTGGTAGGTCCGCCAGGCGGCGATGCCGAACCACGCCGCGCCGGTACCGCAGTTCCAGACGATCAGGGCGGCCCAGAGCCGACGCACCGGCGAAACACTGGTCCCGGTCGGCTGCCACGCCATTACCTTGCCGCGGAAGTGGTCCCAGATGGCGAGCGCGTGCGACCAGGAGCGAACGATCTCCAGTGCCCAGGTCCCCGGCCCGAAGTTCGATCGGTGCCACACCGGGTACAGCACGACGCCGTTGATGACAGCCGGAGCCAGCACGAGATAGTCCTGCAGGTTCACGTCCTTCGGGATGAAGGTCACCATCCCGATCGCGACGAGCGGCACCACGAACAGCAGCAGGGCGGTGAACAGGTAGTACAGGAAGCCAGAGAGGTATGCGGCTCGGGCCCGGCCAGACAAGGGGACCTTCCAGAGCCGTCGCAGCGGGGTCGTGCTGCCGAGGCACCAGCGGTATTGCTGGTGCGCGAAAGCGTCGACCGAACTCGGCGAGGCTCCCATCGCCAGGTTGACCGGGATGTACTTCAGCGACCACCCCTGACTGATCACGTCCAGCCCGGTGTGGACGTCCTCCGCGTAAGCGATGAGTGCCGGGCCGCCCGCGGCCTGGATGGCGGCTCGCCGGTACACGGCGCACGACCCCACGCACACCGCCGCGCCGAAGGCGTCCCTGGAGGTCTGCATCGACCGATAGAACACCTCCTGCATCGGCCCTGCCGCGCGCTCCACCCAGGTATGCCGACGGTCAGGGCGGAAGAACTGCGGCGTCTGCACGATGCCGATGCGCGGATCGTCGAAGTACGGCAGGGTCTCAGCGAGGAAGTCGCGCCGCGGCACGAAATCCGCGTCCAGGATGACGAAGAACTCACCCCGGGTGCGTTCGAAGGCATACCGCAGATTGCCGGCCTTTTTCATCCAGCCGCGGTTCTCCCTGACCCGGTAGACGAACCCGAAGTCGGCCGCCAGTTCCCGCGCGCCCTCGTCAGCCTTGTCATCGAGCACAAACGCGACAGCGTCACCCGGGTAAGCGCGCAGCAGCTCCGACACATACGTCCACGTGTTGCGGAGCAGGTCCAGCGGCTCTCCGCAGATCGGGAGGAATATGTCCACATCGGGGTAGCGCTCGGGCCGCCACGCCCGCGTTGTGGACCGGTGCGCCGACAGGTCGAACTCCTGGCCGGTGAAGTTCGAGAACAACGACACCGCCAGGTAGACGATCGTGAAAGCGGTCCACGGCGCGAGCACCCACGTCCGGTACCGCACTTCCATGATCGCCTGACTGACGATGATCGAGCTGTAGCCGATCAGCACGACGAGTGTCAGGTAACCCCGGTAGCGATCGACATAGCACGTCTTTTCCTCCGCCGTGGGCGGACGAGGCATCGGACCAGGCTCAGCTCGCGCCGCTACCCGCGATGGCTGCACCACCGCGGCACCGTTCTGCGACCACACCGCCGGGCCTGACCGCCGCGCCAGCGTCATCGGAGCCTCCGCACGCTGACCATCTAACTGGCCCTCGCCAGCACCCAGATGGTGAACCAGCCGCGGTCGCCGTTGGGATCGCGCCACGGGACTCGCGCTACCCGGCGGTACCCGGCCTGCTGCAGGGCACGCGGCTTGCCCGCCAGCGACTGCTGGAGGGTGTTCGCGGTCGTGTTCGTCCCGGTGTCGATCTCGATCATGCCGACTTCGTGATACTTGATCATGGCGGAGATAGCGGCGGGCGAGTAAGCGTAGGACGTCAGGATGACCGGCTGCACGCTGGCATGGAGGAGGTAATAGTTGGCGACCATCTGATCGCCTTGCTGCATGAGAATAGGCCCGTTAACGGGCAGCTGGCGCTCCACAGCGGCAATGAGCCTGGTGCTGTTCGGCCACCACCCATACAACCCGGTGGCCTGCCCGTAGCCCAGCAAACCGGTGAAGACGGCCGCCGCGATTCCAACCCGCCAGCCCTTCGCGGGATTGACCACGACCGCTTTGGACAACGCGTATCCTGCGCCCATCGAGGCGAACCAGAGGCCAAACACCACGTGCTTGTATTGCGACACCGTGGTCTGGTCATAAGCCTGGAACGCCGGCGCCAGCAGCCCGGCGATCACCAGCACAGCGCACAGCAGCGGCCTCCGGCCCTCCCGTTCTCGGCAGGCAAGCACGAAGCCGAGCAGCGCGACGGCCACCACCACGGCGATGAGCGGCGTGGCGTTCCAGAGCACCGAGAGCCGATCATCGCCGCCAGAACCTCGCTGCGTGGTCGTCGTGGTGACGTCGCTCAGCGAGACCCGGCCCCCGAGAAGGAACAGCGCCGGAGCCGCGGCCGCGACCGCGTAGCTGAGGAGCCGGGCACCGCGAGCCAGCGCCAGCGCCCAGCCGGTCGGCGCGGTGAGAACCACCAGGGCCACGATTATCGGGCTCCACAGCACTGTCACCCACTTCGTGCCGTCCGCGAGCACCATCACGACGGCGGCGAGCACGATCCAGACCTCACTGGCCCGGCTGCGGGCAGCCCGTACCGCCAGCCAGGCGGCCAGCGCCATGATGCAGATCGCCATCGGATCGTAGGTCGCCCACGCGCTCATATCCGTGGCTGGGCCCACCGCGACGAACATCGCTGCACCGATCAGGCCAGCCCGCTGGCTGAATAGCCGGGAGGCGGTCGCATAGAGCAGCGCGGTAGCGCACAGCATGAACCCAAGCGACAACAGCCGGGCGCCGGTGAGCCCGCCGACAGAATCCGCAAGGGCGCCGATCGGCGGGTATATCACCGGTGACCCGGACAGGTAGTTCAGCGGCAGCGGACTACCGTGCAGCCAGTGCCGCCACTCCATGTGGCCGTACCAGAGGTACTCCGCCTCATCCTGAAAGGCCGTGTTGGACCACACCAGCCGCAAGGCCAGCGCCGACTGCACCAGCAGGACGGCCAGCAGGCCCAGACGGTAACTGTGTCGCCACGCACGGTGATGAAGCCTGTCCCGCTCGTCGGGCCGCGCGGAGCTATCGGCCGAACCGGCGGGACGCGTCGAGGGCCTGCTCTCCGCGTCCGTCGCGGTCCCGGCGACCAGCGCAGGCCACGCGTCGGCGGAGCTGCGCACGGCCGCCGTCGTGACGGGAGCCGCACGGACCTCAGCACTCGCAGGCGGAGCGTCACCCGCCCCGGCGCGGGTGGCCGCAGCCATGACATCCTCAGCCGAATCCCGTCGGTGCCGACCCGCCAGGTGCGAGCTCGGCTGCGTCCTCGCCGGTGAATCCTGGCCAGGGCGCTCTTCGGCGGCCAGGTCAATGAGGACCTTCAGGGCTCGCTCCTGCAGGGCGCCTTGCTGCTGAGCGATGTCGGCGCTATCAGCATCAGGGGATGCAGGCACGTGGCCGTCTGACGGTCTCAAGCGCGCGAAACCCCTCGACTTCGACCAGACCTGCGGACAAGCATCAGCAGGTCTGCCTGCCCACCCGACTTCTCCTCAGCGTTTATCCGAGTATTCAATCAAGCTCGGACGCCGCGTGGCCCGCATTCCAATCCAAGCAGGGGGCCACCGCCACCAGCTGCCGGGAACTCGCGACCATACTAGTGGCGCCGGCCAAGGCGTCGGCCCGGCATCTCGGGGCGCCAGGAGCGGCCGAGCCGCCAGCAGAGGCGGAGGACGAAGAGCGAGCCGAGGGCCAGCCCGGCCAGCGCGTACGCCACGCCCTCAAGCTTGCGGACGCGGACGACTTCGCTGATCACGGCGCCCGCGGCGAGCGCGGCAGCCGCCGCTACCAAGATCATCCACGCACCGGAGGTAGCCAGCACGGCCGCGCCCGCAGCCGCGCAAGCAGCCACGAGCGGCAGCAGCACAGCCTGCCGCAGCCGTTTCCGCGCGAGCGGACTCTCGGGGTATGCGCGAATGAAATTCGCGCATCCGTTGGCAGAAATCTTGTATTCCCAGGCGAGTGCGCGGAAGCTTCGACGGTGGTGATGAGCGCCCGTTAGCCCGGCTGCGTACAAGATCTGATGGCCGGCAGAGGCGACCCGCCAGAACCATTCATAATCCTCGTAGCCGTATCCCCATTCATCATCCATCGGGCAATCATCATAAACGTCGCGAGCCATTATTGTGTTAGCAGTAATGGGCGGCTTGCGGCCATACTTGCCGAAGTTGGCCGCGGTGACCTGGTAGGAGCGAGGCACGCGCGGGGTCTTCGCAGCGACCGTGTTGCTGTCGACGAATCTGGCCCAGAAGCTCGTATGCACGGCGCGCATGCCACCGCAGACCACCCCGCCGTCCTGCGCGATGAGGAGCTCTACCGCGCGCGACAGCCAGTCGCTGTCCATGACGATGTCCGAGTCCGCGAGCGCAAGGATCTGTCCCCTGGCCTTTCGCAGGCCTTCATCACGCTTAGTAGCGGGCTCACGCTTGCCAGCGACTTCCTCGTGCTCAAGGATCACCAGCCGCGGGTCGGTGACATCCGTCAGCGACTGCCAGGTCTCATCACCCACGTCGCCCACCACGAGGACCTCTGCCAGCGCGGGATAGTCCTGCGCGAGCAGAGCGTCAACCGTAGCCCGGATGGTCTGCTGGCTGTTCTTGACGGGGATGACGACGCTGACCTCGGGATGGATCGTCGGTTCCAGCACGGCGGCGACACCGCGATGCACGTCGTCGATGGCGTGCGCCGGTTCTGACTGCGCCGCGTCGGCGCTACCCACGACGGCTCGGCAGCGCGTCGAAGTGCCGGGACCGGCGCGGCTCGCTCACGCTGCGGACCTGAAGACGCGATCCCGTGCGGCCGTGTGAGCCGTCACGCCGGCGGTGTCGCCCATCAGCCACGTCCCCCTCCGCAATGTCAGAACGCCCGCCCTCGGGACACGGCATCCGGGCGTCTCCGGAGCACACCGTGGCGCTAACCGAGCACCGACATTACAAAGAGTGATCGGCGCATTAGCATTAAGGACAGGCGTAGACTAAGACGCGGATCTAGCCTGGCAGGTTTACCGCAGCGCGCCGTCATCTAACGCGATTTTGTTTGCGTGTCGCCCCGGAAAATGACGCGCGTCAGCGCGAGTCGGTAATCATCGCGGCACCGACGGTAGCGCCCGTGGCCTCGTCGATGAGAATCAGGCCACCGGTGAGCCGGTTGCGCTGATAGGGATCGCAGAAAACCGGCTGGGTGAGCCGCAGCGTCACCCGGCCGATCTCGTTGAGGCTCAGCTCCGTTGCCGCCTCGTCCCGATGCAGGGTGTTGACGTTCAGCCGGTACTGCAGATCGCGGACGATCGCCTTGACGGTCCTGGTGGTGTGCTTCACCAGCAGCCTGCTCTGCGGCGTCAGCACCCTGGTGTCAGCCATCCAGCACACCATCGCCTCGATGTCCTGGGTCACGACCGGCCGGTTGTGCGGGCGGCAGAACATGTCCCCGCGGGACACGTCCAGGTCGTCGTCGACGAGCAGGGTGACCGACATCGGTGCGAACGCCTCCGCCGCCGGGCCGTGCGGCGTGTCGATCCTGCTGACCCTGGTGGTCAGCCCGGATGGCAGGTGCATGAGCTCATCGCCAGGCTTCAGCACGCCGCCGGCGAGCTGACCGGCGTAGCCGCGGTAGTCATGCAGCTCGGGGTCGGTGGCCTGGTGCGGCCTGATGACGTACTGCACAGGGAACCGCACATCGATGAGGTTCCGGTCCGAGGCGATGTGCACGTGCTCCAGGTGATGCAGCAGCGACGGCCCGTCGTACCAGGGCATGTTGCTCGACCGCTGCACCACGTTGTCCCCGTGCAGAGCCGAGATCGGGATGAAGGTGAGGTCGCCGATCTCGAGCTTCGCCGCGAACGCGGTGAACTCCTCGGAGATCTGCTCGAAGACGTCCACGCTGTAGTCGACGAGGTCCATCTTGTTGATCGCCAGCACCAGGTGCGGGACCCGCAGCAGGGTCGCCAGAAACGCGTGCCTGCGGCTCTGCTCGGTCAGCCCGTTCCGGGCGTCGACCAGGACGATCGCGAGGTCGGCGGTCGACGCGCCGGTCACCATGTTGCGGGTGTACTGGATGTGACCGGGGGTGTCGGCGATGATGAACTTCCGCCGCGGCGTCGCGAAATAGCGGTAGGCGACGTCGATGGTGATGCCCTGCTCGCGCTCCGCCCGCAGCCCGTCGGTCAGCAGGGCGAGGTTGGTGAAGTCCTCTCCGCGCTCCCGGCTCGTCCGCTCGACCGCGGCCAGCTGGTCCTCGAAGATCGCCTTGGAGTCATACAGCAGACGCCCGATCAGCGTGCTCTTGCCATCGTCGACCGAGCCCGCGGTGGCGAGCCGCAGGATGTCCATGTGCCGACCTCCGTCACCGGACTGGCCGACGCCACCGGCGGAGCTCGCCGAGCCCGCAGCGCCTGGCTGGCTCGCCGTCATCAGAAGTAGCCCTCCCGCTTGCGATCCTCCATCGCGGCCTCGCTGGTCCGGTCGTCCGCGCGGGTCTGCCCGCGCTCGGTGATCCTGGTGGCGGCGACCTCCGTGATCACCTCGTCGACCGTGCCGGCGGTCGACTCGACGGCACCGGTGCATGTCATGTCACCCACGGTTCGGTAGCGCACGCGGGCCGCGAAGGCCGGCTCGTCGGGCAGCCTCGTGACGTACTCGCTGTCGGCCAGCAGGATGCCGTCGCGCTCGAAGACCTGCCGCGTGTGGGCGAAATAGATGGCCGGGATCGCCAGCCGCTCCCTGGCGATGTAGTGCCAGACATCCAGCTCGGTCCAGTTGGACAGCGGAAACACCCGGATGTGCTCGCCGCGCCTGATCCGGGTGTTGTAGATGTTCCACAGCTCAGGGCGCTGGTTTTTCGGATCCCACTGACCGAACTCATCCCGGAACGAGAACACCCGCTCCTTCGCTCTGGCCTTCTCCTCGTCCCGGCGTGCCCCGCCGAACACCGCGTCGAAACGGTGCTCGGCGATCGCATCCAGCAGCGTCGTGGTCTGCAGCCGATTGCGGCTTGCCCACCGCCCGGTCTCCTCGGCCACCCGGCCCGCGTCGATGGACTCCTGGACAGACGCCACGATCAGCCGTGCGCCGAGTTCGGCTACCCGGCGATCGCGGAACTCGAGGACCTCGGGAAAGTTGTGCCCGGTGTCGACGTGCATCACCGCAAACGGAATCCTGGCCGGCCAGAACGCCCGCTCCGCCAGCGCGAGCATCACGATCGAGTCCTTGCCCCCAGAGAACAGCAGGACCGGACGCTCGAACTCGGCCGCCACCTCGCGCATGACGTGGATCGACTCGGTTTCCAGCACGTCAAGCTGGGACAGCAGGTAGTCCGTGCGTGGCGACACCATCAGGATTGCTCTCCCTGCGCTGTGGTCGCGCGAGCTGCTAGGGGAACGGAGCTACTGGTGATCGCGGCACGTATCGCCTGCAACAGCCGCGGTGCCAGCTCCACCGGACAAATGAGGATATCAGGCAGTGCCGGGTTCGCCTGGTTGTAGCGGAGCGGCGAGCCGTCGATCCGCGACGCGTGCAGACCGGCAGCCCTGGCCACGGCGACCGGCGCCGCGGAGTCCCACTCGTACTGGCCGCCGCTGTGCACGTAGACGTCGGCGTCACCGGTGATCACCGCCGCTGCCTTGGCGCCGGCCGAGCCCATCGGGAGCTCGGCGGCACCGAGGTCGGCCGCCAGCCTGGCGACGAACGCGGGCGGCCGCGTCCGGCTGACGACCAGCCGGAGCCGGTCCCGCTGGGCGGGTGGCACCGGTTCCGGCCGCCACGTGCTGAGGACCCGACCCCGGGCGGGCAGCGCGACGGCCCCGGCGGTCAGCTCGCCGTCCTGCCACAGCGCCACGTGGACGGCCCAGTCGGTCCGGCCCCGCTCGCCGAATTCCCTCGTGCCGTCCAGCGGGTCGACGATCCATACCCGGCTGGCGGACAGCCGCGCCCGGTCGTCGGCGCCTTCCTCGGACAGCACCGCGTCGTCCGGGCGCAGCCGGGCGAGCTCAGCCGTGAGGTAGGTGTGGGAGAGCCGGTCGCCCGCGGGCCGGAGCTCGTCCGGCGGGAGGTCGCCGTCGCTGCGCAAAACCAGCAGCCGCTGGCCAGCGTCCCTGGCAAGCTGCCACGCCAGCCGGTGGTCGTCAGCTTCCGTCAACTGCGCCCCACCTGACTTGCTCCGTCTCGGCCTGCCATGATGCCTGGTCAGCCTACCGTCTGGCCCCGCCCGGTCTCGCATCGTGGCCGAAAGCTCCGACTGCCTAGTGGAACTCGTTCTGCGCCGCGGCGAGACCGCGCTCGATCAGCACCTCGGCCGCGTCAGCTGCCCGGGTCACGATCTCCGGCACCTCGGCCCGCTCCGCCGCCGCGAAGTTGTGCAGCACGAAGTCGGCCGGATCCATCCGGCCGGGCGGGCGGCCGATCCCGATCCTGATCCGGTAATAGTCGCGGCTGCCGAGGGCCGCGGTGACCGAGCGCAGCCCGTTGTGGCCGTTGTCGCCGCCGCCGAGTTTGAGCCGGACGGCGCCGAACGGAACGTCCAGCTCGTCGTGGATGACCACGATCCGGTCGCCAGGCAGCTTGTAGAAGGTCCGCAGCGCGGCAACCGGCCGGCCCGAAGCGTTCATATAGGTCATCGGCTTGGCCAGGATGACCGGCGTGCCGGCCAGCCTGCCGGTGGCGAGCTGCGCCCGCGACCTGTCCCGCTTGAACCGGGCGCCAGTCCGGGCCGCGAGCAGGTCTGCGACGAGGAAGCCCAGGTTGTGCCGGTTACCGGCGTACTCAGGGCCGGGGTTACCCAGGCCGGCAATCAGCCAGCGTTCGTCCGCCATGCACGCTCAACTCCGGCTCACCGGACCTGCCGCCGGGACGGCCGCGCTCGTCAGCTGAGCCGAGCCGCCGACGCCTGGTCAGCCTGCCGCCGGCTCCTCGCCAGCTTCGGCCGCAGGCTCCTCGCCTGCCGCGACGGCAGCTGCCTCCGCGACCTCCTCGGCGACCTCGGCGCCGAGCTCGGCCGCCGTCGGCGCCGTGATGACGTGCAGGATGAGCAGGTCGGCCTCGTCATCGAGCTCGACACCGCGCGGCAGCTTCAGGTCGCCAGCGTGGACGGCAGCTCCCACGTCCATGCCGTCGACGTTGACCTGGATGCCGGCCGGGATGTTCGTGGCCTCGGCCTTCACCGACACCTGCACGAGCTGCTGGTCGAGCAGGCCACCGGGGACGATCTCGCCGGTGACCGTCACCGGCACGTCCACGACCACCTTCTCGCCGCGCCGGACGAGCAGCAGGTCGAGGTGCTCGACCCAGCCCTTGATCGGATCACGCTGGACGGACTTCGGCAGCGCGAGCTGCGCGCCGCCCGGCAGGCCCTCGAGCCTGATGAGCACGTTCGGGGTGCGCAGCGCCATCAGCACCTCGTGGCCGGGCAGCGTCATGTGCCTCGGGTCGCTGTGGTGGCCATAGAGCACAGCCGGCACCCGCCCGGCACGCCGGATCTGGCGGGCTGGCCCCTTGCCGAACCGGGTGCGCGGCTCGGCGGCGATCATTACCTCAGGCACGGTGGCTCTCCTTGTGATGACAGAAAAGTCCTTGCGAAGCATAGCTGACCAGCCACGCTGATCGGCGATTCGGGCATCGGCTCCACCGGCCGGGCAGCCGGCCCGGCCGGGACCCGAGCGAACCCCGTTCCCTGATCGCTCTGCGTCGCGGGCTAGCTCTGGCCGTCGAAGAGGCTGGTCACCGAGCCGTCACTGAACACCTCGTTGATCGCCCGCGCGATCAGCGGCGCGATGGAGAGCACGGTCAGCTTGTCGAACCGCTTGTCGTTGCCGATGGGCAGCGTGTTGGTCACGACCACCTCGCTGACCTGGGAGTTTTTCAGCATGTCGACCGCGTTGCCGGACAGCACGCCGTGGGTGGCGGCCACGACAACCTGCTCGGCTCCCTGATCGAAGAGCGTCTCCGCCGCCTTCACGATCGTCTGCCCGGTGTCGATCATGTCGTCTACCACGATGCACGTGCGCCCGGCCACCTCGCCCACGACCTCGAGTACCCGGGCCTGGTTCGCCACGTCGGGATCGCGCCGCTTGTGGATGATGGCCAGCGGGCAGCCGAGCCGGTCGGTCCACCGCTCGCAGACCCGGACCCGGCCGGCGTCGGGCGCCACCACCGTGACGTTCGACACCTCGAGCTTGCCCTCGAGGTAGGAGGCCAGGATCGGCAGCGCGAACAGGTGATCGACCGGCCCGTCGAAGAACCCCTGGATCTGCGCGGTGTGCAGGTCGACCGCCATCAGCCGGTCGGCGCCCGCGGTCTGGAACAAGTCCGCCATCAGCCGGGCCGAGATCGGCTCGCGGCCGCGGCTCTTCTTGTCCTGCCTGGCGTAGCCGAAGAAGGGCGTGACCACCGTGATCCGCTTCGCCGACGCGCGCTTGAGCGCGTCCACCATGATCAGCTGCTCCATGATCCACTTGTTGATCGGTGCGGTGTGGCTCTGCAGCACGAACGCGTCACAACCGCGGACCGACTCGAGGAAGCGCACGAAGATCTCGCCGTTGGCGAACTCGTAAGCGGTGGTGGGCGTCGGCTCGATGCCAAGGCAGCCGGCTATTTCCTGGCCAAGCTCGGGGTAGCCACGACCGACGAAGAGCATCATCTTCCGTTCGGGCGTGGTGGTCATGCCAGTCACAGCGGGTTCAACTCCCCTAATGCAGCCACATGCCTAAGCCAGCCGGCCGGGTCCCCGGCTGGTCGAAGTCGTCGGCACGCAGGTGAGCAAAGGGCCCGACCTCGATGCCGGGCTCAATGACGACCGCCTCGCAGACCGACTGCAGCACGCTCGCGCCCGCGCCGACCACCGTGTCGCGGAGCAGCGAGCCGGGGCCCACGCTGGCGCCCGCCGCGATGGTGGTCCGGCCCTCGAGCTGGGTCGCCTGGCCGATCCTGGCGCCCGGTTCGATCGTGACGTCGACGTCGATCCAGGTGCTTGCCGGATCCACGATCGTCACGCCGGCCGCCATGTGGCGGGCGAGCAGCCGCTCGTTCAGCACGCGTCGCGCCGAGGCGAGCTGGACCTGGTTGTTGACGCCCTGAATCTCCTCGAAATCGGGGCAGAAGGCGCTGGCAACCAGGTGGCCGTCAGCCCGCAGGATGGCCGGAACCTCGGTCAGGTACTCCTCCCCCGTGGCCGGCGCGGCCGGAACCCGCTTGACCGCGTCGGCCAGCAGGTCGCCGTCAAAGGCGAACATGCCCGAGCTGATCTCGCTGCCGGCCCGCTGCTCCGGCGTCGCATCGGCCTCCTCGACGATGCCGGATATCCGGCCGTGCTCGTCGCGGAGAATGCGGCCGTAGCCGGTCGGGTCGGGCGCCGTGGCGGTCAGCACCGTCACGGCGGCGCGAGCCTTCTCGTGCTCGGCGACCAGGCTGGCCACCGTCGAGCTGCGCAGCATCGGGGTATCGGAGAACAGCACCACGACGGTCCCGTGGATCGTGCCGACGTTCTCGATCACGGTGCGCACGGCGTGGCCGGTGCCCCACGAACTGGTGCGCTCCTGCACCACCAGCCTCGCGGCCGGGAAGTTGACGCGCGCGTAGCCGGCCACCTGGCCGTCCGGGCTGGCCACCACGAGGATCAGCCGCTGCGGGAGGAGTTCCTGCGCCACCGCGAGGACGTGGCCGAGCATCGCCCGGCCGCACACCTCGTTGAGCATCTTCGGGGCGGCGGTGCGCATCCGGGTGCCCTCTCCCGCCGCCAGCACGATGACGGCGGCCGGACCCTTGGCTGTCACTCGGCTCGGCTCCTCGGTGTCGCTGGGGATCGCTGCGGAAACTGCCGTGGCTCTCGCCGGAGTGGGCGGCGCGGATGTTGCTGTCCCGACATGGGCAGGATACCGGGCTGTTACCTGCGCCGGGCCGCCCCGGGCTGCTGTTGGCGCCCGGTGCACCGACCGCCACGATCGTCCCACAAAGTCCGCCACCCCGCCGGGCCCGCACCGATCCGGTCCCCGTCACCCCGCGACCGCCCAGCCGATCAGTCTGCGCTGGCGAAGGACCATGCTCACCACGGGAGCAGGCACCAATCGCGGTGATCCGGCGCGGCGCCTCGTAGTTGATCACCTCGGAAACTGCTCTCAGCCTGTCAGCCGTGGCTGCGCTCCACTCGCCGGTAAGCTGGCCTTTCGTACCTTCCCGCGTCGTCCAATCGGCAGGACTTCCGACTTTGGCTCGGACAATTGAGGTTCAAATCCTCACGCGGGAGCATACTTCTTTATTCTAGCAAACAACCCGATTCCATTGCGGCGCGAGCCCAGCCTTCGATCTGACGGTAGAGCTCCAGCCCCTTGCGCACGGTAATGACCAGACAACCGTGATAGTCGTCTCCGGTGTTCTTGCGGACAGTCTTCGGATTGTGTCGCTTCAGCGTCGGCTCCTGGAACTGCTTGTCGGGTAGGCCAGTGACTTGGCACCAGAACTGCTCGGCGGCAGCCACATCGGCGCTCTCATGGATCGAGACCCGGCAGTAAATGCGGTCTCGCTCGACGCCCACCACAGCCAGGAAACGAAGGAAGAACAAGATCAGCTTTGGATCGCTGTTAACGAACAGGACCTTGTTGTCGAACCTTCGGTACGGCTTGTTCTTGCTTCCCTCGCACCAGTAGGCAATGGCTCCCGCGATAACGATCTCCCGGTCAGACAGCGGCCCGACCGCCGCGGCAGCGGCGTCGCTGATGGCCTTGCGCCTGGCCTCGCGGCGCGGCGACTCGGCGGCCCAGAACGCGCTCACGCCGGTCGCGTTTCGCTTGCGGAACTCCTCGTAGCCGAGCCGCCCAACGCGCGGCATGTCCCGGGTCCATACCGACACCGCGCTTTTCGAGACGCCGAGCTCAGCGGCGATCTCGACGTAGGTGTAGCCGCGGGTACGCAGCTCGCGGGCCTTGGCATGAAGGTCGTCCTTGGCCCGCGGCCGTCGCGTCCACGACGGGGGCGGTACGCCCCGCAGCGCTTCGCCGAGCCTCGAGTTGCTCGTCACGCCGGTGATCTGCTTGATCTCGCGCAGCGACTTGCCAGCCAGCCGGAGCGCCGTCGCCTGCTCGCGTAACTGCGGAAGTGCCAGTGAATTGCCCATGTATCGAATACTAGATCGATGCACCGACAAGCCACAGGCAGACGATTCGCATGCTGGCACCGACGCTGGGTAAAGGGTCAGTGCGACCCGCACGGTTCACGACCCCGCAGGCAAGAATTTGCTCCGTTGTCGTGCAACCTACGGTCTCGTAGGTTACGGTTACGTAAGCGTATCTGCGTGGCCCTTGCCCACGGTTCTGCGGAGCGCCCAAGTCGGGACAACCTGCATTAATGCCAGGCGAGGATGCCATGACTGCTGTCTCTGACGTTACGAACCCGAGCATCACCGCTACCCCCGCTGGCGCCGACGATCCGGCGCTCACCACCAGCGTCCGCAGGGCACCACTGAATGACTTCCGGGACGAGCCGAAGAGCACCGCGGCGAAGGTTCTCATCGGGGTGTTCGTCGCGGTGCCGATGCTCGCCCTGGCCGCGGCTATACCGCTCGCGTGGGGCTGGGGACTCGGCTGGCACGACGTGGTCATCGCGCTGGTCTTCTACTACGCCTCCGGCCTCGGCATCAGCATGGGCTTCCATCGCTACTTCACGCACCTGTCCTACAAGGCCAAGCCCGGCCTGCGCATCGCGCTCGCCATCGCCGGCTCGCTCGCCATCGAGGGCCCCGTCCTGACCTGGGTCGCCGATCACCGGCGGCACCACAAGTACAGCGACCGCGAAGGCGACCCGCACTCGCCATGGCGGTTCGGCGACGACTGGCGGGCGCTCACCAAGGGTCTGCTGTGGGCGCACATGGGCTGGTTGTTCGACAGCAACCAGACCTCGCGCGAGAAGTTCTGCCCTGACCTGCTGGCGGACCGGAAGATCGCGCGCATCTCCGCCGCGTTCCCGGCGCTGGTCGTCGTATCGCTCCTGGCACCGGCGCTGATCGGCGGCCTGTGGTCGTGGTCCTGGCAGGGCGCGGTCACCGCGTTCTTCTGGGCCAGCCTGGTCCGGATCGCGTTCTTGCACCACGTCACCTGGTCCATCAACTCGATCTGCCACACGTTCGGCAAGAAGGAGTTCGAGGTCAGGGACAAGTCGCGGAACGTCAACTGGCTGGCCATCCTGTCCTTCGGCGAGTCCTGGCACAACCTGCACCACGCGGACCCGACCTGCGCCCGGCATGGCGCCCTGCGCGGTCAGATCGACATCGCCGCCCGGCTGATCTGGTTCGCGGAGAAGCTTGGCTGGGCGTACGACGTCCGGTGGCCGGACGAGGCCAGGCTTGCTGGCAAGCTCACCGGCAAGCGCCGCCTGGGCTCGATGACGATGCCGCGGCCCGTCGCGGCGGCGTCCGTGAGCTCCGAGCCGATTAGCCCGATTAGCCGCGGCGCCGCCTGACCGGCCAAGATGGAGCCGTGACAGACGAGCTGGCGTCGGCACCAGGCAGCAGACGGCGCATGACGGGCAAGGAACGGCGCGAGCAGCTGCTGGACATCGGGCGCAGGCTGTTCGCCGAGCGCGGCCTGGACGGCACCTCCATCGAGGAGATCGCTGCCCAGGCCGGTGTCTCGAAGCCGGTCGTCTACGAGCACTTCGGCGGCAAGGAAGGCCTGTACGCGGTCGTCGTCGACCGGGAGGTCGAGCGCTTCCTCGCCATGGCCACGAGGCTGCTCGAGGGCGAGGACACCATGGCCAAGTTCGAGATGGCCGCGGTGCAGCTGCTGCGCTACATCCAGGAGAACTCCGACGGCTTCCGCATCCTGGTCCGTGACTCCAACCCGACTTCCGGCTCGGGCACCTTCGCGAGCCTGATCAGCGACATCGCGAGCCAGGTCGAGTACATCCTCGGTGACGTGCTGGCGCTGCGCGGCTACGACCCCGGACTCGCGCCCGTGTACGCCCAGATGCTCGTCGGCATGGTCGCCTCGGCCGGCCAGTGGTGGCTCGATGCGCGCAAGCCGGGACTCGAGGAGATGGCCGCGCACCTGGTCAACCTTGCGTGGAATGGCCTGCGCGAGCTCGACCCCCAGCCGCAGCTGTCGGCCGAGGCCACGGAGCAGCTGCGCGAGTTACCGTAAGGCTCGGCCGCCCGCATCTCCTAGGCCGGCGCGCTCCCGGCGGTCTTGTGCGCGACCACGAAGACGCGCCGGAACGGCAGCACCGTTCCGTACGACGCGGCCGGGTAGGCCGCCCGGACCCGCTCCCCGTACTGCCGGACAAACTCGCGTGCCGCTGCGGGCGGGAGCGCGGCGAGCACCGGGCGCAGTCCGGAGCCCTTGTACCACTCGGTCACCGGATCCGCCCCGTGCAGCACGTGCAGATAGGTCGTCTCCCAGGCGTCGACGGCCAGCCCGGCCCGCGCCAGCACATCGAGGTAGGCCGCCGGGTCGGCCGACTGCCGGTTGAGCTGGGCGTCCGCCAGCAGGTCCCGCCAGCGGTCCGAGCCGGCCAGCTCGCGCAGGATGGCGTGGCTGGGCTGGTCGAAGTTGCCCGGCAGCTGGAAGGCGAGCCAGCCACCCGGCGATAGGTAGCTGGCCCAGTGCGGCAGCAGGTCCAGATGGCCGGGCACCCACTGCAGCACCGCGTTGGAGATGATCACGTCCACCGGCCGGTCGGGCTTGAAGTCCCTGACGTCGCCGAGCTCGAAGCTCAGCCGCCCGCCAGCGGACTCGCCCGCATACCTGGCTGCGGTCGCCGCGTCGATCATCTCCGCCGAAGAGTCGATGCCGAGGACGGTGGCGCGCGGCCAGCGCTGTGCCAGCGTCGCGGTCAACTGGCCCGGCCCGCAGCCCAGATCGACGACGCTGCCGGGTGCCGTCGCGGCGATCCGTGCGGTCAGGTCGAAGAACGGCCGCGCCCGCTCATCGGCGAAGTGGAGATACTGAGCCGGATCCCACATGGCAGCCCTCCCTTGTCCGTCTGCGCGCGAGCCCAACCGTCAGCGGACCACAGGTGTCTCGACATCGAGATAGTGCGACCTGTCTACCGCGCCCGAAGTCTCGATGTCAAGAGATATGCTCCGGGCATGGCGCGCACCACGAGACCACTCAGCGACGAGGTCGACGACATCGTCGCTCGATGGCGCGCCGAGCGGCCCGACCTCGACGTGACCCCCTTGCAGGTGCTCAGCCGGGTGTCCCGGCTGGCCCGGCACCTGGACCGAGCCCGGCGCGCCGCGTTCGCGGCGCACAGCCTCGAGGCCTGGGAGTTCGATGTGCTGTCGGCGCTGCGCCGGGAAGGCCCGCCGTACCAGCTCAGTCCCGGTGCGCTGGTCCGCGCGACGCTCGTGACGTCGGGCACGATGACCAACCGCATCGACCGCCTCGCCGCGCGCGGCCTGGTCCGCCGGCATCCTGACCCGCTGGACAAGCGGGGCGTGCTGGTGGAGCTGACGGCCGCGGGCCGGCGCAGCGTGGACGCCGCCATGGCAGACCTGCTTGACCGGGAACGCGGCCTGCTGGCGGCGCTGCCCGACAGCCAGCAGCGGGACCTGGCCGGGCTGCTGCGCGTCTTGCTCGCGCCCTTCGACGCCACCGCGCCACCGCGATCGTGACCCTCCGTACGGCTGGGTCCGCGGCTACGCGCGCCGGGCCACGGACAGCGAATAGCCCTGGAGCGTGAAGCCCAGCGGGACCCGGTCGGTGGAGACGATCTCCCAGCCGAAGTCGACCTGCGTCAGCGTGTCGGTGCTCCGCAGGTACCCATGGCCGACCAGCCAGCGCAGCACGAGCAGGAGGTTCACCGATCCCTTCGCCTCGTGCGTGCCAGCCAGCACGAGGCTCACCATGCGCGCGTTACCCAGGTACACGCGGAAGTGCTGCCCGGCTAGCACCGCTTCGGACGACACGATGCCGGCCGGCTGCTGCCCGTGGTTGTCCACCCACACCATGACCTCGTCGCGATAGTCGTCGAGCCAGATGTCGTAGGCGGCCTCGGCGTCATAGCTGTCCGCGGCGGGCGGCATTGACTCGGCGAACGAGCTGGTCAGCGCCCGCAGTGCCGTCAGCGACGTGCGGCCAAAGTTCTCCTGCACGCAGGGATACGTCTTCACGCCGGCCGTGTCCGCCTGATCGGACACCACGCCCCAGTGGCCATAGGAGTCGGCCCACACGGTCTGCGGCCCGGCCACCGCCGCATTCCACTCGTTGTTGTACACGTCGAAATCGCCGTCGCGCCAGAGGCCGAACTTCGCGGACGACTCCCACGCCGCCTGCGTCGGCACGACCACGGGCGCTCCGGGATGCGGTGCGGCCGCGCAGGCCGCCGCCAGCAGGCACACCGCCCCCGTCGGCAGCAGCCGGCCGACGTACGCCCAAGAACCCATGACCCCACCCGAGATCGGCAACCCGCGCGCCACGCGTCAAGCACATGAGCGGGCACCCGCCTTGCCAGATACCGTCGGCCAAGCCGGTGCCGCCGGCACCGCCAGCACGGGCACCCGGCTCCGGCTAGCCGCCGATTTCCTCCGCGACCTCGAGCCAGCGGTCTTCCAGCCCGGCCCGCTCCGCCTGAACGGCGCGCAGCTGGGCGCCGAGCTCGATCAGCATGGCGTAGTCGGTGGCGTGCGCGGCCAGGTCGGCGGACAGCTGCACCTCGGTGTCCGAGAGCCGGGTGATCTGCCGCTCCAGCCTGGCCAGCTCCTTCTGAGCCGCGCGCTGGCTGGCTGCGTTCTGGCGCCCCTCCGCCGCCGCACTCCGGCCTGGTGGCCCGTGTGCCGCCCCCAGACCCGGCGACCTCGCACCGGGCAACGCCGACGCCACTCTGCCGGGCGCCGAGGCCTCGCGCAGCCGGAGGTACTCCTCGACCCCGCCCGGCAGGTAGGCGAGCTGCCCGTCGACGAGAGCGAGGACGTGGTCGGTGACCCGCTCGAGGAAGTAGCGGTCGTGGCTCACCACCACGACCGAGCCGGGCCAGCCGTCGAGCAAGTCCTCAAGCTCGGTCAGCGTCTCGATGTCCAGGTCATTGGTCGGCTCGTCGAGCAGCAGCACGTTCGGCTCGGACAGCAATAGCAGTAGGAGCTGCAGCCGCCGCCGCTCGCCACCCGACAGATCGCCGACCCGGGTCCACTGCCGGTCGGCCCGCAGTCCCACGAGGTCGAGCAGCTGGCTCACCGACAGCTCCCGGCGTCCCACCACCGCCGAGCTGCGCACCTGCTCGGCGGCCTCCAGCACCCGCAGGTCCGGGTCGACGACCGCGGCTTCCTGGGTGAGGAAGCCGGTCCGCACCGTGCTGCCCGTGACCACGTGGCCGTCGGCCACGACAGGATCGCCCGCCGGCGACGGCACGGGCAGGAGCCCGGCCAGCAACCGGAGCAGCGTGGTCTTGCCGGTGCCGTTGACCCCGACGATGCCGACCCGGTCGCCGGGCCCGAGCTGCCAGCTCACGTGGTCGAGCAGCGTGCGGCCGCCCGCGGACACCGACACGTCCTCGAGCTCGACGACCGTCTTGCCGAGCCGGGCGGCCGCGAGCCGGGCCAGTTCGACGCCGTCCCTGGCGGGTGGTTCCCCGGCGATCAGCGCGTTCGCCGCCTCAATCCGGAACTTCGGCTTGCTGGTCCTGGCCGGCGGCCCGCGGCGCAGCCAGGCGAGTTCCTTTCGCAGCAGGTTGCGGCGCCGCTGGTCGGTCGCCGCCGCCACGCGCGCGCGTTCCGCCTTGGCGAGCACGTACGCCGAGTAGCCGCCCTCGTAGGCGTGTACCTGGCCGTCGGCGACCTCCCAGGTAAGCTCCGTGACCTCGTCCAGGAACCACCGGTCGTGCGTCACGACCACGTACGTTCGCGCGTGCTCGCGCAGGTACCCGGCCAGCCAGGTGATGGCCTCGAGGTCGAGGTGGTTGGTCGGCTCATCCAGCAGCAGCAGGTCGTAGCTGCCGCGCAGCAGCGCCGCCAGGGCGGCCCGTCGTCGCTCGCCCCCGGACAGCCGGTCGAGGTCAGCGCCGACGTCGATGCCGCCGAGCAGCCCGGCCACCGCGGACCGGCTGCGCGGATCGGCGGCCCACTCGTGCTCGGCCGCATCCCCGAACACCACCGCACCGACGGTCCCGGAGAGCTGCTCTCCCTGTGGCAGGTAGCCGATCGTGACGTCACGTCCCCTGGTGGCGCGGCCAGAGTCCAGCCCGGCGAACCCGGCCAGCGTCGCGAGCAGCGTCGTCTTGCCGGCTCCGTTGCGGCCGACGACGCCGATCCGCTGCCCGACGGACACCCCGAGCGACACCCGGTCAAGCAGCACGCGATCGGAGTAGGCCTTGCTCGCCTGTTCGAGGTTGACCAGGCTGGCGGCGGGCCGGGTCACGACGGCTTGCCGTCCCGCAGCACCACCGCACCGGGAACGGGGCCGCTGGCCCGCGCGGCCGTCCGGCATACGCCCGAGCTGGTCAGCGCGACGGCCAGGTCGCTGGCGTGTGCCGCGTCGCGCGCCAGGAACGCACACGTGGGTCCCGAGCCCGACACGACCGCACCGAGCGCGCCGTGCTCCTGCCCGGCCGCGAGCGTACGGCGCAGCACCGGTCTCAGGGAAAGCGCGGCGGGTTGCAGGTCGTTGGTCAGCTGCGGGCCAACCCGGCCCGGATCACCCGATCGGAGCGCGGTCATCAGCTCGGCGCTCAGGGTGGGCTCGACCGGCGGCGGCTGCCCGCCGGCCTTCCCGCGGGCGGTGCGCAGCCGGTCGGAGGTCGCGTAGACCTGCGCGGCGGACAACCCGGACCGGGCGAACGCAAGCGCCCAGTGGTAGCTGCCCGCGGCCAGCGCCGGGGTCACCTGCTCGCCCCGCCCGCGGCCGACCGCGGTGCCGCCCACCAGCGCGAACGGCACGTCGCTGCCGAGGTCGGCGGCTAGCTCGGCGAGCTCGGGTGCGGAAAGACCGGCCTGCCACAGCTCGTTGCACGCCACCAGCGTCGCCGCCGCGTCCGCGCTGCCGCCGGCCAGCCCGGCCGCGACGGGAATCCGCTTGCGGATCTCGATCCGGACCGCGCCGGTGCGCACCGCGGCGGCCTTGGCCAGCGCGCGAGCCGCCCGCCAGGCGAGGTTGGACCGGTCGGCCGGCACCGCAGCAGCGTCCTCGCCGGTGACCGTCAGCGCCATCGCGTCGGCGTGCCGTACCGTCACCTCGTCGAACAGCGACACCGCGTGAAAGACCGTGACCAGCGGGTGGTAGCCGTCAGCGCGCACGGGGCCCACCGCGAGCTGAAGATTGATCTTGGCCGGAACCCGCACGGTGACCGCAGAGCCGGACGGCCTGATAGCTGAAATCACGACCCCACGATCGTAGCCGCATCCGGCCTGTCACCGACGGGCTCGGCACCGGCTGAGCCGCGGTCGGCTCAGGAACTCAGCTCAGTCGCCACGTCGCTGCGAGCTGGCGCCCACACCCTCGCGATGAGCGTCCCCGTCGGCCGTGGCCGCGCTATCTGCTCGCTGCAGGCCAGCGAGCAACGCAGCGCCGAGCACCGTGCCAGCGAAGCCCAGAGCGCGCAAGATACCGGCAGGACCTCCTGGCAGGTGCTCCTGGAACACGACGATGCCGGCCAGGATGGGCAGCAGGTTAGTCATGAGGCTCGACACTCCGGCGGTTGCCATGGCGCTGCCGCGCTGGAACGCTAGCTGCAGCGACACGAACGCCAGTCCGTGGCTCACCGGGAGCAGCACGGCAAATACGTAGACCGGCCTGATACCGCTGACGGCGGCCTTGGTGGCGACGTCACCCGCCGCGTAGAGCAATCCCGACGCCAGCGCCAAGCCGGCGCCGGGCCGCAGCAGGCGAGCGGCCGGTCCCGCCGCAACCCCTGCTGCCAGCATCGACGCCAGGACCCACGTCAGCGGCAGGGGCCAGTCGGTCGGCGCGCTGTGCACGGTGCCCGACGGCAGCGACAGGCCGAGCAGCAGCAGCCCGCCGACCGACACCGCCACCGCTGCCCGTTCCCTGACCGACAGGCGCACTCCGCCCGCCCGCACGAGCAGGGCCAGCAGGCCCACGCCGCCCGCAGACGTGGCCTGAACCAGCGACAGCGGGGCCAGGTCGAGCGCGACGATGTAAAGCCCCCAGCCGAGCAGCCCGGTCGTGAAGGCAATGACCCAGCGGCGGTTGGTGAAGAGCGCAGCCAGTGACGTCAACGGGTGACGCAGGGTCAGCCTCGGGAGCCCGCCGGCGGCGGTGTGCTCGCCGTAAAAGGCCACGTTGACCGCGACAGTGGAGAGCAGCGCCAGCACCAGGCCGGCCGCGAGTCTCATCGCCGGCTCGGCGTCGCCCGATGGCCCGTGCCTGGCTCACGGACGGGCGGCTCCGCCCCGGGTCCCTCGGCGGGCCCTGGTGGCTCCCCGCCCGACTCGCCGTCGGGCGACACCCAGCCCGCGCCGCGGACGATATCGGCATGCGGCAGGTACCCCTCGGCAGCCATGGCGGCCACCGCGACTCGCGGCAGGTCAGTCCGCCGCTCGACGACGACGTACCGGGCTTGCCAGCGAGGGCAGAACTGCCGGTCGAAGCGGACCAGGTTGTCGAGTTGGAGGGCCAGCGCGCGCTTGAGCGTGAGCAGCGCACCCCGCCCGAGGCGCTGAGCCCTGGACAGGGCTGTCCGCTCAGACAGCAGCTCCGCGAATGGCGCGAAGTTCAGCGAGACGTGTTCGAACGCGTTCTGGCCCGCCCAGCTGACCGCATTGACGATCAGCCATGCGCTGAAGCCGTTCGGCGTGTCCGACCGGCGGGGCATCGAGGACAGCGAGAGCGACCTCGTGGCTCCGCAGACGGCCATGTGCAGGCAGCCTGCCACTCGGCCGTCTTGGTCGCGGCCGACCATGAACACCGCGTCCCCGCCGCCGAGGCGGAACAGGCTGTCGAGCTCCATGGTGAAGCCCTTTCGTATGCCGCCGTGCAGCCAGGCGGCGTCCAGAGCTGCCAGCTCGGCGCGCAGCGCGGGCGAGACGTCGCTGGCCAGGACCGCCTCCGCGGTGTATCCGTGGCGCTCGACGCGGTGCACGGCCTGCCTGACCGTGCGCATGCGCCGACCGTCGAGCGAGAACGCGGCAACGTCGATGACGGCCTCGTCACCGTGATACTGCGGTCGCATGCCGCGCTCCCGGTAGAGCTGCAGGTGCTGATCAGACGCGCCGAGAACGACGACGTGCCAGCCGCGGGCGCGCGCCTGTGCGAGGAATCCGTCCAGCGCCTGACCCAGCTCGTCGGGTGGCCCGATCGGATCGCCGCTCACCACGGCGACGCCGCGGACGACCCGGTAGGGGATCAGCGTCTGGTCCTGGATGAACCAGTCCTTGTCCGCCCGCAGCGCGAAGGGCGCGAGGGTGTCGCCGCCCCACTGCCGCACGATGGCGGTGGCTCGCTCGCGCCGAGCGGCGTCCGAGAAGAGGCGCTCACGCCACGGCCGGAGCCACACGTCCGCCGCCCAGATGAGCCCGATGGCCTCGACGGAGAGCACCGGAAGCGGGAACCAGCGGGCGAAGTCGTGCGGCAGATATCCCTCGTGGACCGGATGCATGCCCACCAGCGCCCGGGCAGTGTCGGAGAGCGCGGCTGGCAGGCTGACAGCTGCGCCCGCGGCAATCTGGTAGGAGATGACCGCGGTAACGCCATAGGCCACCGCGAGCGCAAGCATCGCGGCCAGCCGCAGCAGCGCCGACGGGCGCGAGCTCGGGTCCCCGCTGAAGGGGAAGTCTTGCCGCCTGGCGAGCAGCACGACCGCGATCAGCGCGATGACGATCGCGGTGGCGTGATTGTGGCCGAGAAGCAGGTGGAGCACGACCGACGCCCCGAGCAGCGCCACCGACAGCTGCCACGCCCGTCTGTTCTGTCTGGCCAGCCCGCGAGAGCAGATCAGCAGCAGCGCTCCCACCGGAACGACCAGGGCGTGCACGGCGGGGGACACGACACCAGGGCCAAACCTCTCGACGACGCCAAGCGCCGCGCCGGGGCGATGGACAACCGCCGAGACCAGGTCGATCAGGCCACCGATGGCCACCAGCCACGCGAGCAGCGGAGCAGCACCGACCGCGCGCGCGCCTGATCCGACCCGGCCGAGCAGAGCGCCACAGCAGCCGGCCAGCACGGCAGCAAGGTAGATCGGCTCTAGCCCGAGGGTCGCGCGGAAAACCGCCGGCAGCGGCTCCTGGAGCACGATGAACACGCACACGGCGTCCACCAGGAACAGCCAGCAGCCGACGCCTATGGCCAGGCTCAGGCCGGCGGTCAGCCGTCCCAGGCCGAGCGCGCGCGCTATGAGCCCGAGCAGGACTCCGGCGAAACCGAAACCCAGAACGCACACGATCAGCGGGATCCGGTCGTGGCCGGCCAGTGCGTCAAGCGGCAGCACCTGCCGCACCATGGGTCCTGGCCACTGCGCGACGGCCGCGCGCACCCAGTAGAGCCAGCCGGTGGTCAGCGTCGTGATCACGATGATCGACGCGGCGAGCACCGGCACCCGGGCCGCCGTGGTGAGCAGCGGGCGCGACAGGCTAGCCATCGCGGAGGTGCTCCGATGCGATGATCAGGGCCTCCGGCGCGAGCGCTCGCCACATCCCCCAGTTGTGCGTGCCGGGCCAGACGAAGAAGTGGTGCGGGATCCCGAGCGCCCCCAACTGGGCGTCGAACGCGACATTCTGCGCCTTCAGCGTGTCCAGGGCGCCGGTGTAGAACCAGATGTAAGTCCCGTCCGCCCGCAGTTGTCCCGCTACTGCTGAAATCGTGTCGGCCGGGCTGTTGTACCGCATCAGCTGCTGGTCGTGGTCGAACACCCCGATGTACGCAAACGCCTGGGTGTAGCCGGACCAGCTTTCCAGCAGCCGAAACTCGCCAGGATGGTGCAGTCCGATGTTCAGGGCGCCGTAGCCGCCCTCCGACAGCCCGCCGAGGCCACGCGAGGCAGCGGTGGGGATCGTCCGGTACCGGGCGTCGATGGTCTTGACGAGGTCGCTGGCGACGAAGGTCTCCCAGGCGTTGCCTGGCTCGACACCGTTCACCCACTCCTCGTCGGCAAAGAAGGAGCGACCGCCGGCCGGCATCACCAGAATCATCGGTTGCATCCGGCCGGCCGCGACGAGCTCGGACTCGACCGCGCCCAGCTGCCCGACGGTCAGGAAGTTCGACGGGTAGCCAGGAGTCCCCTCCAGCAGGTAGAGGACGGGGTAGCGGCGGTCCGGATGGGAGCTGTACCCGGGCGGCAGCACGACCTCCACCGGATCGGCGTAACCACCAAGCGCGCGGCTGCTAATCGTGATCTGCCGGACGCTGACTGGCGTCACGGGGACGCGGCGGACCACCCCGTGCTGCCGCACGACGACGCTGCCAGCCAGCGCGGGCGGAGGGAAGCCCCGATAGAGCCAGTAGGTAGACACATACCGAATGACGCCCAGAACACCCACGCCGAACAGGCCAGCGCAAAGCAGAATAATCAGGACACGGGTACCGAGGGGCCGGGGCCACGCTGCGATCATCCAGGTTGCAGCCCGGCGTGGGCCCAGCCATCGCCGCGCCGACGCCGACGTCTGGTCTGTGTCGGTTTGAGTGCGCAACGTCGTTCCTTGCCTCTTCTGAGCAGTTCACTTCGAGTTTGTGCGGCTCAGCAGAGGCAAAAGTCCTGTAGTCCCACCGCCTTCACTGCCACCCTAGTCGCTACCCAGATGTCTTTGGCCGACGCGCGGCTGTCGCGATGCGCGCGAAGTCCGCGATGCTCAGCGCCTCGCCGCGCAGCGCCGGGTCCACGCCGGCGGCCCTGAGCACATCGCCCGCGGCCACCGCGGACCCCGCCCAGGCCGCGAGCGCCGACCGCAGCGTCTTGCGGCGCTGCGAAAACGCGGCGTCGACCACCGCAAATGTCTCCTCCCGGCCCGCTTCCCCGTGCAGCCGCGCGGCCACCGCGGCCGAGTGCCGCACGAGCGCCACCAGGCCCGAGTCCACCCGCGGCACGGGCCAGAACACCGCCCGGCGCACCGAGCCGACCCGGCGCGCCGTCGCGAACCAGGCCAGCTTCGCCGATGGCACGCCGTACACCCGGCTACCCGGCGGCGCACACATCCGGTCGGCCACCTCGGCCTGCACCATGACCAGCCCGCCTCGCAGCGTCGGAACGGTGGCCAGCAAATGCAGCACAACCGGCACCGAGACGTTGTAGGGCAGGTTCGCCACCAGCGCTGTGGGCTGCTCGCCGGGCAGGGCATCGATCCTCGCCGCATCGGCCGTCACGACCGTCAGTCGTGCGGCGAGCCGCGGCGCGCGGGCGGCCACGGTCGCGGGCAGCTCGGCGGCCAGCACCGGGTCCGCCTCCACGGCGACGACTCGGCGCGCCGCCGCCAGCAGCGGCAGCGTCAGCGATCCGAAACCCGGCCCGACCTCCAGCACGATGTCGTCCGGTTGCAAGCCGGCCAGCGCCGCGATTCTGGTGACCGTACCCGCGTCGACGACGAAATTCTGGCCGAGCCGCTTGGCGGGCTGGACGCCCAGCCGCTCCGCGAGCGCCCTGATCTCGGTGGGGCCGAGCAGGCTCGCCGCGGGCAGCGGCTGCGGCGCCGACGGCGGCGAAGCTAGGCCGGCCAAGGCCCGAAGACCCGCTCGCCGGTGGCCTCGATGACGGCGCACAGCTTGGCCACGTCCATCTGCTTGGACGCGGCGAGCGCTCGAATCGTGCGCGCGACCTGCGCGGGCGCGTTGGACCTACCCCGGACCGGCGCCGGAGCCAGGAACGGCGCGTCGGTCTCGGCCAGCAGCAGCTCGGCCGGCGTGACGGCGGCCGCGGCCCGCAGGTCACCGGCGTTCCCGAAGGTCACGGTGCCGGCGAAGCTCAGCACGTAACCGGCCTGCACGCACCGCTCGGCCAGCTCAGCGTCGCCGGAGAAGCAGTGGAAGACCACCTGCTCGGGCGCCCCGTCGGCGGCGAGGATCGCGAGCACGTCCGCGTGCGCGTCGCGGTCGTGGATCATCAGCGGCTTGCCCGCCTGCTTGGCTATGTCGATGTGCGCGCGGAACCAGTCGCGCTGCACCGGCCGCGGCGCGCTGTCCCTGTAGTAGTCAAGGCCGGTCTCCCCGACGGCCCGGACCTGCGGGAGCGCCGCCAGCCGCGCGATCTCGGCCAGCACGGCGTCGCGCTCGGCGGCCGAGCCCGCGACTGCCGCGGTCTCGTTCGGGTGGATGGCCACCGCCGCGGCGACAGCCGGGAACGCGGTCGCGCACCGCACCGCCCAGCCCGCCGACGCGGTGTCACAGCCCACGGTCACGACCCTGGTAACGCCGACGGCCGCGGCCTGCGCGAGGGTGTCCGCGACCGCGGTGTCGATCATGTCGAGGTGACAGTGGCTGTCGAACGCCGGGCCCGGCAGCGGCTCGGGCGGCGACGCCTGCGGCCTGCCGATGCCCGGCCCAGGCCCGAACTCGTCATCGGGGACCGGACGGACGGCGCCCGGTGCCGTCACCCGGCCTCCAGCCTGGCCAGTTCCTCGGCCGCGACGGACGGGGGCAGCTTGGCGAACAGCGGCGTCGGCGGGGTGAGCCTGGTGCCTGGCCTGATGGGCGCCGACGCCCAGCGCGCCGCGGTCCGGTAGTCGCCGGTGATGACCGGGTAGCTGAACCCACCCTCCTCGGCCACCTCGTCGACCCGCGGCAGCCCTGACCACTGCCCGGTGCCGCCGAGCATCTCGAACACCCGCTGCGAGGACCGCGGCAGGAACGGCGTGAGCAGCGTCTTGCCGTCGTCGACCAGCTGCAGCGCCACGTGCAGGATCGTGCGCATCCGGTCCGGGTCGGACTCGCGCAGCTTCCACGGCGCCTGATCGGACAGGTACTTGTTTGCCTCGGCGAGGGTCCGCATCGCCTCCGTGCTCGCGGCCTTGAACCGGCACCGGCCGAGCGCATCGCCCACCGTGGCGAAGGCCGCCCTGGACCGGTCGAGCAGCGTCCGGTCCGCGTCGGTCAGCTGCCCGGCCGCCGGGATCTCCCCGATGTTGCGCGCGGCGAACGACACCGCGCGGTTGACCAGGTTCCCCCAGTTCGCGACCAGCTCGTCGTTGTTGCGCCGGACGAATTCGGTCCAGGTGAAGTCGGTGTCCTGAGTCTCCGGGCCGGCCACCGCGACGTAGTACCGCAGCGCATCCACGTCGTAGCGGGACAGGAAGTCCCGGACGTAGATGACCACCGCACGGGACGAGGAGAACTTCCGGCCCTCCATGGTCAGGAACTCGCTGGAGACGACCTCAAACGGCAGATTGAGCTCGCCCAGGGCACCCGGCGTGCCGTTCCGCGCGCCCTTGCCGCTGTAGCCGAGCAGCATCGCGGGCCAGATCTCGGCGTGGAAGACGATGTTGTCCTTGCCCATGAAGTAGTACGCGTCCGCGTCCGGTGACTGCCACCACGCGCGCCACGCGTCCGGCTCTCCCGATCGCCTGGCCCACTCGATCGAGGCGGACAGGTAGCCGATGACGGCGTCGAACCAGACGTAGATGCGCTTGTCCGGCAGGTCCCGCCAGCCGTCGAGCGGAATGGGCACGCCCCAGTCCAGGTCCCTCGTAATCGCGCGCGGCTGTAGGTCGCCGAGCAGGTTCAGCGAGAACTTCAGCACGTTGGGCCGCCACAACCCGCTCTTGCTCTGCAGCCAGCTGCCGAGCACCTCGGCGAACGCGGGCAGGTCGAGGAAGAACTGCTCGGTCTCGACGAACACTGGCGTCTCGCCGTTGATCTTCGAGCGCGGGTTGATGAGGTCGATGGGATCGAGCTGGTTGCCGCAGTTGTCGCACTGGTCGCCGCGCGCGTTCTCGAACCCGCAGATCGGGCACGTGCCCTCGATGTACCGGTCCGGCAGGGTCCGGCCGGTGGACGGCGAGACCGCACCCATGGACGTGCGGGTGAAGATGTAGCCGTTGGCGTACAGCCCGCGGAACATCTCCTGCACGACGGCGTAGTGATTACGGGTCGTGGTCCGGGTGAACAGGTCGTAGGACATGTCCAGCCCGGCCAGATCTTCGGCGATGACCCGGTTATACCGGTCGGCCAGCTCACGCGCGGGCACACCCTCGGCGTCCGCCTGCACCTGGATAGGAGTGCCGTGCTCGTCGGTTCCGCTCACCATCAGCACCGCGTTGCCGCACATTCGCTGGTACCTCGCGAACATGTCGCACGGCAGGCCGAAGCCCGACACGTGGCCGATGTGACGCGGGCCGTTGGCATACGGCCACGCCGCGCACGCGAGAATCGGACGGCTGGTCATAGCTGTCAGCCTAGGGGAGGATGGTCGGCCGCTACGTCCAGGTGACCCGCATGCCGCCGCGCCAGGCGCCGAGCACGGTGCCGTCACCGCTGACCGTCACGCCGGCCTCGGCCGGTTCGGCCCGGTTCCACAACGTGAGGTACAGCCCCTCGGCAGGGCCGGCCAGCGTGCAGTCCGCACCGCCGCCGCCCCGCCGGACGGTGGCCGCTCGCGTGCCGTCCTCGGTCAGCTCCAGCAGCCACTCGCCGCCTGCCCCGCAGTCGCTGGCCCGCACGGCGATGGTCTTGCGGCTCCCGGCCCGCTGCTCACCGGATAGCTCGCGGCTGTCCCGGCCGAAGAACCCCATGATCAGCTCGTCGATGCCGTCGGCCGCGAAGTCGGCTCCGAAGGCCGACACCGGAGCGCCGGCCGCCAGCTCGGCGTCGGCGCGGTGGATCGCCGTCTCGTGCGCCTGTCGCCGGGCCCAGAATGCCCGCGGCGACGGGGCGGGCAGGAAGGTCCAGCACGTGAGGCCCGGGTCGGCGGAAGTCAGCGCGGCCACGAGGCTGGCGTGCCCGGCGCGGAACCAGCTCAGCAGCTCGGCCTCGGGCGGGTCGCCAGCGAGGATCTCGGCCTCGGTCGCCCTGGGCACCGCCACGGGCAGACCCTCGGCCACGAACCGGGTCGCCCACCGGTGGACGTAGCCCTGGTGACGGAGCAGATCGCGCACCTGCCAGCCGGGGCACGAGGGCACCGAGACCGCCAGCCCCGCTCCTTCTGCCGTGGCGGCGAGCAGCCGCCCATCGCGGTCCAGCGCCCCCACGTGGGCAGCAACGTCCATCCGCTCATGGTGCCAGCAGCCGCCGACAGTTACCCCCGGCTCCGCTAGCCCGAGCTGCGGCGGCGCGGGCCAGCCGGTGTTTCGCCGGATCGACGGGAGCTCCCGACGGCGTTGTAGAGATCGCGCCTGCGCAGCCCGCTCCTGGCGGCGACCAGCGCGATCGCGTCCCTGGTCGTCGCGCCGCCGGTCACCTGCGCCCCGACCTGAGCCACGGCGTCCGCGAGCGCCGCAGCCGACCCGCCGGTGCCGCCCGCCACGCCGCCAGCACCCGGCTCACCCGGCTCACCCGCCACCACGACCGTGACCTCGCCGCCCGCGCCGCCGGTCAGCTGGCTGGCCAGCTCGCCGAGCGGGCCGCGCACCACGTCCGTGCCGTCTGCCGCCAGGTCCCGGCAGACGGCGGCCAGGCGGCTTGGCCCGAAGGCGGCAGCCAGTTCGGCCAGCATCCGCGGTACCCGCCGCGGGGACTCGCGGAAGATCAGCGTCCGCGGCTCGGCCGCCAGCTCGCCGAACCAGCGTTCCCGCTGCTCCGCCCCACGGGGCGGGCAGCCCTCGAAGGTGAACCGCTCGGCCGGCAGACCAGCGGTGGCCAGGGCGGCGGTGACAGCGGACGGGCCAGGCAGCGCGGTCACCGGGATGCCCGCTGCGGCCGCGGCCGCGGTGAGCTCCGCGGCGCCGTCTGCGGTCCCGCCGAGAAGCAGCACGTGCTGCCCGGCCGACAGCTCCGCCAGGAGCGCGGGCTCGCCGCCCGCCACCGGATCGGCCACGCCGGTCGCCACGCGGCCAGCCAGCGGAATGTCCAGGGCTGCCGCCAGGCGCCGCAGGCG
>JASHPF010000368.1 GCA_030038295.1 Streptosporangiaceae bacterium
ACAGCGCGATCCACTTGTAGTGCACGCCGCCCGGCCCGGCGGCGGGGGCCGGCCCGGCGGCGCGGGCCTGCCCGGCCTCGGCCGGCTCCCTGGCCGAACTGCGGAGCAAGCCCAGCGACATGAACAACCTCCACAACGGGGCGCCACTGGCCGGAGCCGGCCGCCCGCGGAAGACAGGTATTTGCTTGCTGCTAACTAAACACCACCGGAGCCTATTCCCGGCTTGCCGTGGCACAGACGAGGCGGCCACGCTGGACCAGAGCCAGCGTGGCCGCCTCCTTGGCGCGTGGGGCCCTAGGCGGGGATCACGACCGTCCGCACGATCTTGTCGGCCAGCGTCTGCCGCTTGGCGTCCCAGAGCGGGAACAGGAAGCCGACGTAGCAGATGATGGCGTCGACGATGTGGCAGATGTCGCGCACAAACGCCATCAGCATGCCGATCGGCTGGCCCGTCTCTTCGCTGACGAGCCGGATATTGAGCACCCTCTTGCCCAGCGACTGGCCGGTGGTGCCGCCCAGATACCAGCGGTTGTAGATGGTCCAGCCGAGGGAGGCGACCAGGACGATCATGTATATAACGAAGATACGGAAGAAAATTAGCTCGAGGATGACAATCGGGGCTATGTCGATGAGGTACGCGAGAACACGCTGACCCCAGTTGGCGTAGGTAGCCACTGTGGGTACAGCGGTGTACGGATCTGCCACGGCTGGCCTTTCTTGGTGGAGGTTGTTGCTGGTCGCGGGGTCGGTGAACTCACAGGAAGCCGTAGCGATGCAGCTGGAAGACCCAGCTCATCGCCACAATGACCAGCACCGCGTTGCGGGTACGCTGGCGGGCCCGACCCGACCAGGGGCGGGGCGGCCCGGCCAGGCCGGCCAGCCGCGCGGCCAGCACCGGAGTGGTGCCGACCACGAGCGCGGCGACGAGGTAGGCCAGCGGGCTGGTGCTGGCGGCCGTTGCCCACTGACCGTGGGTGAGCGCGACCGTCGCGGTCGTCAGGCCGCAAAACGGGCACGGCACACCTGTCAGGGTTCGCAGCGGGCACGGGATGCCCTGTCCGCCGGTGTGGGCCATGATCATCGGGTAGACGGAGCCGATCAGGCCGGCCCCGAGGCCGGCCATGGTGATGTGCTCGGGGACCGAGTACATCCGGCGTAGCATCACAGCGTCCTCTTCGGCTCGTCCGCACCCTGGACCTCGGGATGCAGCGAAATCGTACGGGCTAAGAAACGCGCGCTGCGGGCTTTCTCGTGGTTTCGCGGGACAAATCGAGTGACTTTATCCGGAGGTGCATTCCGGGTAAGTCGCGGTCCCGCGCGCACGAATGGGGGCCGGTATATCGCCCCCAAGAATGGTGTCGTCTTCGCTGGCCGGACGCGTGGCGAGCGGCAGGGCCCGACCGGGCGCGACCACGCCGATGGTGGCGGGCCAGGCAACATCCCTCGACGCAAGGGGGCGATCGTGCGAATCATGCCCCTAGAGCGGGGCGAAGCGGACAATCATGCCCCATCAGCACCCGGCCCCGCGGCGTGAACCCACTCCGACCAGCGGCCGACGGGCGCGCGACGTGCGCGGCGGCGTCGACACCATGATCATCTCAGCCGCCGCCAAGTTTGCCGTGCCTTTCCGCCGGGAAGAATTCATTCAGTTATCGGCTTCAAACGCACGGTAATTGGTGCGTGGTATTACGTCTGGCACTTCCCCGCGGGTGCGCAGGTGTACGGGAGCCGGAACCATCGACAACCGGATAACTGTTCCCGTGCGGCCGTGTGCCGATGCCGCTGCGCGGCGAGCCATCCGGCTCACCGCGCAGTCGGCGCGTAACGGACCGGCAGCGCGCCCACGCCGCAGGGTCCTGGCGCCGGTTGCCAGGCCCCGGCGGAGCGCGTGATGGTCACGCGGCTCGACACGAGGAGGCAGTACAGATGCGGATCGGCCTGATTGCCCCGCCTTGGGTACCAGTGCCACCACCGGCTTATGGGGGGACCGAGGTCGTCATCGACAACCTCGCCCGAGGTCTGCAAGACCTCGGCCACGAGGTCCGGCTGTTCACAGTGGGCGAGTCCGAATGCCCGGTCCCGACCGACTTCCTCTACCCGCAGCCCATGGCGCCTATCGGCTCGGTAATCCCGGAGACGGCGCACGTGATTGCGGCCTACAAGTCCCTCGCGGACATGGACATCATCCATGACCACACGTTCCTCGGCCCCCTGATCTCGGGTCTGCGAGGAATGCCGAGGCCACCGGTCGTCACCACCAACCACGGCCCGTGCAGCCGGGTCACGGTGCCGGTGCTGCAGGAGGCTGCCAAGCACGCCTCGACGATCGCGATCTCGTACTCGCAGGCCAGGCAGGCGCGCGAGAACGGCGGCGTGGTTCCGGTCGCCGCGGTCATCCACCACGGCATCGACCTGGATCTGTACAAGCCGGGCCCTGGCGGGGGCGGGTACCTCATGTTCATCGGCCGGATGTCGGCCGACAAGGGCGTCCATCACGCCGTCCGGGTCGCCAAGCGGGCCGGCAAGAAGCTCGTCGTATCGACCAAGATGCGCGAGGAAGCGGAGATCGAGTACTTCGAGAAGGAGGTCCGGCCGCTGCTCGACCCCGGTGACGAGGTGCCGTCGGAGATACCTCAGCGACATCGGATCGAGCTACTCCGCCATGCCGACGCGCTGCTCAACCCGATCACCTGGTGCGAGCCGTTCGGCCTGGTGATGGCCGAGGCGCTGGCGTGCGCGACGCCGGTGCTCGCCTTCGATAACGGCGCTGCCGGAGAAATCATAGATTCGGGCAGGACGGGGTATCTCTGCCGCGACGAGGCAGAGATGATCGCCGCGATCGACAGGGTCGGAGGGATCGACCGTGACCAGTGCCGCGAGTCGGCCGAGCGGCGGTTCTCGCTGCAACGGATGGCACGCGACCACGACCGGATCTACCGTCGGGTGCTCGAGACGGAGGGCGGCTTCCTGCGCCGTGTCCCGGCGGCGAGCCGCCGGCTCGTCAGCGCCTAGCCCGCATGATGTGACTGCGCGCGGCCGTGTGGCCGCGCGCAGCCGCATGCAACGGGGCCGTCAGCAGCGGTGTGAGGCGGCGCGATGACCGAGACCGAGCCGTGGTCGTCGGGCGACCTGCCGCCCGGCCAGGGCGCGTGCAGCCCGGTGACGCTGATCGAGGGCTCCACGTTCTGCATCAGCGAGCCGGGCGGTGACGTCGTGCCGGACCGGTCGCAGGGCCTGTTCGTGCGCGATACCCGGGTGCTCTCGCGCTGGGAGCTGACGATCGACGGGATCGAACCGCAGCCGCTGTCGGTCCAGCAGGCCGAGCCCTACGGGGCCGCGTTCCTCGGCCGGATGCCGCCCCCGGCCGGGAAGGCGGACAGCACGCTGCTGGTCATCCGGCGCCGGTACGTGGGCGACGGCATGCGCGAGGACATCACCCTGCGCAACACCTCCGCGCGGGCCCGGCGGTTCCGGCTCACGCTGGTGGCCGAGGCCGACTTCGCCGACCTGTTCGAGGTCAAGGGCCGGTCAAGGACGCGGACGGCGGCCACCACCGCGATGGCGGACTCCGGCCTGGTCATCACCAGCGGCCGCCGGGAACGCCGGCAGGAGCTGCGGATCATCGGGGACCAGAACCCGTCGGTCACCGACAGCGGCGCGCTGGAGTGGCGGCTCTCGGTGCCCGGCCACGCCGAGCGCACCATCACCGTCGAGGCGGTACCCGTCGACGACGGGGTCGTCATGCAGCTCAGGCATCCGCGCGGGCACGCCATCGAGCGGACGCGCCCGGCCAAGCGGCTGCGCAAGTGGCGGCAGCGCGGCCCGCAGGTGCGCACGCCGGACCGCAACCTGGCCGAGGTGCTCAGCCGCAGCGTCGAGGACCTCGGCGCGCTGCGCATCTTTGACCCCGAGCACCGCCGGTGGCCCGTGGTCGCCGCGGGCGCGCCCTGGTTCATGGCGCTATTCGGCCGCGACTCGCTCCTGACGGCGTGGATGCTGCTGCCCTGGGACCCGGCGCTCGCGCTCGGCACGCTGCGAACGCTCGCGGTGTGGCAGGGGAGCGACGTGGACTCGGCGGCGGAGGAGGAGCCGGGCAAGATCCTGCACGAGGTGCGGTTCGGGCCGGCCGCGTCGTTCGCCCTGGGCGGTCGCGCCGCCTACTTCGGCAGCGCGGACGCCACGCCGCTGTTTGTCATGCTGCTCGGTGAACTGCAGCGCTGGGGTGGCAAGGACAGCGCGATCGACGCGCTGCTGCCGCACGCGGATCGGGGCCTGGAGTGGATCGAGACCTACGGCGACGCGGACGGCGACGGCTTCGTCGAGTACGCCCGCAAGACCAGCCACGGCCTCGTCAACCAGGGGTGGAAGGATTCCTGGGACGGCATCAACTTCGCCGACGGCACCATCGCCGACCCGCCCATCGCGCTCGCCGAGGTACAGGCGTACGTGTACGCGGCGTACCGGGCGAGAGCACAACTCGCCGCCCACGCCGGCGACCAGGCGGGCTCGGCGTACTGGCGCAAGAAGGCCAAGCAGCTCAAGCGCGACTTTAACGACCGGTTCTGGCTGCCGGAGCAGGGCTGGTACGCCGTGGGACTGGACGCGGAGAAGCGGCCGATCGACGCGCTGACCTCCAACATGGGCCATTGCCTGTGGACCGGCATCGCCGACAAGGACAAGGCCGCGGTGGTGGCCAGGCAGCTCATGTCGCCGGAGCTGTTCAGCGGCTGGGGCATCCGCACGCTCGCCAGCACGATGGGCGCGTACAACCCCATGAGCTACCACAACGGCTCGGTGTGGCCGCACGACAACGCCATCTGCGCGGCTGGCCTGATCCGCTACGGCTACGTCGAGCACGCGCAGCGAATCATGGACGCGATCGTCGACGCCGCGGCGTGGTTCGGGTACCGCCTGCCGGAGCTGTACTGCGGCTTCGACCGGGCGGACTTTGCTGCGCCGGTGCCGTACCCGACCTCGTGCTCGCCGCAGGCGTGGGCCGCCGCCGCGCCGTTGCTTCTCCTGCACAGCCTGCTCCGGTTCACGCCCGACGTGGACAACAGCCGGCTATGGTGCGCGCCCGAGGTGCCCGACCGGTACCTGCCGCTCCGGGTCAGCGGGCTCCGCGTCGGCAAGTCCCGGCTCGCCGTCGACGTCTCGCCGGGCGGCTTCGAGATCACTGGCATCGAGCCGGTCACGATCGAGGTCGTTCCCACGCCGCGGCCGGCCAGGTCCGGCTAGTACCGGCCCGGGCAGCCCCGACCGGCTAGCCAGCGGCGCGACGGATGGCGCCGCGCGGCGCAGTCAGCCGCTGACGTCCTCGACGAACATCCGCGAGCCTGGCGGAGCGATGGCGCCGTAGTCGGCCGCGGTCGCCGCGCCCTCCGGCGAGCCGAACGCGGCGTTCATCGCCGCGCGGTCGGCAAAGTACAGCTCGGCGATCCGGTAGTAGGAGAGCTCGCCGCCGTCGAGCGCCGCGGTGAACGTACCGGTCTCAAAGCGCTGCAGGCCGGGCAGCTTGCTGACCAGCGGCCCGTGCACGCCGATGTAGTGCTCATCGAACGCGGCCGCGTCGTCCGGGGCGGTGTACAGCACCACGAGCTTGACTGTCATGACTCCGGACGCTATCGGTCGCCGAGCTCAGACGTCCAGACGACAACCCTGGTCCGGTCGCCGCGGAACAGGTCGCGCGCGTACTCCACCGGCTGGCCGGCCGCGGCGTAGGCGGTGCGCTCCACCAGCATGAGCGGGGCTCCCTCGTCGACCTCGAGGGCCTCGGCCTCGCGGATGCTCGCCACCACCGGCTCCAGCGACTCCCTGGCCCGGTGCGGCCGCATCCCGTAGCTCGCGGCGAGCAGGTCGTACAGCGACCCGTCCAGCCGGCGGTCGAGCAGGTCTGGGAACAGCTTGGCGGGGAACTGAGAGTGCTCGATGGCGATGGGCCGGCCGTCGGCGAGCCGGATCCTCCGGACGTCGTGCACCGGCTCGCCCTCGGCGAGCTCGAGCGCCGCGGCGGCGGCCGGGCTGGCCGGGATTGCCGTCGCGGCGAGCACGCGAGCGCCCGCGACCTTGCCGTGCCGGCGCAGCTGCTCGGAGAACCCCGCCAGCGTGGTGAGGTCCTGCTCGAGCTTGGGCTCGGCCACGAACGTGCCGCCGCTGCGGCCGACGCTCCTGGTCACGAGCCCGCGCTGGGCTAGCTCGCCGAGCGCGTGCCGCAGCGTCATCCGGCTCACGCCGAGCCACGCGGCCAGGTCGCTCTCGGTGGGGAGCCGGTCGCCAGGGCTCAGCTGCCCGGCCGCGATCGCGTCGGCGAGCCAGTCCTCGATCTGGGCATGCGCCGTGACCCCGGCCTGCCGCACGATCATCGGCGGCTTCCTGGGCAGCACGGCCAGCCCGGCCGCGGCAGCATCGCGCCAGGAGTGCTGCCGTCGCTGCATGCTCTTAGTGTCCCTCCGCGGCGTGCTGCTGCCCAGTTCAGGTCGGCGGCGGGCCGCGACTAGCGCGGCCCGCCGCCGGCGGGCTGGGGCGTCGCCTCCCCGCCCGGCTAGGTCGTGCCCGACCTGACCTGACAACCCCGACGCCCCAACCCGGGCAAGAGCCCCGGGATGCCCCGTGTCACGCCGCCTCCCCTGCGGGCTCGGCCTCCTCGGCTGGCACCCGCACCGCAGCAAACTCCTTGCGCCGCCCGGTTATCACGTAGTACAGGGCACCAACCAGCGCGATGAAGATCGCCACGGTCCACAGGATCGGGATGTCGTTCAGGAAGCCGACGTGGAAGTTCAGCTGGGCGGGCGCCGCAGTCTGCTTGGGCTCGGGGTTGCTTGCGGCCCGCGGCCAGGCGAAGTTGACTATCATCGCCACGCCGTACAGCAACCCGATGACGTTGACCACGATGCCCCAGCCGCCGAGCCGGAACGGCGCGAGCGTCTTGGGCCAGCCGCGCAGGCGGGCGAGCAGGATCGCCAGGTTGCCGAGGAAGTAGCTCAGGTAGATCATGCCGGTGGCGGCGATGGCGATCGTGCCCGCGCCCGAGTACTGGATGAACGGGACCGCCGCGAGCACCGCGAGGACCACGCAGGTCCACACCGGGGTGTGCAGGGTGGGCGAGACCCGGGACAGCGTCTTGGAGAACGGCAGCTGGTTGTCGCGTGCCATGCCAAAGGAGAGCCTGATGGTCGCTGCCAGGATCGACAGGCAGCAGACGAAGATTGCCGCCGATACGACCAGCAGGTAGATGGTCGCGAACGGATGCGAGAAGTTCGCCTCGATGATCTGCGCCGGGCCCCAGCCCTGCTTGACCGCCGTGCCCAGGTTCGGGATCGCGACCAGGGTGCCGAGCAGGAACACGCCGCCGATGATGAAGGCGCCCACGACAGAGAACAGCACCGCCTTGGGCGCAGCCCGGCGGGGATCGCGAGTCTCCTCGGACAGCGTCGACGCCGTGTCGAAGCCATAGATGACGAACAGGCTCATGAACATCGCGGCGAGGAACGTGCTCGGCTTCACCGACAGCCCGGCGCTGTTGGTGACGACGTGGAAGCCCTGGTGGTCGTGGAAGGCCATGAGAATCAGGGCGAACACGAACATGCCGAGGATCTCGAACAGCACCCCGGTGTTGTTGATGATCGCGACCAGCTTGACACCGTAGATGTTCAGCACCGTGATCACGACCAGCGTGATCAGCGCCACGACGAGTGAGGTGTGCAGCTGGGTGGTGTCGTTGCCCACGCCCAGGCCGTGCCAGCCGAGCCCGTTCAGCGCCGGCACCAGCGCGATGGGCAGCGTCGCCACCACGGCGGTCACCGTGATGATGCCGGCGAACAGGTAGATCCAGCCGGTGAACCAGGAGTAGGCGCGGCCGGCCAGGTACTTGGACCACTGGAAGACCGACCCGGCGAGCGGGAAGTGGCTGGACACCTCGGCGAAGTTGAGCGCGATGATGAACTGGCCCAGCGCGACGATGGGCCAGGTCCAGATGAACACGCCGCCGATGGTGACCAGGCCGAGCGCGAACAGCGTGAAGATGCCCGTGGACGGCGAGATGTAGCTGAATGCGACGGCGAACGAGCTGAAGGTGCCGAGCGATCGCTTGAGCTCCTGGCGGTAGCCGAACCTGGCCAGGTCGGCGGAATCGCGGTCGTGGCTGCTGACGTCGGGTCTGGCGGTCACCGCACCTCCTTGGCCGGCGGGAGATGGGAGGAGCGTAGGGCGTGACGAGATTAACTGTCCAGACTCTTTACGGGGTAAGTGTCGAAAGGACGTCGGATTAGCCCAAGACTTAACCTGACTGTCATAAAAACCGACGCCGTTACCGTCTAGACCTTTCCGCGTTCGCCTCGTACCCTGCCGGTACACAGATGGGCCGGCCGAACGGGGAGAGGACGCACGGGCGCGGTGGTGCCGAGCGAGCTGACGGATGCGCTGGCCCTGCTTGCCCGGGTACCGAGCCTCGCTGGCTGGCCGCGTGAGGTGACCGCGCTACCGGGCGGGCTCACGAACCGTAACTACAAGGTGACGACCCCGGCCGGGGTGTTCGTGGCCCGGGTCTTCGCCGCGGACGGCGAACTGCTCGCGATCGACCGCGATCACGAGTATCGCAACTCGGTGATCGCGGCGGCGGCGGGCGTAGGCGCCCCGGTGATCGAGTACCGGCCCGACGACCGGGTCCTCGTCCTCGGCTACCTCGACGGCAGGACGCTGACCAATGCCGACGTCGCCGAGGCCGGCACCCTCGACCGGATCGCCACGGCGTGCCGGGCGCTGCACGCGGCCGACCGCTTCGTCTGTGACTTCGACATGTTCGAGGTCCAGGCGCGGTACTACGCGACGGCTGTGAGCAGGCAGATCGGGCTGCCCCCCGGCTACGATGACCTGCTGCCCGCCTTCGCCGCCGCCAGGGCTGCGCTCGCGGTCCGGGACGAGGGCACCGTGCCGTGCAATAACGACCTGCTCGCGGCCAACTTCATCGACACGGGCGAGCGGGTCTGGCTCATCGACTACGAGTACTCGGGCAACAACGATCCCTGCTTCGAGCTCGGCAACATCGCCGGTGAGTGCGGTCTGGACGCCGACACGCTGGCGGGCCTCGTCACGCGTTACTACGGCAGGCCGCGACGCAGCCGGATCGCGCGGGCCCGGCTGTTCACGCTGGTGTCCCGGTACGGCTGGACGCTGTGGGGTGCGATCCAGCACGCGGTCAGCCCGCTGGACTTCGACTTCTGGTCCTGGGCTATGGAGCGCTTCGAGGTCGCGGCCAGCGGCTTCACCAGCAGCACCTTCGACGAACTGCTCACCAGCGTCCAGGACGAGGACTAACCGATGACGGCGTGCCGATGACCGACTCTGCGAAGGCTGGCGCGCGCGCCGCCGTCCCGAGCCGCGCCCAGGTCGTGATCATCGGGGGTGGGGTCATCGGCACCAGCGTGGCCTACCACCTCGCCATGGTCGGCTGGCCCGATGTGCTGCTCCTGGAGCAGGGTCAGCTGTCCTGCGGGACAACCTGGCACGCGGCGGGGCTGGTCGGCCAGCTGCGCGCCTCGGAGGCGAGCACCCGGCTCGTCCAGTACTCCACCCAGCTGTACGAGCGGCTGGAAGCCGAGACCGGTCAGGCCACCGGGTTCCGCCGGTGCGGCGCGCTGACCGTGGCCAGGACGCCCGAGCGGATGGAAATGCTGCGCCGGACCGCGGCCACTGCGCAGGCCTACGGCATCGAGTGCGAGCTGCTCGGTCCCGCCGCGGCGGGCGGCCGGTATCCGATCATGGATGCCGCCGACCTGCTGGGCGGGATCTGGCTGCCCGGCGACGGCCGGGCCGATCCGGTCGACCTGACCGCGGCGTTCGCGCGCGGCGCCCGGCAGCGCGGCGCCCGCATCCTGGAACGGGTGCGGGTCACCGGCATCGCCGCCGAGGGCGGCCGGGTCACCGGCGTGCGCACCGAGCACGGCGACATCGAGGCCGAGATCGTGGTCAACTGCGCCGGCCAGTGGGCGAAGCAGGTCGGTGCGCTCGCGGGCGTGACGGTGCCGCTGCACTCGGCCGAGCACTTCTACGTGGTGACCGAGCGGATCGACGGCGTGCATCCGGACCTGCCGGTCCTGCGCGATCCGGACGGCTACACCTACTTCAAGGAGGAAACGGGCGGCTTGGTGGTCGGCGGCTTCGAGCCCGTCGCCAAGCCCTGGCGGTCCCCCGACACCCTGCCGTACCCATTCGAGTTCCAGCTGCTCGACGAGGACTGGGAGCACTTCAGCGTGCTGATGGACAGCGCGCTGCACCGGATCCCTGCGCTGGCGGAGACCGGGATCCGCAAGTTCTATAACGGTCCGGAGAGCTTCACGCCCGACAATCAGTTCATCCTCGGCGCGGCCGCCGAGCTGGCTGGCTTCTTCGTCGCGGCCGGGCTGAACTCGGTTGGCATCGCCTCGGCCGGCGGGATCGGCATGGCGCTTGCGCGGTGGATCACCGACGGTCAGCCGGACATGGACCTGACGGCCGTGGACCCCCGCAGGTTCGCGCCGTTCCACGGCAACACCCGCTGGCTGCGTGACCGCGTCGGCGAGGTGCTGGGGCTGCACTACGCGATCGCGTGGCCCAACCGTGAGCTGCGCACGGCCCGGCCGTTCCGGCGGTCGCCCCTCTACCACCTGCTCCGCGATGCCAACGCCTGCTTCGGCGAGAAGATGGGCTGGGAACGGGCTAATTTCTTTGCGCCGCCCGGGCAGCAGCCAGTCGTCGCGTACTCCTTCGACAAGCAGAACTGGCAGCCGTGGTCGTCGGCGGAGCAGCTGGCCACAAGACAGCGAGTGGCGGTGTTCGACCAGACCTCGTTCGCCAAGTTCACCGTCGCCGGACTGGATGCCGAGGCAGCGCTGCAGTGGCTGTGCACCAACGACGTGGCGGTGCCGCCGGGCCGCTCGGTTTACACCGGGATGCTCAACAGCCGCGGCACCTACGAGTCGGACATCACCGTGACCCGGTTGTCCATGACCGAGTTCCTGCTCGTGGCGAGCGCCGCCGCCGCGCAGCGTGACCCCGATCACATCCGGCGCCAGCTGCCACCCGGCAGCCGGGCCAGCGTGATCGACGTGACGTCGGCGTACGCCGTATTCGGGGTGATGGGCCCCGCGTCCCGACAGCTGCTGGGCCGGCTCACGGACAGCAGCCTCGACGACGACGCGTTCCCCTTCGGCACCAGCAGGATGGTTGACCTCGGCTACGCCACGGTGCGGGCGACGCGGATCACCTACGTGGGGGAGCTCGGCTGGGAGCTGTACGTCCCGGTGGAGTTCGCCGTGGGCGTGTACGACGACCTCATGGCGGCCGGAGCAGATCTCGGCGTCGCCAACGCTGGCTACTACGCCATCGAGTCGCTGCGGCTTGAGAAGGGCTACCGTGCCTTCGGCCGGGAGCTCACGCCCGACTACAACCCGGTCGAGGCGGGCCTGCTGTTCGCCTGCAAGCTGGGCGGCGGCACCGGTTTCCTCGGCCGCGAGGCCGTCGAGAAGGCCAGGGCGGACGGGCCGCGGCGGCGGCTCGTCTCGGTGCTGCTCGACGACGCCGACGTGCTTGCCTGGGGCGGGGAACTGCTGCTCCGCGACGGCGAGCCGGCCGGCCAGCTCACGTCCGCGGCGTGGGGCGAATCCGTGGGCGGCACGGTCGGGCTGGCCTACCTGCGCGATCCGGCCGGTGATCCGGTCACGGCAGAGTTCGTCCGAACCGGCCGGTATGAGGTCAACGTGGGCGGCCGGCTGGTAGCGGCCACCGTCGGACTGCGGCCGCCGTACGACCCGGCGGGCCTGAAGATCCGCCGCTAGGGCCGGCTCGCGCCGCTACGAGCCCGGCCGAGGGGCAGGCTCGGAGTCGGTGACGGGCCGCACCGCAGGCATGGAGCGCGAGGCGCGGCGCTCCCGCACGAAGGTGTGGGCGATGACCCGCGCGTACCGCAGCCCGTAGGCGACGTTGTGCCCCTTCCGGCTCGTGCCGGAGAGGCGGCGGCGCATCACGGTCGGTACCTCGGCCACCCGGTAGCCCTGCAGCAGCGCCCCGATCAGCAGCTCGGAGGTCTGGTACTGCGGCTGGGTCTGGGTCACCGTGCCGGTCAGCCCGGCGCGCATGAGCCGGAGGCCGCTCGAGGTGTCGGTCAGGTGGGTCCGGGTGAGCCAGCTGACCACCCTGGCGAAGAACCGGACCCCGGTGTTGCGCAGCAGCGCCTCGGTGTTCTCGGTCTCGCCGAGCTGCCGGGAGCCGATCACGAAGTCGGCGTCACCAGACTCCAGCAGCTTCACCATGGCGGGCAGGTCAGCCGGGTCCCACTGGCCGTCGCCATCCAGGGTCGCGATGTACTGCGCGCCGCCCTCGCGCGCGATCCGGTAGCCGAGGCGGAGGGCTACCCCGTGGCCGCGGTTGGCCCGCAGCGTGCAGACCAGGGCACCGTGCCGCGCCGCGACCGGCGTGGTGTCGTCCGTGCTGCCGTCGTCGATCACCAGCAGCGACACCGGGACGTCAGCGATCTGCAGCGGCACCTCGTCCAGCACCGCGCCGATGTTGTCCGCCTCGTTGTAGGCGGCGATGACGACGACCAGCGGCTGCAGCTTGAGGTCGGGGTGCGCCGTCACGAACGCGGCCCGTGCCTGCGTGGTGACGGCAGGGGTATCCGGCGCTTCCCGTAGCCCGTGGTAGGTCGTGACCGCTGGACGCTGTCGCCTCGGCATAAGCTCGTCTTCTCCCGGGTCAGGCCAGCGGTTAATAACGGCTCACAATAGCCGCAACCTGGACTCGCCGACATCATTCACGTAGTTTGCCTACCGCCGCGCTGGCGGGCCTAGCCGGTCTGACGGGCTCAGCCTGCTGGGTCAGGCTAAGGGGCAGCCCTGAGTTTCCTGCCTATCCGCTGCGTAGCCCCTGTGGGATCGGCCAATAGCCGAGAGTCCCGAGGTGCCGGCCGCAGGGCACCCGGCGCCGGATCGAAGTCCTAGCGCTTTCCCGGTAAGCTTAATCGGCCCCGGGCTACGGCCGGGATCTGGTCAGGGCGGAGTAGCTCAGTCAGGCAGAGCAAGCGGCTCATAATCGCTGTGTCGCCGGTTCAAGTCCGGCCTCCGCTACGGAACCACGCTGGCCGTGTGACATCGGACCCGGTGTTCCATCGATCGACGAGAGAAAGGCGCGCCTTGTGGCTGCGACTGACGTGAGGCCCAAGATCACGCTGGCCTGCCAGGAATGTAAGCACCGCAACTACATCACGCGGAAGAATCGGCGCAACGACCCAGATCGGCTCGAGCTGAGCAAATACTGCCCGTTCTGCCGCAAGCACCAGCCGCACCGCGAGACGCGCTAGCGGCCGCCGGGATGGTGCGGCTCGCCCGGCCTTCCCCCGGTGACTCGAGGCTGGAGTGGCATGGCCATTAACCGTGACTATGTCGGGCGCACGTTCGCCGCGTCCGAGCCCTACGAGGTGTCCCGCGTCAAGATCGCGGAGTTCGCGACGGCGATCGGTGATCCGAATCCGGTCTACCGGGACAAGGCGGCTGCCCAGGAAGCCGGGCATCGCGACGTGATCGCGCCGCCCACCTTCGCGATCGTGATCACGATGGCCGCGTCGGGGGCGGCCATGGCCGACCCGGGCCTGGGCCTGAACTACGCCATGGTCGTGCACGGGGAGCAGCGGTTCGACTATGTCCGGCCGCTGACCGCCGGCGATGTGGTGACGGCGCAGCCCACCATCACCGAGATCCGGGAGGCCGGCCGCAACGTCATGCTGACGACCAGCACCGAGATCAGAACGACCGCGGGGGAGCTGGTCTGCACGGCGGTGTCCACGCTGGTCGAGCGCGGCGGCTAGGCATAGGGAGGTCCGGGCACGTGAGCGAGCAGGTCACCTACGATGGCGCGGTGGTCGGTGCCGAGCTGCCCGCGGTCAGCTACCCGGTCACCAGGCTGAGCCTGGTCAAGTACTGCGGCGCCTCCGGCGACTTCAATGTGATCCACTGGAACGAGCGGATCGCCAGGGCGGTCGGCCTGCCCAACGTCATCGCGCACGGCATGTTCACCATGGCGCAGGCAGGCCGGTTCGTCAGTGACTGGGCCGGGCCGCTGGGCATGGTAACGGAATTCGGCGTCCGGTTCTCCGCCATGGTTGTCGTGCCCGACGACGACATCGGCGCCACCATCGAGGTCAGCGGGCAGATCGAGGACAAGCTCGATGGCAACCGGGTGGCGATCGCGCTGACCGCCAGGTCCGGCGAGGCCAAGGTGCTGACCAGGGCCCGAGCCGTCGTCCGCCTGCCCTGACCACGTCCGCTGCGGCCCGTCCGAGCAGCGCGAACTCGCCGAACGGGTTTCAATCGGCGCAGCGTGGTGAGCTATTTCACTGCCAATCCGACTCTGGCCGGGAAGGCAGGTGCCCGATGACTACCGCTCCGATGCCCAACGATCCTCGTCCCGATCGATCCGGCTGGCCGGGCTACGACCAGCCGGCCTATGCCCAGCCTGGGTATGGCCAGCCCGACTATGGCCAGGCCGGCCATGGCCGCCCTGGTTACGACCAGCCTGGCTACGAACACGCCGGCTACGAACACGCCGGCTACGAACACCCGGGGTACAGCCCGCGGCCCGACCGGCCGCCGCCCAGCCGCCCGTCTGTCGCCGCAGGTCAGCTGTGGGGCGGCGGGGTCGCCACAGCTGTCGTGGCCGCCCTGGTCGCGCTCGTGGGGGTGCTCGTGACTCGGTGGCTGGTCGGGATCCCCCTGCTGGCACCGATGCGGGACGGTGCTTATGGCGACGTGCACACGACCAGCCTGGTGTTGCTGGCGGCCGCCGCGGCGCTGATCGCGACCGGCCTGCTGCACCTGCTGCTGCTCAGCACGCCGCGGCCGACACTGTTCTTCGGCTGGATCATCGCGCTGGCGACGCTGCTCGCCGTCGTCCTGCCCTTCACGACGTCAGCCCCGCTGGATCAGAAGGCCGCTACCGCGGTTGTCTTCCTTATCCTGGGTATCGCGATCGGTACCCTGCTGAGCGGTGTCGGCGCGCGGTCGCTCCGGGTGCGCGGCGGTGGGCCAGGTTACGGGGGTCCGCCAGGCTACGGTGACCGATATCCGCCGTCTCGGGTCAGCTGAGCGCGGTCGACAGCTTCACCAGCGTGGGGAAGAAGTCGGCGATCTGCCCGACAACCCGAGCGAACCGGTCGAAGTCGACCGGCTTGCTGATGGAGGCGTTCGCGAGTTCCGCGAGCACCTCGAGTGCTGTCGGCTGGGTTCCGTCGTCCGGCGCGCAGGCGCAGCGCTCAGTCAAACTGGCACTGCTGCCCGCAGAACAGGACGGGAAGCGACCAACCAGGAGGGAACGGGGTCGGCTTGGGGGCGCTGCGCGCTCTCGTGCGCCGCGCCGCGGTGGGTTTGAGCAGCCACTGGCCAGGTAACTGGCTCGGTGTGGCGCACGTGGCAACGTATCTGGCGGTGGCGTGATGGCCGAGTCGAGCGGCGCTGGGCTGCCGCCGGGCTGGATCGACCCTGAGCTGGCGACGCTGACGAAGGACAGGTTCTTCGACCCGGCGTGGATGTACGAGCGAAAGTTCGACGGAGAGCGCTGCATCGCCTACCGGTCCGCCGGTGGCGAGGTGGCCCTCATGACCCGCAACCGGCAGCGGGTGAACAGCACCTACCCCGAGCTTGCCGCGGCGCTCGACGCCCAGCAGGCCGCCGACTACGTCGTCGACGGCGAGGTGGTGGCGTTCGACGGCGCCGCGACCAGCTTCAGCCGGCTGCAGCAGCGCCTCGGCGTCCGCACCCCACCCGAGTCGTTGATCAAGTCCGTGCCGGTCGTCTACTACCTCTTCGACGTCCTGCGCGCGGACGGCCGTGACGTGCGCGGCGAGCCGCTACGCGACCGTAAGCAAATCCTGCGGGCGCTGCTGTCGTTCGACAGCCCGCTGCGCTTCACCGTGCACCGGAGCGAGGATGGCCGGGCCTACTGGGAGGAGGCGTGTGCCAGCGGCTGGGAGGGGCTCGTCGTGAAGCGAGCGGACTCGCCCTACCGGTCCGGGCGCAGCCGCGACTGGCTCAAGTTCAAGCGCGAGAACAACCAGGAATTCGTCATCGGCGGCTACACCGACCCGCAGGGCAGCCGGGAAGCCTTCGGCGCCCTGCTCATCGGCTACTACGACCCGGACGGCCGCCTGGCCTACGCGGGCAAGGTCGGCACCGGTTTTGACCACGCCGCGCTCGCCGCGCTGCTGACGTCGATGCGCGGACTGGAGCAGCCGCGGCCGGCCTTCGAGACGGGCAGACTGCCGCGCGCGGGCGTGCACTGGGTACGGCCGGAGCTGGTAGCCCAGATCGGGTTCTCGGAGTGGACCACGGCCGGCGAGCTGCGTCATCCGCGCTACCTGGGATTGCGCCGGGACAAGGACGCGCGGTCGGTGACCCGCGAGCGCCCGGTCTAGCGCGACGAGCGAGGAGCATCGGGTGACGACGACGAACGAAGCCGATGTGCGGATCTCCAACCCTGGCAAGGTGCTGTTCCCGGCGGACGGCATCACCAAGGCGGACCTGGCCGACTACTACCAGCGCATAGCCGGGGAGATGCTGCCGTGGCTGCGCGACCGCCCGATCGCGATGATCCGCTACCCCGATGGGCTGAGTGGCGACCGCATCGTGCAGAAGAACGTGCCGCGTTACTTTCCCAGCTGGGTGCGCACGGCAGACGTCGGCAAGCAGGGCGGCACGGTGCGCCAGGTCGTGGTGGACCGCCCGGCGACACTGGTCTACCTGGCCGGTCAGGCGTGCATCGAGGTGCACGGGTTCCTGAGCCGGCTGGGCCGGCTTCGACAGCCCGATCAGCTGATCTTCGACCTCGACCCGCCGGACGACACGGACTTCGGCGCGGTGGTGACCGTCGCGCGCGAGGTGCGGCGCCTGCTGGAGGATGAGCTCGGGCTGGTCACGTTCGTGAAGACGACCGGCGGCCGGGGCCTGCATGTGCACGTGCCGCTCAACGCTGCCGACGACTTCGACGCCGTGCGCGAGTTTGCGCTGGCGGCCGCCAGCGCGCTGGCCGCCAGGAGACCGGACCTGATGACGACAGACCAGCGTCGCGGCGGCCGGGGCGACCGCGTCTACCTCGACGTGATGCGCAACGCCTACGCTCAGCTGGCCGTGGCGCCGTACTCCGTGCGCGCCCGGCCTGGCGGCCCGGTGGCGACGCCGATCGAGTGGGCCGAGCTCGACGGCGGACTGCAGCCAGGCGACCTCACCGTGGCGACGGTACCCGGGCGGCGGGGCGACCCGTGGTCGGCGATGCGCGCGCGACGGTTCGGACTGAGTCGAGCGCGCGCCCGGCTGGCCAGGATCGCGGCCTGACCTCCCCTCGGCACTCCGGTCAGGGTCTGGCTTGAAGGTCCCTCGGACATCGACCGGTCGCCGGGCCTAGGGTGCGCCGGAGCCGCCGGGTGTGGCGCTTGGCGTGGTCGTCGCGGACGACGGGGTCGGTGCCGGGGTGGTCGGTGCGGGGCTGGCCGGTGCCGGCCTGGGGCTTGGCGAGACCGAGCGACTGGGCGTGGACCGACCGCGGCTCGGCTCCGTGCTGGTTGTCGCCGAGTGCGTCGGTGGCGCGTGCAGCAACGCCGGCGGCTGGACGGAGTGCCGACTCGGCGCGAGCATGAGCGCGACGGCCGCCACCGCGACGGCGCCGACGGTGACAAGCCCCCCAGCCGCGGCGCCGCGGACAAACGCACGCCGGTCCCTGGTGCGTCGCCACTCGGTTGTCCGCCAGGCGCGCATGTTGGGTGGCAGCGCGGCCCGCTGTGCCGCCCAGCTGTTGACCGGTGCCGCCGCCAGGCCGGCCGTGGGGAAGACCAGCAGCAGCGCCAGCAGCGGTCCGGCGAGTTCGGTGGGACGCGTGAGCGCTCCGACGATGCCGGCCACGCCGAGAACCGCGAGCGCCGACTCCGCCCAGTTGGCCTTCAGCGCCTCCCACCATCTGGCCTGCTCGCTGGTCTTCGGCGTGCGCAAGAAGGCAGCCTTACGGGCGAACAGAGCGACCACCGAGGCACGCGCCACCACCAGCGAGGTCGACTGCCAGATGAAGAAGGCGCCGACGGCGTCGCGCCACGAGGCCCCGGTGCCGCGCCGCAGCAGCGCCACGGCTCGGACCAGGCCGAGCAGTACCAGGACCGGGACCGTTGCCACCAGGAACGCGGTGAGCTTGCGGAATAGCTCACCGCCGCCGGTGGCGAGATTCGCCGCACCCGCCAGGAGGAACACCAGGAACAACAGCCCGAGCAGGTCGCCGTACCATTGCACGGCCCCGGCCAGGTAAGCCCAGCGCTGACCGATGCTCATCCGGTTCTCGGGCGAGGACCTCCCCGGCAGTAGCGACCGCCAGTGCATGCGCAGGATCTGGATGCCGCCGAAGCACCACCGGTACCGCTGACCCTTGAGCGCCTCAAAGGTCAGCGGCATGATCCCCCTGCCCCAGGACTCGTCCACGTGCAGGCCCGACCAGCCAGCGCGCAGCAGCCGCAGCGAGAGCTCCGCGTCCTCGGTGATGCACCACTCGTCCCAGCCGCCGAGTTGCTCGAGCGCTACCCGGCGGATGAGGCCCATGGTGCCAGCGAAGATCGCGCCGTCTCGCTCGTTGCGCGACGGCTGGGAGACGGCGAAGAAGTACTGGTAGGAGTAGTAGAGCCGGCGGTAGTAACGGGACCGCGCCCAGCCGCGGTAGTCCTGCGGCGCCTGCGTGAAGCCGACCCAGGGGTCAGCGAACAGCGGCGCGCAGCGGCGCAGGAATCCCGGCTTGAGCTGATAGTCGGAGTCGACCACGCCGATTATGTCCGCGCGCGGGTCGGTGAGCTCGCGCAGCGCGTAGTTGAGTGCGCCCGACTTGTAGCCAGGCCAGTTCTCGAGGTGCGCGAACTTCGCCTGGTGCCGCCTGCACCACGCCTCAAGCGGGCGCCAGAGGGTCTCGTCGTCGGTGTTGTCGTCGATGACGACGATCTCGAACCGCGGGTAGTCGAGCCGCGCCAGCGACCGCAGCGTGTCCAGCACCATGTCCGGCGGCTCGTTGTGAGCGGGCACGTGCAGGCTGATGAAGGGTAGCTCCGTGTCGACCACCCGGCCCGGCGCCGGCCGGTTGCATCGCCTGCGCCAGTGCTCCGAACCCAGGGCGTCGCAGATCTCCCAGAGGTAGGCGCACGCGAGCAGCGCCGCAAAGATCTCGAGCAGCCACAGCACCAGACCGCCGACGGTACTCGCGGCCCCGAGATGGCTATCGATCGTCCACTCCAGCACGAACGCCAGGTACACCACGAACAGGAAGATGGCCGACGACCAGCACAGGTGGCCGCGAGCGTTCCATCGCCTAGTCACCGGCAGCCAGACCAGGCTGGCCACGATCACCCCGGCAGCGGCGTCGATGGCCAGGTGCTCGGGGTCGCCGAACAGCCGGAGCGCGCCCACCACGATCGCGGCGAGCGCGAAGGTGCCACCGACAGAGCAGACCACCCGCCGGATTGCGGGCCAGGTACCTGCGGTGCGGGCGCGACGGCGAGCCTGGACGAGCAGGCTCACTGTCCCGATGGGAGCGGCAATCACCCCGGCTAGCACCAGCGCGGCGAGCACAGCGGTCCTTCCCGTCGTCGGAGCGTCGTAACGGCAGTGGCGAGGGCGCAGCCTCGCCATCGGCGCCAAACCTGCCCGGCAGTGCCGACGATATGCGCGGAAGCCTGGTGCCCAGGCACGGCCCGATCGAGGGCGCAGGCCTGCGACGTCCTAACGTGGGTGATCCGCCAGAACGGCCGACCGGGCGACGACGGCGAGCAGCGGCAGCAGCAGCGGGGCGGGGAGCCAGGCCGGGCAGAACCGGACCAGCAAGCCGCCGGCCAGCGCGCCGGTGATCGCGGCCAGCACGACACCGATGCTGCGGGGTAGCCCTTCGGGCCTGGTCCTGGTTGCCAGCCCCGCGATCACGCCCGTGAAGGTGCTGGTCAGGTACGTGCTCGACATCTGGCCCAGGCGCCGGACCGCGGCGCTCTGCAGGCCCATGGCGAAGGCCAGCAACGTCAGCAAGACGAGCTGCGATCCGCCCTTGCGCGTCGTGACCTCCCAGATAACGGTCGCCCCGACGAGCACGCACACCTCGAGCCCGAGTGTCATGGTGACCGCGATCGGCCAGGTCCGGCGGCGACTCGACCTGGCGGCGACCGGGACTCCGGCCAGCACGCCCGCGGCGTATCCGGCTAGTGCCAGCCCGGCGCGGAGCGCCTGGCCGCCATCCGTGGTCGCCGCTCCGACGCCAAGCAACACCATGTTGCCGGTCATGACGCTGCTGAAGACCCTGCCCAGCGCGAGGAATGACGTCGCGTCGGCAACCCCTGTGGTGACCGCCAGCAGGACGACGAGCCCGTCCCTGACCCTGCTAGTCGGGTCGCCGCCGGATTGGTCCTGCGGGTCGGTCTCGTCGGTCACGGCCCGAGCCCTCCTGCCAGCGTCACCGGTCGGCAGTTACCCAGCGGGCGCCGACGACTTTGCGCCAAGTATGGCTAGCCGGACTAGCTCGGTAGGCCCGCCGTCAGTCGTCAGCCATCAGGCGCCGGGCTGGCCAGGGCTTCGGGAACGGGCTCGGTTGGCAGCTCAGCGGCATGTTCTGCAGCGGCCGAGGCCTCGGGCGCGGGAGCCGAGCTGCGCTCCGAGACCCGGGCCGCCTTGCGCGCGTCGATCCAGGAATCCACGATCGCCCACTGCAGCCGGAGCCAGTCACGCTGCCGCGAGGCTCGGCGCGGCAGCGCCGCGGCGGGCTCGTACCACCAGCGAACGAGCATCGGCTCGCTCACCGGTACGGCACGCCAGATCGACACGGGACCCACGAGGTGTTCCAGGCCGGTGTGCGCGACAACCGCGACGTTCAGGTCACCGCGACCGGCCAGGCACGCCAGCACGCCGGTCGGGTGCGCCGGCAGCACGTTGGGATTGCTCGCGGCGTCGGCCGCGGCTTGCCGCCGCCCGGCGCGGGTGAGCCGCGCGATCGCCCGGCGATGTCGGCCAGGTGTCCAGTTGCCGCCTTCCGGGAACAGCAGGATCGCGTCGTCGCGGTCCATTTCGCTGGCGAGCTGGGTAAGCCGGGCGCTTATGGCGTCTCGATGGCCGCGCCGGACGAAGCAGGACGGCAGCCGGCTGAGCAGGACGTCCATGCCGGGATCCCAGCGCAGCCGCTCGGTCAGCACGATGGCCGGTCGGCGCCGATAGCGGGAGATGAGCATCTCGACAAGGGCAAACGAGTCGCCGGGGCCGCCGTGCCTAGCGAGCACGAGCAGCGGATGCCCGGAGATCTGGTCGCGGTCTGGCGGTTCCTGCACCTCCACCCGGAATCCGAGCAGTCGCCGAGAGGCAGCAAGCAGGATCCCGAGCGCCCGCCGCAACAGCTCCTCGTGACGCCGCGACCACCGTGCCTCATCTCGGCGGCTGGCACGGGGGTGCCGGAGCCACAGGGCGGCGCAGCAGACGACGAGGCCGGCGTCCATCGCGAGGTACAGCGCACCGAGCAGCGCCAGCCGCACCAGCCGACGGCGCCGGGTCAAGGGTGCGACGACCGCCGCCGCGGCGGCCACGAGCAGGAAGCACAGCGCGAGCGCGGTAGCAATCGCCGGCCAGAGCGGATCGATCACCGCGCGGCGGACCAGCACGGGCGGCGGTCTCATGTCAGCTCCGGCTGAGCCGACAGGTACTCCGCGGCGGCCCGATAGCCGCGCTCCATGCGGGCGGCGACCGCGCGCGCGGTTCGGTACCGCATTGATACCAGCGGCAGGTACTCCTCGCCGCTTGGCAGTACGTGGACCCGGACGTCGGCAGGGAGGTTGGCCATTTCCTCGACGAACCGGTGCCGTCGCGCTACCTCAAAGGAGGTGAGGCACACGTCCCACAGCGACCGCGGCGCCTTGAGCGGCTGCTCGATCCGGCCCACGTGGAGCACGTAGACGTCGAGTGCGCCGAGCGCAAGTGCACGGCCAACCGGGATCGAGTGCACCAGCCCGCCGTCGAGGAAGTGCTCGCCGTCGATCACGACCGGCGGCAGCAGGCCGGGAACCGCGGCCGACGCCATGACGGCGTCGGTGAGGCTGCCGCGCGAGAACCAGTGCGCACCAGCCCGCTCGATACTCGCAGCCACGCACTGGAATGGGATGACGAGCTCTTCGAAGGTGGCGGGCAGGCGGGTGCTGAGCAGCTTGCGCAGCGGCGCGGGCGAGTACAGATGCGTCCGGTACCTGGCCAGCGTGCTGGCCCTAGCCAGGACGTTGTCGGTAAACATCCCGGCCTCGGCCAGCGACGTCCACAGTCCGGCCAGGTTCTCCACTCCCGCCATAGTCGGGTCTGCGGCGATGGCCGCACCGTTGAGGGCGCCGACGCTGGTCCCTACGACGAGGCCCGGCCGGATTCCCGACTCCAGCACGGCGCGCAGCATGCCTACCTGAGTAGCGCCGAATACACCGCCGCCGCCAAGCACGATGGCAGGCTTGCCTGCCGATATCGCCTGCCCCATCGTCTCCGCCGCCGGTCCGGGCCGCCAGCTTCCGCGCGGAGACTTCCCCGACGACCGTGCCGGTAAACCGGCTGGCACCGGGTCGGCCTTCGCTGCCTCCGTGCGGGCGGCTGCCGACGCAGAGCGCCGGCCTGGTCGGGTCGTCGAGCAGCACGCCGTCGCGGTAGCCGTGACGAGCCGCCCGCCGAACTCTTCGGCGAGCATGATGTCGTTCGCGCGCCGCAGCACGTGTGCCGGGTCGGCGTCGGAGTGCGCGAGCACCCTGATGGCGTGCCGCAGCGGTGGTTGCCGCCGCCTGCTGCGCGGCTTGCTCGTCGGCACCGACGACGGCGGCGGCTACGCCCGCCCGCGGCCCGGACCCGCCTGACCCGCGGTCGGCGGCGGCCCGGCGCTGCCTGACTGCAGCGGCTTTCCGTCTGCGGCGCCGGCCCCGGCCAGACCGGTTGTGCCGGTCTCCTCGCCGGGTGCCTCATCGGTCGGCGTCGATCCGGCGGGTTGGGTGTCGTCTGGCGGATGCTGCAGCCGCTCCAGCGCCCCGTGCGGCAGCTCGCGCAGCCGCAGATCCCGGAACACCGGGGCTCTCGCCACCAGGATGACCCCGACGACCATGGCCAGGATGCCCCCGATCTGCAGCGCAACCAGCCACGGCGCGACATGAACCCGGTCACCAAAGACCACAACGCCGAGCACGATGCCCGCCGTCGGCTCGGCGGCCGTGACCGCCGGCAACGAGGCGTGCAACGGAGCGGCGTTGAACGCGTTCTGCACGAGCCACAGCGCGATGATGCTCGCTCCGATGGTGGCGTAGCCGGGCCAGGTCAGCAGCAAGTGGAGCGGATGGTGGCCGTCGATTATCTGAACGCTGCGCCTGGTGAAGGCGTCCGCGATACCGAGGATCAGGCCGGCCGCTGTGCCGGTGAGGGTGGCGCGGACGCCGCCAGACCGGTTGCGACCAAGCTGCACGAGAACGGCTGCTATCAGCGCGATGCCCGCAGCTGCTGGCCAGTGGCTCGACGAACCGAACGACTCAGCCGGCGCCTTTACCGTCCTGGTCAGCGACAGTGCTGCGACGCCGGCGCTCAGCAGCACCGCACCCACTATCTCGGTCTTCCGCAGCGCCTGGCCGGACAGCGGGACGGCGAGGATCAGGGCGAAAATCAGGTTGGTCGTGAGCAGCGGCTCGGTCACCGACAGGGCAAGGTGACCGAGGGTCCAGGCCTGCACCAGGTAGCCGGCGGTCATCACGACGATGCCAAGCAGCCATCTGCGGTTCCTGACGAGTCGGGCTATGAGGCCGAGACGCAGGAACTCGGCGTCTTGCACTTGCTGGGCCGCGTGCTGCTGAAGCACGAAGCCAGACCCCGTCAGCATCGCCGCGACGAGGGTTATGCCGACATAAAGCCCATTCATGGCGGAGCCAGTGCGGTGCGCTCCGGCTGCCTCCCGGCGCTGCCGGGTAGGCCGCCGCCGCGACTGCTGAGCCCGGTGGGCTGCCGAGACGACGCCAGCCTGGCGCCGGGGAGCCACGGTTCAGCGCGCACATCATCTCCAACGCGCGGGGGCGCTTCAGCGTTCTCGGCAGGTCCGGCGCCGGCCGGCCGAGTGGGCCTGGATCCGCGACGCCCGTGCCAGCGGTCAGGGGCCACTGTACCCGCGTCGGCCGACGAAATGCGCCGTGAGTCCATTTTGATCCCATTCGGATCGCTCGAGCCCGACCGACTCGGCGTGCCGTGACAATACCGCGCCGGGTACCCGGCCAGCGCCGCCCGGCGGTAGCACGCGGAAACTGCCGGCTAGCTCGCCCCCGATCGGATCCGGCAGGCGCGGACGGCGCTTCTCAGGTCTGCCACGAGTCCTTCGTATGCCCGGTCCCTGCTGTCGGGGCCGGAGGCCCGCAGGACGGCAGACGGATGGATGGTGGCAACCAGCACGCCATGCCAAGGTCCCACCTCCAGATCGGCTGGCATGCCGCGATACGCGGCAACGCGGAACGCCGGGCCGACCAGCGCGGCCCCGGCGGTCGCCCCGAGGGCGACGACGACAGCGGGCCGGACGACGTCGAGTTCCGATTCCAGCCAGGTCCGGCAGGCCATGATCTCGGTGCGGTTGGGCGGCTTGTGCAGCCGTCGCTTGCCACTCTGCTGGAACTTGAAGTGCTTGACCGCGTTGGTGAGGTAGGCCTGACGTCGGCTGATGCCGCTGTCGGCCAGCGCCCGGTCGAGCAGCCGCCCGGCCGGCCCCACGAACGGCCTGCCCTGTCGGTCCTCCACGTCGCCGGGCTGCTCACCGACGAGCATCAGCTCCGCCTCGCCGGGCCCTTCGCCGAACACGGTGCCCGTGGCGTTCCGGTACAGATCGCATCTCGTGCAGCCGGCCGCCTCGCTGGCCAGCTCGCGCAGCGTTGTCACGGTGACCGGCTACCCGCACTCGCGCCGCTCACACGGTCCTGCCGTTGGCTCGGGCCGGGCGCGAGTCGACGTTTCGCGCCGGCCGTCTCGGCAACGGGGCTGTTGATGATCGGTGCGCGCGCCTGGCCCGGCCCGGGTCCGGGACGCTGGCAGCCGGACGCTCACCAGGCATCGGCGGGAGCGACGATGAACCGGGACCGCGTCTACTTCATCCTCATGGGCGGCTGTATCGGCGCGGTCGTCCTGGCGTGGACTGTGGTGCGCATCTTCTCGGTAACGGCGGCAATCGTGATATCCGTGGTGGTCGCGCTCGTCCCGCCGATCGCGGCGATCGTCGCGAACGCGGGGGACGAGGGCTTCCGGCGCCGCCGCTAGCAGGACGGCCGCGACAGGTCAGGACAGTGCGTGCCCGGCAGGCTCACCGGGTTGCGTGCTCCAGTCGCGACGCACCGGCTCGTAGCCCGCCTCGCCGTGTTCGCGGGTCTCGGCGAGCAGGCCATGCGCCACCATCTCGCCGAGGGCCGCATCGAGCACGGCGTCGTCGAGGCGCGTGGCAGCGGCTATCGCGGACCGGCTAGGACGCCGACCGGTGAACTCGAGCGTGGCTACGGCCTCGAAGACGTGCAAGTCAGTGTCGGTCACGGTTTGTGCGTCTACGGGCGGCTGCGGCACTGCGCCTCCTCTCGTCGCCGATACCCTGCATCTGGTTCCGTTGCCCGTCTGCCGCCGGGGAAACGCCGCCCGGCGCGTGGGAACTACCAGCGGGCTGGCCGGTCAAACACCGCTGCCAGCGGCGCCGCCAGCCGGACGAGGAGCTACCGGACTAGTTGCCGGGCGCCACGGTGCCTGCGCGGTGATCGGCACGTGCCTCGGCGCGGGCCCGGGCGAGCTGGAGCGCAGACACGTGCGCCACCACGCTGGCGAGACCCCTGGACATCCAGGTCAGCATCGGCGGGACCTCGGCGAGCCAGGTGCCCATGGTGTGGCCGCCGCCGGGCGTGAGGATCAGCGGGACGCTGGCCTCATGGAGCTGGAGTTCCTGCGCGAAGTACACGGCATTCGCCACGTCCGCCTTGTCACTCGCGCCCGCGCCCAGCCAGAACTGCGGCAGCCGCGCGCCGGGTGCCAGGGCGCGTACCTCGTCGAGCGGTGTGTTCTCCGTCCGGAGCGCGCTGTCGGTGCCGAACGGGCTCACCGCCTTGCCGGAGGCCAGCTTGTTGTTGTACGGGGTGAAGTAGCCGCTCAGCGACGCTGCGAAGCCGTATCGGTAGCGGAACCTCAGCGCCATGTTGGCGGCGCAGTAGCCGCCTTCGGAGTAGCCGGCCACGCCCCAGCCGAGGCCCGGCGGCTGCACGCGCAGCATGCGTGCGATCAGGTCGGGGACGTCTTGGGCGAGATAGGTCAGGTCCGCTGGCCCGCCCACCTGGTTGAGGCACTGCAGCGAGATGCGGTTACCGCCGTTGGCATCCGGCATGACCAGCACGACCGGACTGGCCTCGGCGTGCTTGAGCAGGTCGTTCAGCGTTTCCTGCACGCCGACGACGTTGATCCAGTCCGCTGGGATACCCGGCTGCCCGTGAATCAGCTCGATGACCGGGAACCGGTAGTTCGCGTACTGCGACTCGAAGTACTGAGGCGGCAGATAGACGTAGCCAAAGCGGTTGATGCCGCTGAGCTTGCCTGGCATGTCGACTCGCAGCGTGTAGCCCTGCTGGAGGGCGAGCCGAAGGTACACGGCGTGCTCGTTGAACCCGGGGTCCTTGCTCTTCGTGCCCGACAGCAGGCTGCCGGCCGAGATCTGCGGACCGGAGTTGGGGCTCTGGTTCGAGAAGTCGGCGATCGCCGCGCCCCACGTGGCGTAGTAGCTGAAGTATTTGTTGACCGCCAGCACGCCGAACGCCATCGCCATCACGAACGCCAGGCACGCTGCGACGATCTTCAGCGCGAGGTGCCTGCTGGCGATGATCCACCAGACGAGGACGCCGAACAGCACCACCAGCAGGGCAAACAACACCCAGCTCTGCGGCTCCAGCATCTGATTGCCCCCGGCGGTCGACAGAACACCGTTAACGCTAGTGCACCTACGCTGATGCACAGCTAACGCGCTGCCTCCCCGGCAAGGTGCCCCCATAGCCGTGCCGTGACGAAGTTGGGATCAAGGCCATACCGGCCTATTGCACGATCCCTCCGACATAGCTGGCGGCCCAGCTCAGCGTGGCACCAGGCGCGCCGCTCGCGCGGCCGACGGCCAG
>JASHPF010000369.1 GCA_030038295.1 Streptosporangiaceae bacterium
AGTACGGCGGCGTGCGGAGCTGGTCGATCGTGCTCGGCCGGTTACTGCTCGGCTGGCTCGAGCAGAACCTGGCGGACGACTCACCCGGCCTCATCGTGGCCAACCCGGGCTACCTGGGGGCAAACGCGCGGGGCGAGATGGCGTTCGGCCACGCCGAGGCCGTGCTGCGCGCGGCCGCCGCCGCCGACACCGCGCACCGGTGGCCGTTCGACACCGCGACGCCCGCCGCGATCGTCAAGACCCGGCCGACCCTCCGGTCAGCGGACGCGCAGGCGTGGTCCAAGCGCGTGACCGCGGCCGAACTCCGCGCCGCTCTCGCGGTACCCGACCCCGGCCGTACCGCCGGCCGCTTCATCGTCGTCTACGACGACATCTGCACCACCGGCGGCCAGCTGAACGCCATCGCCGGCTGCCTGCTCGACGAGGGCCGCGCGACGCGGGTCGAGGGCGTCGTCCTCGCCCGCGCCCCCTGGCGCGGACGCTCATGAGGAATTGACAGCTTGCCGCGCTGGCCCCGCACTGTGCTACCCCTACGCGAATGGCGGGTTTTCCTGTTGCATCCCGACTTCGGCTAGCCCATCCTGATGCCGGAGGAGCTGTCCTGCCACATTTATTTTTTGGCCGATGCCCGCTGGCGGGAGGGGATTTGCCCATGGCGATACCTGAGATCAACCTTGTTGATCCTGATAGCTATCAGCACAGCGGCCCACCGTTTGAGCAGTTCGCCTGGCTGCGCGCGCACGCGCCGGTCTTCTGGCACGCCAACGGCGGGGAGCCAGGGTGGCCAGGATTCTGGGCGGTTACCCGGCATGACGACATCGAAGAGGTGTCGCGCCATCCGGACATATTCTCCTCCGCCCGGCGCACCGTGAATTTCCATGAGTGGCCGGAATCGACGATCGTGAGAAGGCGGTCGGGAATCCTCGACGCCGACCCTCCGCAGCACACGCGACTGCGCGGCCTGGTCAACCGCGGCTTCACGCCGCGGATGATCGGGCGGCTGGAAAGTCGCGTCACCGAGATCTGTGCCGGGCTGCTCGATGACGTCGAGGGCGAGCGCGAGGCCGACTTCGTGGCCGATATTGCCGCTCCACTGCCGGTGCAGGTGATCGGCGAACTGGTCGGCGCGCCGCCGGAAGACCGCGGGAAGCTTTACGAACTGACCAATCGCATGACGGGCATCGCTGATCCGCAGCTCAGCTCGCCTGAAGACTTTAACCAGGCCGTGGCGGAGATGTACGCGTACGCGGCCGGACTCGCCGAGCAGCGCAAGCACGAGCCGCGCGACGATATCGTCACCAAGCTGCTGCAGCCGGGCGACGACAAGGATGAACTCACCGACCACGAGTTCGGCATCTTCTTCATCTTGCTGATCCTGGGCGGTAACGAGACCACGCGCAACGCGGCCGGCGGTGGCATGCTTGCTTTCTTCCAGCATCCCGACCAGTGGCAGCGGCTGCTGGAGAACCCGGCCCTGATCCCCACCGCTGCCGAGGAATTCGTTCGCTGGGTGAGCCCCATCAACATGCTGCGCCGGACTGCGACGTGTGACACCGAGCTTGCAGGGCAGCAAATCGCCGAGGGCGACAAGGTGGTGATGTTCTTTACCTCGGCGAACCGCGACGAGGACGTCTTCGCAGCTCCGCAAGAGTTCGATATCGGCCGCGACCCCAACCCGCACCTGGGCTTTGGCGGGGGCGGACCCCACTTCTGTCTGGGTCGGCACCTAGCCGCGCTCGAACTGCGAATACTCCTGCAGGCGATCACGGAGCGAATGCCCGGCATGACGCTCGCTGGTGAGGCGTCCAGACTCAGGTCCAACTCCATTAATGGGATCAAGCACATGCCCGTGCGTTTCTAACTGCACCGCAACCGCACGCTGATGGTCCGCGGCGGCGACCGTCAGGCAGCCGGACTCATATCCTTGACTGCCATGACCGCCCACGACGGCAGCGGGGCCCTGTATCCCGAGCTGGGCATTCCGGGCCTGCTGCGGCTGGCCCGCCGTCCGTACCGCAACGCGGTCGCGGCCGCGCTCGCCGAGGCCGGCTTTGACGACGTGCCACGCAACGGCGCGTACCTGCTGGCCCGCGTGCACGACGGCAGATACGCGGTCGCCGAGCTCACCCGCGGTCTCGGCATCAGCAAGCAGGCGGTCAGTCAGCTCGTCGACACCATGGTGACCCGCGGCTACATCGAGCGGAAGCCGGACGCCGAGGACCGGCGCCGGATGCAGCTGACCCTGACCCCGCGCGGTGCGGCGGCGGCGACGCTGAGCTGGCAGGCCGCGACGCAGGTCGACGAGGAGCTCGAGCGCCGGCTGTCCGCGGCGGGCGTCGCCGCGCTGCGCAGCGGCCTCATCGTGCTGAGCGACATGGGCGAAGACGACCCGGCGCACCCTGACCCCGAGGCCGACTGACCGAGCCGGCTGAAGCGCCGCAGTGGCGCTCAGTCGAAGTGCCGCAACCAGCCGCGCGTCACGGTGAGCAGCCGCTCGGTGCGCAGCCGGTAGACGTGCTCGCGGCCGCGCAGCTCGACGCTGACCAGCCCTGCCTGCTCAAGCACGCGCAGGTGCTGGGACGTCGTGGGCCAGGAGTGCTCGAACCAGGCCGCGATTGCTCCCGAGGTCATCGAGCCGCCGCTCGCGTGCAAGACCGCGAGGATGGTGCGCCTGGCGCGGTGCGCCAGCGCGCCGAAGACAGCATCGAAGTCGTCGAGTTCGGCGAAGCCCCTGGGTCTGGCCGTCACCGACCGACCGGCTCGAGCGCGACGCGGTCGTAGTGCGGGAACGTCCACTTCGGCTGCCCGTCGCGGTCTTCGAGCAGCGGGTCCATGGGGGCCCAGATGGCCAGCACCGCGGGGTGCTCGCGCGCCTGCTCGTAGCCGCCCTCGACCCACGTGAAGATCTCGACGTACGTCGGGGCGGCGTCGATCTCGCGGTAGATCACCGACGGTTCGTCGGTGACGAAGCCCAGCTCGTGCAGCGTAGGCCAGTGCTGCGCCAGCAGCGCGCGGAAGGCGGCGTCGGCGTCCGCCCGCACCCGGTAGGTGCAGATCACCGTTTCCTGAGTCATGAGGCTTATTATTAGCTCAGAGACTAAGCATGGCAAGCCTACTCGGGACCGGGCGCCGGCGTGGTGTGCTCCCGCTGCACCACCCCGGCGCCCGGCTCGCGGCGCCCCGCGGTCTGCGCCCCGTCAGCGGAGGACGAGCGTGCGCGCGTCGTCGGTCTGCGTCGGCCGCTGGGGCGGCCCGGCCAGGCCGACGCGCTCGGCCAGCGCCGGGCCGCGCCGGGAGAACAGGCCCGCGAGCACGAGGGAGATCGTGACCGCGACCGCCAGGCCGGCGGTGACGAGGACGGCGATGATGGCGTCGTTGAGGCTCTGGATGTCAAAGCTCATGGCAGTTCCCCTCGGCAGGATTAGGTTTACACCGTTTACTCAGCCCATTATGCAACTCGATAGTTAACGGCGTCAACTCATGCGATTGCCGTTTGCGCAGGACGCCGTCACGCGCGCCGCGTGACGGGTGCGCACGCGCCGACGACGGACCCATTACGAGCCCGTTCCCATCAGGACGGGACGCTCAGCCCCCGGCCTGCCGGCCGAGTGCCAGATCCCTCGCCTCCGCCGGCGTCAGCCGCGCGCCCGCGGCGTACGCGGCCTGGTACCCCGCGTCCCCCAGCAGCTCCCTGACCCGGCCCTGCTCGCGCTCGCGCAGGCTCTGCTCGGCAGGCGACCAGAGAATCGTGCGCATGGCGAGTCCCGCGTCGATATCGACGTCCCCGGCGCCGAACAGCCGCGCTGCGCGCTCCAGCTCGCCCTGCCACGCCGCGACGCACGCCGCCGCGAACACCATCTCGCCGACGACGATGCCGGGACCCATCCGCCGACCGAACAGCAGCGCGCCGCGGATCAGCGGCGCCGCCTCGGCGGTCTGGCCCTGGATCAGCCGCAGCAAGGCGAGGTTGGAGTGGGTGAAGTGGACGATGAAGTCGCCGCCGATCAGCTCGGCCAGCGCGGCGGACTGCTCGAGGTACGGACTGGCTTCCTCGACCCTGCCCGCGTGGAGCTCGAGGCTGAACAGGCTGTCGAGCTCACTGGCCTCCAGCAGCACGTCGCCCACCTCGCGAGCGAGGGCCAGCGCCTCCGAATGGAGGCGACGCCGCTCAGCTGGGTCGGTCGCCGTCGACCCGACCATCTGCAGGCACTCGGCGAT
>JASHPF010000370.1 GCA_030038295.1 Streptosporangiaceae bacterium
GCGTGCACGGCCCGTACGGCGGGAACGGGCTCGTTCAGGTGCTCGGCGAGCTCCACCAGCGCACCCGTCATGCACTCGAATTCCAGCCGCTTGCCCGCCTCCAGGTCCTGCAGCATCGAGGTCTTGTGGTCGCCGACCGCGAGGCCGGCCTCGAGCCGCCGGTCCAGCGACACCGGGAACGTGATGCCCAGCCGGGCCGCGACGGCGGCGCACTCGGTGAAGATGGCGCGCAGCAGCACGGGCATCTCCGGCACCGAACCGAGCTCGCCGAGGGTGGCGCCGGTCAGCGCGGTGATCGGGTTGAACGCCACGTTGCCGATGAGCTTGAGCCAGATCTGGTCCCGCAACCGGGCCTCCACGGGCGCGCGCAGGCCGCCGGCCGCGAACGCCGCCGAGATCTGCGTGCACCGCTGCGACTCCGACCCGTCCGGCTCGCCGATGGTGAACCGGGTGCCTTCGACGTGGCGGATGACACCGGGCTCGACGATCTCGGTCGCGCTGTAGACGACGCAGCCGACGTTGTGCGCCGGCGCGATCGAGGCCGCGATCACGCCGCCGGGGTCAACGCTCTCCAGCCCGGTCAGCCCGCTGCCATCGTGGGCGGACTGGAAGTACCACCACGGGATGCCGTTCTGCGCCCAGAGCACCGCGGCGTCGCTCGCCAGCGCGCTGCCGAGCAGCGGGGCGATCTCCGGCAGGCTGTAGGCCTTGAGCGCGACGAACACCACGTCCGCATCGCGGACCGCCGCGATGTCGTCGGTCACGTACGGCCAGGCGGTGAAGTCGCCGCGCGGTGACAGCACCCGGACGCCGTCAGCGGCCATCGCCCGCAGGTGCGCTCCCCTGGCGATCAGCGTCACCTCGGCGCCGCCGCGGGTGAGCGCGGCCCCGACATACGCGCCGATGGCGCCGGCGCCGAGCACGGCGAACCTCACGGCGCCGCCCGGTGCTGGAGCACCACCTCGGCGACCCGGCGCCGCTGGATCTTGCCGGTCGCGGTACGCGGGATCTCGGTCAGCACGTCGATCCTGGCGGGCACCTTAAACGCGGCCAGCTGCTCCCGGCAGTGCCCGATCAGGTCCGCCGGGTCGGCCTCGGCACCGAGCGTGACGGCCGCGCCGACCAGCTCGCCGTACTTCTCGTCGGGCACCCCGAAGCAGACGGCGTCGCGGACCGCGGGGTGGGACAGCAAGACCTGCTCGATCTCCGCGGGCGCGATATTCTCCCCGCCGCGGATGATCATCTCCTTGATCCGGCCCTCCAGGACCAGGTAGCCATCCCGGAACACGCCGCGGTCGCCGGTGCGGAACCAGTCGCCGAAGAACGCCTCCGCGGTCGCGGCCGGATTGGCCACGTAGCCGTCCATCACGCCGGGACCGCGGATCACCACCTCGCCCGCAGTGCCGTCCGGCAGGACGGCGCCCGTCTTGCTGACGATGCGAATCTCCGTGCCGGTCGGCACGCCCACGGAGCCGGGCCGCCGGACCCCGGGGGGCAGCGGGTTCGATGACATCTGGTGGCTCGCCTCGGTCATCCCGTAGGCCTCCAGCATCGGCGCCCGGTACTCCCGCTCGGCGCGCTCGAGCAGCGTCGGCGACAGCGCCGAGCTGCAGGACCGGACGAACCGCAGCGTGGCGGGCGGGCCGGCCTCGTCGGCTCGGTCGAGGATCATCTGATGCAGCGTCGGCCCGGCAGACAGCCAGGTCGCGCCGTGCTCGCGAGTCTGCGCCCAGAACCGGTGCGGGGTGAACCGGCGCGGGGTGATCACCACGCCGCCCGCCGCGAGCGCCGCGAACGTCGATGCCACGAGGCCGTGGATATGGAACAGCGGCATCACACAGAACGACACGTCGCCCCGGCCGAGCCGGTAGTGCGTGCCGATCGTCCGGGCCGACGCCATGAGGTTGCGCTGGCGCAGCGGGACCTGCTTCGGCCTGCTCGTCGTGCCGCTGGTGTGCAGCACGAGCGCGACGTCGTCCGGCCCGCCCGCTTCGAGCGACCGCGGCGGCCTGGCTGGCCCGGCTGGGCCAGCCACGTCGGGCGGGCCGCCCGCTACCGGCTGCACGTCCGCCAGCGTGGTACCGGTCGCCGCCGCTGCCGCCGACGCGGCGGCGGCGCCGGTGGCCGGGATCAGCAGCAGCCGCGGCTGGATATCGGCCAGGTAGAACTCGTACTCCGGCTGGGTGTAGGCCGGGTTCAGCGGCGCCGCCGCGGCACCGAGCGCCGCGATCGCGAGCAGCAGCACCACCACGTCCGGGCCGTTCGGCAGCGACAGCGCGACCCGGTCACCGGCGCGAACGCCAAGGACGCCGAGACGCTCCGCCAGCTCCTCGACCTGGCTCGCGACCTGGGCGTAGGTGAATACCTCGGCGGTGTCGGGAACGATCAGCGCGGGGCTGGCCGGGTCTCCCGCGGTCAGCAGGCCGATCAGCGGCTCCGCGACGGCCGGCTCAACCGCGTCTGGACGCGCCGCGCCGGAGCTTGCTCCGTCCGTCATCGACCGCCTCCGCCCTCGGGTACACCAGGTCTGCGCCCATACCTAGTCTGCCTCGCGACTGACCGCCGTTCCCCTCTCCCGCCGTCCCGTCGGACCGGCACGGCTTCCGCAAGCGGCAGCCCTCCGCCTACCGGCTGGCGAGAAACGCGAGCACGCGCTCGGTCACCAGCGCGGCGGCGGCGGCGTCGTGGGCGGGCAGCGAGCTGTCGGTGAACAGGTGCCGGTCGCCGGGGTAGAGGAACAGCTCGGCGTCGGTGGCCTGCTCGACGAGCGCGCGGGCGGCGTCGACGTCGCCCTCGCCGGCGAAGAACGGGTCGGCGTCCATACCGTGGATCTGCACCGGCACGCCGTCCGGCCAGGCGTCGCCGAACTCCGACACCGGGAGGCACGCCTCGAGCAGCAGCGCCCCGCGCGCGCCCGGCCGGGTCTGCGCGAGCTTCTGCGCGGGCATCACGCCCAGCGAGATGCCCGCGTAGACCAGCCCGTGGGGCAGCCCGTCGACGGCGCGGACGCCGCGCTCCAGTACTTCCTCGAAGCCGATCTCGGCGGCGTTGGCCACGCCCTCGTCGAGGGTTTCGAACGTGCGGCCGTCGTAGAGGTCGGGGGTGTGCACCGTGTGACCGGCGTCGCGCAGCTGGCCGGCGAAGGCGATGACGCCAGGCGTGAGCCCGAGCGCGTGGTGGAAGAGCACGACCTCGGCCATCTGCGCTGCTCCGATCCTCGGGCCCACGTCCGCCTGGTCCGCCGCCGGGGCGGACGGCTTCGGGTGGCTACGTCGTCGCCTTGGCGCCCCACAACTCCCTGGACGCAATCCGGGCGCCCTCGGCGAGCGCGGCAAGCTTCGCCCACTGGACCTCCGGGTGCACCCGCCGCATGAACGATCCCTGCGCGAAGCCGCAGTCGGTGCCGGCGAGCACGTTGTCGCGGCCCACCACGTTGGCCAGCCGGATCAGCCGCTGCGCGACGAGTTCCGGGTGCTCGACCACGTTGGTGTGATGCGTGACGACGCCCGGGATCAGCTTCTTGCCGTCGGGGAGCTTCACGGTTTCCCACACCCGCCACTCGTGCTCGTGCCGCGGATTCGCCTGCTCGATGAGGTAGGCGCTGGCGTTGACCGCGAGTATGAGATCGACGACATCGGCGAGCGGCGGGTCATAGGCATGCGGCCCGTGCCAGCTACCCCAGCACACGTGGTACCGGACGTGCTCCTCGGGGATGCCCTCCAGCGCATGGTTGAGCGCACGCACGCGCAGCTCGGCCCAGCGCCGGTAGTCCTCCCAGGATCCGCCCTTGGACATGATCGTGTCGGCCTCGTGCATGAGCACGGCGTCATCGACCTGCAGCGTCAGTCCGCTGTCAACGATCGCCCGGTACTCCTCGTGCAGGGCGTCGGCCAGCGCGAACATGAACTCCTCGTCGTCCGCGTAGTACTCGTTGAACAGCCAGTACGTGCTGGCCGGAGCGACGACCGGCAGGAAGCCGCTCGCGCCCGGGTGCCGGTCGAGGGCAGACTTCAGGTTCGCGATGTCGCGGTCGAGCGCGCTCCGGTCATACGTCAACGGCCCGGTGACCACCCAGGACACGGACAGTCCGGGCGGCGCACCGTCCTCCGGCAGGGCGCCGCCGGCGGCGAGCGTGCTGTTGCGCGTGGACTGCTCCTCCAGCGCATCGATCTCCGCGTACGCGCCAGGGAACGCCAGCCGGTCCCGGCTCGCGGGCATCACCGTGACGCCCTTCTCCAGCACCAGCGGCCGGGCCTCGAGCCCGCTGACCCGCTCGTAGAGATAGGTAATCCAGCTCGACTTGCCCATCTCACCGTCGTCGACGATGTCGATCCCGCACTCGACCTGCCGGCGCACGACGTCGTCCACGGCCTGCCGCAGGCACGCCGCGTAGGCGTCCTCGTCCAGATCCCCGCCGCTTTCTCGTGCGGCGAGGAAGGACAGCAGCTCGGGGGGCCTGGTCAGGCTGCCCGTGTGCGTCGTGAGAATTCTGTCCATGGCTCTCCTCGTGATTCGGACACCGCCTATGCAAAGGGTCGCGGCCCGCTGATGTCAACGACCTAGCCCGGAATGGCCCGCAGCAGGCCGCCAGCCGGGCGGCCGTGCGACCCGCATCCGTCAGGCGGGTCCAGCCGACGGGACCGCCTGACGGGGCCAGCCGAGACCGGCACGAGCAGGCCGTCCTGCGATACTGCGGGACCGAGCCCGGCGCGCGGGCGACCGGCCCGGCAGCTGGCGGGCGAGTTCGTCCTGGTGGGTTTTGGGGACTAAGTGCGCTTTTAGGCGCTTTACTGCGCGCGACGAGGACGCCACCTCGGAGCGGCGATAGCCAAATCACTCCGGGCGGGTGAAGGGTGCGCCTCGCCACGGGTCAAGCTCCTGTTACGGCTTCGATCACCGGGGAAGCAGCGGAGTAGCGATGGGCACGCACGGCGGCGCGGACTTGGCTGGCACCCGCGCGGCCCGGCCCGGCTCCGCAGAAGCGAGCCGCGGTTGAGCCTCGTCAAACCTGTACAGATCGCCCCGCGGTCCGTCGCGCCGCTTGAACACGTCATCGGCGAGGAACGGCGCGATCAGCTCGTCCAGGCCGCCGATCAGTTCCGGACCGCCCTCGCCGGGCGGACAGTGTGGAACGTGAGCTCGACGGCCGTCGGCGGCGGCGTGGCCGAGATGCTGCACGCTCTGCTCGGCTACGTCGAAGACCTGGGCATCACGAGCCGCTGGATGGTCATCACCGGCGACGCAGAGTTCTTCGTGATCACCAAGCGCCTGCACAACCAGGTACACGGGGACGCCTCGGGCGGCGTGCTGACCGCAGCCGATGCCGGCCGGTACGCCCGGATGCTCGCCGCGAACGCCGTCGAGCTGCTCGACTACATCCGGCCCGGCGACCTGGTGCTGCTCCATGACCCGCAGACCGCGGGGCTGACCGAATATCTGACCCACGCCGGTGCCCTCGTCGCGTGGCGGTCGCACATCGGGGTCGACTGGCATAACGAGGTCACCGATGCGGCGTGGAGCTTCCTGCTCCCCAATCTCGTCGCGGCGAGGGGATTCGTCTTCTCCCGGCGCGAGTACGTGCCGCGACAGATTCCTGCCGACAAGGTGGCGATCATTCCGCCGTCGATCGACCCCTTCTCGCCCAAGAACCAGCGTCTGGACGCCGATACCGTGCGCGCCACACTGTCGACGATCGGCGTGCTGGACGGAGCGGCACCGGGCGAGCGCGCCGCCTTTACCCGCCGCGACGGCACCACTGGCTACGTGGGCCGAAAGGCGGAGATCACCGGGGACAGCCGGCCACAGCCGGACGACCCGCTAGTCCTCCAGGTGTCCCGATGGGATCTCCTCAAGGACATGCCCGGCGTGATGCGCGGGTTCGCCGAGTACGTTGCTCCGGCCAGCGATGCCTACCTCGTGCTGGCCGGCCCGGCCTTCGCAGGCGTGGCCGATGACCCGGAAGGCGCCGCCGTCTTTGCCGAGTGCCTCCTGCAGTGGCGTGAGCTGCCGACTCGAGCGAGGAACCGGATCCTGCTGGTCACCCTGCCACTGGACGACGCTGACGAGAACGCCGCCATGGTCAACGCGCTGCAACGGCACGCCGCCGTGATTGTCCAGAAAAGCCTCGCGGAAGGGTTCGGGCTGACCGTGGCGGAAGGCATGTGGAAGGGCCGACCCGTTGTCGGCTCTGCGGTCGGCGGCATCATCGACCAGATCGCCGCCGGCACCGGCATCCTGCTACCCGACCCACATGATCTGGCGGCGTTCGGCTCCGACGTACGGCGACTCCTAGACAACCCCGATGAAGCCGACCATATGGGGCGAGCCGCGCAGGCGCACATCACCCGGAACTACGTCGGCGACCAGCATCTGCTGCGCTATGCCAAGCTCTTCACGGGCATCATGCAGCATGCCGCCGCGGTGTAGCCGCAGGGCAACGGTCGACCCGCGGGCAACGAAGGAG
>JASHPF010000371.1 GCA_030038295.1 Streptosporangiaceae bacterium
GACGAGGAGTGCCACCGGTATCGCGAGCACCGCCCACACCGAGTGGACCAGTCCCATCGCCAGCATGATCACCATGAACGCGCAGGCATACAGGCCACCGCGAATCAGCGCCCAGCCGATCTCGCCCAGCGCGACCTCGCCGGCTCGCATGGGCGTGGCCAGCGCGGAGTCGTAGAGCTTGGCGTACTTGAGCCGGAAGAAGATGTTGAACGTCGAGTCGAAGATGGCTCCGTTCATGGCGGAGGTGGCGAGCAGCGCGGGCGCTACGAAGCTCGTGAACGAGACGGCGTGCCCGTCCACGCGGACCGTGCCCACCAGTTCGCCGATGCCGACGCCGATCGACAGCAGGTAGAACAGCGGCTCGAAGAACCCTGACGTGATCACTAGCCAGGCGTGTCGGTACGCGCGGGCATGCCGCTCGATGAGGTACAGGCTGCCGCGGCCGCCGAGCCGGCGTGCCAGGAGCAGGGGCGCAGGCAGGATCCGCAGCGGCAGAGCGTGCTCAGACATACAGCCGCCGGCGGTACGCGATGTGTCCGGCCAGCAGACCCAGCCCGGCCAGGGCGCCTAGGTAGCCAAGATGACCGAGCGCGCCGATCAGGTCAGGCGTGCCGATGCTCAGGGCCCGGCAGAGCGCCACGCCGTGCCACAGCGGGGTCGCGTAGGCCAGCGGCCGGATCCAGCCAGGTAGCTGGGTCACCGGGAAGAAGGTCCCGGAAAACAGGAACAGCGGGATCATGCCGAACCGGAAGATGGCATTGAACGACTGGTCATTCCGCTTCCGCGTCACCGCAAAGGCATCAAGCGGCGCGGCGAACGCAAGCCCGGTAAGGACTGCAACCGGCACGCCGGCCAGCATCCAGGGCGACCGGACCACCCCGAAGGCGGCCATGACGGCAAGGAAGATCACCATGTTCATCCCGAGGCGCATCGTGGTGAACAGCAGGTGCCCCCGGTAGATATCGCCAGGCCGCAGCGGCGTCGCGGCCGCGGCCTGGTAGGTCTGCTGCCACTTCACCGCCGAGAACACCGGATACATCGACTCGCCTACGGCGGTCTGCATGGCACTCGCCGCCATCAGGCCCGGTGCGAGGAAGGCCAGATAACTGAGTCCGCCCAGATGAGCGGTGCCGTGCCGGTCGACCAGGCTGCCGAGGCCCAGGCCCATGGCGCCCAGGTACAGGACCGGGTTCAGCACGCTGGAGAAGATGGAGCCGCGCCAGGTGCGCCGGTAGTTGACCAGCCACCAGCGGAAGGCCCGGAAGCTCATCGGCCCCGGGCCTTGGACTCTCGCCACGTCGGCAGCGGCCGTCATCCGTCCTCCAGCCGCCTGCCGGTCAGCCGCAGGAAGACATCCTCGAGCGTGCTGCGGCGGACCAGCGATGCGAGCGGCTCGAGGCCCAGCTCGCGGACCCGGGCCAGCGCGGCGTCCCCGTCAGCGAGGTACAACAGGATGCGGTCGGCCAGCACCTCGATGCGGTCGGCCTTGGCGCCCCCGACGACCTCCGCCGCGTGGTCGTGCTCTGCTGGACCGAACCGGAGTTCGAGAACCTCGCGGGTGGAGTAGGTGTCGATCAGTTCCCGCGGCGAGCCCTCGGCCGCGATCTTGCCCCCGTCCATCACCACGAGCCGATCGCAGAGCTGCTCGGCTTCGTCCATGTAGTGCGTGGTAAGAATCAAGGTCACGCCCTGCTGTTTCAGCCGGAACAGCCGGTCCCAGACGACATGCCGTGCCTGCGGGTCGAGACCGGTGGTCGGCTCGTCGAGCAGCAGGATGTCCGGCTCGTTGATCAAGGACCTGGCGATGGTGAGGCGCCGCTTCATGCCCCCGGACAACGGCTCGACCTGGTCGTCAGCTCGCTCAGAGAGCTGCACGAAGTCCAGCAGCCTGGCCGTCCGGTCGGCGATGACGGCCCTTGACAGGCCGAAGTACCGCCCGTAGATGAGCAGGTTCTCCCGGACGGTCAGCTCGACATCGAGCGTGTCCTCCTGGGGAACGACTCCCAACCGCGCCCTGATCACCGGGCCGTCGGCGACCGGGTCGAGCCCCAGGATCGTCAGGCTGCCCGCGCTCGGCGGGGAAACGCACCCGATCATGCGCATCGTCGACGACTTCCCGGCCCCGTTCGGGCCGAGGAACCCGAACGCCTCGCCGCGCTTGACTTCGAAGTCGATGCCGTCTACGGCGGTAAAGCTGCCAAACCTCTTGGTCAGGCCGGTCGCGCGGATAAGGACCTCGGGATCGGGCACGTCCGCGACCCTACCTAACAGGTCCGTCAGTTCCGAGCTAATAACTGGCCAGGGCGGGGTAAGTTGCCTTCATCCCCGGGCACGCCAGTACAGGCGAGACGGTACTCTCATGGGCGAGATCAGGCGGAATCGGAGCAGGAGGCAGATCACTCAGGTGAGCAGCATCGGCGAGCTCTACGCGCGGTTCCGCCAGCTGATCCACGAGGGCGCAAAATTCCTGGTCATCGGCGCCATCGGGGCGATTGTCACGTTTGGCGTCGCGAACGCACTGCACCCGATCGGCAAGTACAAGGCCATCACGATCGCCACGGTCCTGGCGACCGTGATCACCTACGTCGGCAACAGGTACTGGAGCTTCCGGCACCGCCAGGGCAAGGGAACCACCCGCGACTGGATGCTGTTCCTGGTGCTCAACGGCGTGGGACTGCTCATCTACTACGCCTGCCTCGGCCTGATCGACCTGGCGGGCCTGGGCAAGGACCTGGTCTGGTACAACATCGCGCTGGTGGTCGGCACCGGGCTCGGCACGCTGTTCCGGTTCTGGTCCTACCGGAAGTGGATCTGGCTGGCGAGCCCGACCGTGGCCGCCGGGTCGGACGAGGAACTGGCCGAGGATGTGGCGGCCATGGTCGGCGCGGCCCCCCCGCTCCACAACTCGGCCGGGAGCCTTTCCGGTAGTGACGGCCACTCGCCGAACGGCGGATCAACTGCAAACGGCGCATCGGCTGCCGGGGGGACGCACAGCCACGCCAGGCCCGGCCGCCCGACGTTCCGTCATGCCCCGGCCGCCCGGCCGCCCGGACCTGACGGCCAAGCCCCGGCCTCGCACCGGCGACCGTCGTAACCGAGGAGAGCTCGACCCGGCTGGGCTAGTCCCGGCAGCCACCCGCGTTCGCGAGCAGGCGTGACAGCGGCACCTTGAGAAAGGCGTCGGCACTCGCGTTGCTGATGGCGCCGACCGCGACAAGCCGACCGAGGACGTGCTGCTCCCTGGCCAGCCCAGCGGCCGGGTGATCGATCGGGTCGTCCGTGGTCGGCCCTTGAACCAGCCCGGCAAGCAGCGCCGCCTGCGGCCACGAGAGCTGATCAGGCTGGACTCCGAAGTAGCCGCAACTAGCGTCTTCCAGGCCGTAGAACCCGTGGCCGAAATAGGCGACGTCGCCATACAGCCGCAGGATCTCTGCGCCGCTGTAGCTGTACTTCAGCTTGACAGCGAGCGCGACCTGCTCCACCTCCTCGACGAGGCCGGACTGGCCCGGCGTGTAGAGCATCTTCGCGAGTTGCTGGTACAGGGT
>JASHPF010000372.1 GCA_030038295.1 Streptosporangiaceae bacterium
GGTGACGGAATCGGCGTACCGCAGTTCCGGCCAGGCCAGCCGGGCGTTGTCGATCGCCTGCGGGTCGTGCACGGTCACCTCCGCCCCGAGGCCGTGCAGGATCTGCGCCACGTCCAGGGCGGGCGAATCGCGGACATCGTCCGAGCCCGGCTTGAACGCGGCGCCGAGCACGCAGATCGCCTTGCCTGCCACCGACCCGCCCGCCACCTCGCAGGCCAGGTTGACCATCCCGGTGCGCCGGTTCAGGTTGATCGCGTCGACCTCGCGGAGAAACGCCAGCGCGTCGCCGGCGCCGAGCTCGGCCGCCCTCGCCAGGAACGCCCGCACGTCCTTGGGCAGGCACCCGCCGCCGAAGCCGAGGCCAGGCCGCAGGAACGCATGGCCGATGCGCGGGTCGGCGCCGAGGATGCGGGCGAGCACCGTGACGTCCGCGCCGGCCGCGTCGCAGACCTCGGCGACTGCGTTGATGAACGAGATCTTGGTTGCCAGGAAGGCGTTGGCCGCGACCTTGGCCAGCTCCGCCGTGGCCAGGTCGGTGACGAAGAACTCGACCCCGGCCTCGATCTGGGCGGCGTAGACCTCGCGCAGCACGCGCTCCGCCCGGGCCGACCGGACCCCGACCACGATCCGCTCGGGATTCAGCGTGTCCGCCACGCCGTGGCCCTCCCGCAGGAACTCCGGATTCCAGCAGACCTCTGCGGTCTCACCCGCCGGGGCCCTGCTGGCCAGGCGGTCGGTCAGCGCCACCGCCGTGCCGGCCGGCACCGTCGACTTCCCGACGACCAGGCACGGCCGCGTCAGGCTCGGTGCCAGCGCGTCGACGCAGGCCTCCAGCTGGCTCAGGTCGGCGCTGTGACCGTCCCGGCGCTGCGGGGTGCCGACGCAGACGAAGTGCACGTCGCCCACCTCGGCGGCCTGCTCGTAGGAGGAGGTAAACGTCAGCCGTCCGGCGGCCAGCCCGTCCTGCAGCAGCTCTTGCAGACCAGGCTCGAAGATCGGCACCCGCCCGGCATTGAGCCAGGCAACCTTCTCGGCGTCGATATCGACGCCGAGCACCTCAAAGCCCGCTGAGGCCATGCAGGCGGCGTGCGTGATTCCGAGGTAGCCAGTCCCCAGCACCGTGAGGCGCGGCGGGTCTGCCATGAGCGTGTCTCCTCGACGTCGGGGGCCAGGCTCGTCACCAGGCAAGCGCGGCCGGTCCTGGTCCGGCGCGGAGCGCGCGGCCGGCCTGGGCGGACCTAGGGTCAGATACTACGCAGGCAGCCAGCAATTCACCGCCGAACGCACGCTTCGCCACGGTTCCTCCCGCAGTGGCAGGGCAGCCTGGCCAGGAAACTGCCGCCCGCCGGGGCACTCCCGCCCGCCGGGGCGCTGCCGCCCGCCGGGGCGCGCCGCGGGCCGAAGCGTCCTGAGGTTACCTGGGCCCGCCGCTGTACATGTCCTCAACCCGCCTGATCTGCCGGATCGAGCGGTCGACGAGCACATCGTGCCGCTGCAGTCCGGCGAGGATATCCCGGTGCCGGTCGGACAGGAAGCCCATCCCGCCTGGCTCACCCTCAACCCGGAACCAGACCGCGATCCGGCTATACGGCGTCGCGACCAGCTCCGCGAGGGCCAGTTCGGTGTAGCGCGCCTCCCAGCGCGGCACGATCCACCGGGAAATCGGGATGCCGCGCAGGCGGACGCCCCAGTCCAGCAGGTCGAGCCGGACCAGCGAGCCGCTGGTGATCAGCGCCCGGCACATCACGCCGCCGTAACACACCAGCTCCGGCTCGCCAGCCGGGGCGACGTCGATGATCCGCTGGCAGGCCCGCGCCCGCCGGATCGAGGTAACCACGCCTAACACCACCACAATGACGATCAGCGCGAGCAGGATGCCGATCAGCACGAGTCCTCCCAGGCTGGCGGGACGCCGCGACGCGGCGCAGCCCACCTGCAGCATCCCATCATCGCCGGCGGCGGCCGGCCGACGGCCCGCCAATACCAGGATGATCCGCGCCGGGCCGCGGAAGTAGGCTCGACGGTCATGAGCGACCAGCCCGGCGGCCCCGAGCGGCCAGCGCCCCCCGTCGCGAAGCGCGTCCCGAGCGAGCGAACCCACCACGGCGACACCTTCGTCGACGACTACGCCTGGCTGGCCGACAAGGACGACCCGGACACGATCGCGTTCCTCGACGCAGAGAACGCCTACACCGAGGCGCTGACCAGCGGCCAAGCGAGCCTGCGGGAGGCCATCTTCAGCGAGATCAAGGCCAGGACCAGGGAGACCGACCTGTCGGTGCCGGTCCGCGATGGCGGCTGGTGGTACTACTCGCGGAGCATCGAGGGCAAGCAGTACGCGGTGCATTGCCGGCGCGCGGTCCGGCCGGCTGACGCCGGGCCGCCGATGACAGCGGACGGCGGACCGCTGGACGGCGAGGCCGTCCTCCTGGACGGCAACGAACTGGCCGGCGAGAGCCCGTTCTTCCGCATCGGTGCCTTCGACGTGAGCCCGGACGGACGGCTGCTGGCCTACTCCACCGACCTCACCGGCAACGAGCGCTACACCATGCGGTTCAAGGACCTGCAGACCGGCGCGATAGCGCCGGACGAGATTCCCGACACCTACTACGGTTCCGCCTGGTCCGCCGATGCCTCGGCGCTGTTCTACATCACCGTCGACGAGGCCTGGCGGCCGTACCGGGTCTGGCGGCACCAGATCGGCACCCCCCCCAGCGAGGACGTGCTGGTGTTCGAGGAGACCGACGCGAAGTTCAACGTGGGGGTCGGGCTGACGCGCAGCAAGCGCTACCTGGTGATCGCTTCGGCTAGCTCGCTCACCAGCGAGTTCTGGCTGCTGGACGCCGCGAACCCGACCGGCGAGTTCACCGTCGTCGCGCCGCGCCGCCCTGGCCTTGAGTACCAGGTCGAACACCAGGTGACGGCCGACGGTACCGACCGGCTGCTGATCCTGCACAACAACGGCGCGGTGAACTTCGAGCTCGCAGAGGCGACGGTCGCCCGTCCGGCCCAGTGGACGCCGCTGATCCCGCACCGGGACGACACGCGGCTGGTCGGCGTGGATGCCTTCGCTGATCACCTGGTGGTGTACCTGCGTCGGGACGGCCTGACCGGGCTAAGGGTGCTGCGCGGCGACGGCGGCGTTCACGACATCGACTTCCCCGAGCCCATCTACACGGTCAGCCCGGGCGCCAACCCTGAGTACGAGTCGGCTACCTACCGGCTGCACTACACGTCCCTCCTGACGCCGGATTCCGTGTATGACTACGGCGTCGACACCGGCGACCTGACCTTGCTCAAGCAGACACCGGTCCTGCCCGGCCCGGACGGGAGAGCCTACGACCCGGCCGATTACGAGCAGCACCGGTTGTGGGCTACGGCCGAGGACGGTACCAGGATCCCCGTCTCGATGGTGCGCCGTAAGCAAGCTCCGCGTGATGGGACAGCCCCGTTCCTCCTCTACGGCTATGGAAGCTATGAGCTGTCGTCTGACCCGCGCTTCTTCATCCGGCTGATCTCGCTGCTCGACCGCGGCTTCAGCTACGCGATCGCGCACATCCGCGGCGGCGGCGAGCTCGGGCGGCGCTGGTACGACGACGGCAAGATGCTCAGGAAGATCAACACGTTCACTGACTTCATCGCCTGCGCGCGGCACGTCGTGGCGGACGGCTGGACGTCGCCGGGGCGGCTGATTGCCCGCGGCGGCTCGGCGGGCGGCCTGCTGATGGGCGCCGTCGCCAACATGGCTCCCGACGCGTTCGGCGGCATCGTCGCGCAGGTGCCGTTCGTCGACGCGCTGACCTCGATCCTGGACCCGACGCTGCCGCTGACGGTGCCGGAGTGGGAGGAGTGGGGTGACCCGCTGCACGATCCCGAGGTCTACCGGTACATGAAGTCGTACACGCCGTACGAGAACGTGGCGCCAGACCGGGTCTACCCGCCCATCCTGGC
>JASHPF010000373.1 GCA_030038295.1 Streptosporangiaceae bacterium
GACGACCGCGGACACGGCCACCCGCGACGCCGACGGCTCGGCGGCCCGGGCGCCGGCCGAGCAGACCGTGCGGCTGCGCGGCGCCTCCGCCCGGACGGCCACCAACATGACGGCGAGCCTCGCGGTGCCGACCGCGACCAGCGTTCGCTCGATCCCGGCGAAGCTGCTCATCGACAACCGGATCGTGATCAACAACCACCTGGCCAGGGGTCGCGGCGGCAAGGTGTCCTTCACCCACCTGATCGGCTACGCGATCGTCCGCGCCCTGGCCGTGGCGCCGGAGATGAACTTCAGCTACCTGGAGGTCGATGGCAAGCCCGCGCTGGCTCAGCCGGAGCACGTCAACTTCGGCCTGGCCATCGACGTTCGCCGGGACAACGGAACCCGGCAGCTGCTCGTGCCCAGCATCAAGAACGCGGAGACGATGGACTTCCGGCAGTTCTGGATGGCGTACGAGGACCTCATCAGGCGCGCCAGGACCGGCGCGCTCACGGTCGAGGACTTCGCCGGCACCACGATCAGCCTGACCAACCCGGGGACCATCGGCACCGAGCACTCGGTGCCACGGCTGCTGCCCGGTCAGGGCTGCATCGTCGGCGTCGGCGCCATGGAGTGGCCCGCTGCCTACCAAGGGGCGTCCGAGGAGACCATGGCGAGGCTCGCGATCAGCAAGACCGTGACGCTGACCTCGACCTATGACCACCGGATCATCCAGGGCGCGCAGTCCGGGGAGTTCCTGCGGATCGTGCATCAGCTGCTGCTCGGCGCGGACGGCTTCTACGACGACGTGTTCTCCGCGCTGCGGATCCCGTACGAGCCGGTCCGCTGGGTGCAGGACATCCCGGCTGGCCACGAGGACGACATCACGAAGGCCGCGCGGGTCTACGAGCTGATCCACGCCTACCGGGTCCGTGGCCACCTGATGGCGGACACCGACCCGCTGGAGTACCGCCAGCGCAAGCATCCGGACCTGGACATCAACCAGCACGGCCTGACCCTGTGGGACCTCGAGCGGGAGTTCGCGACCGGCGGCTTCGGCGGCAAGCCGCGGATGCCGCTGCGCGAGATCCTCGGCGTGCTGCGGGACTCCTACTGCCGCACCGTCGGCGTCGAGTACATGCACATCCAGAACCCCGAGGAGCGGGCCTGGCTCCAGGCGCGGGTCGAGCGGCCGCACCCGCGGGCCGACCACTCCGAGCAGCTGCGCATCCTGTCCCGGCTCAACGTGGCCGAGGCATTCGAGATGTTCCTGCGGACCAAGTTCGTCGGCCAGCGGCGATTCTCGCTCGAGGGCGCGGAGTCGCTGATCCCGCTGCTGGACGCGGTGCTGACGGAGGCGGCCGGGGAGCACCTGCACGAGGCCGTCATCGGGATGGCGCACCGCGGCCGGCTCAACGTGCTCGCCAACATCGTCGGCAAGTCCTACGGCCAGATCTTCGCCGAGTTCGAGGGCAATCTCGACCCCGCGACCACCCACGGCTCGGGCGACGTCAAGTATCACCTCGGCGCCGACGGCACCTACCACGCCCCGGACGGAACTCGGCTGCCCACGTCCCTGGTTGCCAACCCCAGCCACCTGGAAGCCGTGGACCCGGTCCTGGAGGGGGTGGTCCGGGCCAAGCAGGACGTCATCGACATGGGCGAGCCGGGCTTCACCGTGCTGCCGGTGCTGATTCACGGCGATGCGGCGTTCGCGGGCCAGGGGGTCGTCGCGGAGACGCTGGAGCTGTCCCAGCTGCGCGGCTACCGCACCGGCGGCACGGTCCACATCGTGGTCAACAACCAGGTGGGCTTCACCACCGCACCCGCGTCGGCCCGGTCGAGCGTGTACAGCACCGACGTCGCGCGGATGATCCAGGCACCGATCTTCCACGTCAACGGCGACGACCCCGAGGCCGTGGTCCGGGTGGGCAGGCTGGCGTTCGAGTACCGCCAGGCGTTCCACAAGGACGTGGTCATCGACATGGTCTGCTACCGCCGGCGCGGTCACAACGAGACCGACAACCCGTCGTTCACCCAGCCGGTGATGTACGACCTGATCGACGCCAGGCGCTCCACCCGCAAGCTCTACACCGAGGCGCTCATCGGCCGCGGCGACATCACCATGGACGAGGCGGAGGCGGCGCTGCGCAACTTCCAGCAGGAGCTGGAGCGCGCGTTCACCGAGACCAAGGACGCCGCCAGCGCGCCGCAGCAGGTAGTCGTCCCCGCGCCCGCGGCGGAGACGACCATCAACCAGGCGGCCGTGCGGACCGCGATCACGGCCGAGACCGTCAAGCGCATCGTCGACACGCAGGTCTCGCTGCCGACCGGGTTCACCGTGCACCCGCGGCTGGCGCCGCAGCTGCAGCGCCGTCCCGCCATGGTGCAGCAGGACGAGATCGACTGGGGCACCGGCGAGCTGCTGGCGTTCGGCTCGACCCTGATCGATGGTCACTCGGTCCGGCTCATCGGACAGGACTCCCGCCGGGGCACCTTCGGCCAGCGGCACGCGGTGCTCGTAGACCGGCACACCGGCGCCGAGTACGTTCCGCTGCGCGCCTTCAACTCGCCGCAGGCGAGGTTCCACGCCTACGACTCGCTGCTCTCGGAGTACGCGGCGGTCGGCTTCGAGTACGGCTACTCGGTCGCCCGGCCCGACGCGCTGGTGTGCTGGGAGGCGCAGTTCGGCGACTTCGTGAACGGCGCCCAGACGATCATCGACGAGTTCATCAGCGCGGGCGAGCAGAAGTGGGGCCAGCGGTCTGGTGTCGTGCTGCTGCTGCCGCACGGCTATGAGGGACAGGGGCCCGACCACTCGTCCGCCCGGATCGAGCGATTCCTGTCTTTGTGCGCGCAGGACAACATGACCGTGGCCCTGCCGAGCACCCCCGCGAGCTACTTCCACCTGCTGCGCTGGCAGGCGCTGTCAGACGTGCTGAAGCCACTCATCGTGTTCACGCCCAAGTCGCTGCTCCGGCTCAAGGCCGCGGTGTCGAAGACGGCGGAGTTCACGTCCGGCTCGTTTGCTCCGGTACTCGCCGACCCCGAGCCAGCCGACCCGGCCGCCCTCCGGCGCGTCCTGCTGTGCTCCGGCAAGATCTACTACGACCTGGCCGACCGACGGCGCGCTGCGGGCGCGACCGACACGGCGCTGATCCGGGTCGAGCGGCTGTACCCGCTGCCGACCGCGGAGCTCACCGCCGAGATCGCGCGCTACCCGGCGGCGGCCGAGGTGGTGTGGGTGCAGGAGGAGCCGGCCAACATGGGCGCC
>JASHPF010000374.1 GCA_030038295.1 Streptosporangiaceae bacterium
CGGCGGCGACGGCCTTGGCGGCCGGTGCCCCGACGGCGGCGGGCTGCTGGGCCGCGGGGCTCTGCAGCGCGTCCACCAGACCCGGCATGGAGCTGCCCAGGAGCTGGCTGATCTGGGCCAGGTGCGCGGCGACGCTCTCCTTCTGCTTGTTGAGCTCGTCGACCTGGCGCTGGGCCGTCGTGCGCACCCGCTCAGCCTCGGCCTTGGTGTCGCTGAGCAACTGGTCGGCCTGGCCCTTGGCCTGGCTGACGATGCCGTCGGCGTTCTTCTTCGCGTTGCTCACCAGCTGCTGCGCGTGCTGGTCAGCCTCGCGCCTGGTCTGCTCGGCCTGGATACTGGCCTTGCTGGCCCGCTCCTCGGCAACCGCGGCACGCTGCTCGGCCTCGGAAACCATCTTCTGGGTTGCTTCCTGAGCCTTGGCCAGCCGCTCGGTCTCCTGCCGCTCGGCCTCTTCGCGCCGCGCGGCCAGGTGCATCTCGAACTCTGACTCGGCCTGCGCCCGGGCGGCCTCGCTGTCCTCGAAGGCGCGCTGTGCCTGGCTGCGCATCTCGTCGGCCTGCCGCTTGGCGGTGGTCAGGATCTCGTCCCGGTCCCGCTTGGAGGACGCCCGCATCTGCGCGACCTCGCGCTCGGCGGTCGTCCGCATCTTCGCGACCTCGCGTTCGTTCCCGGCCCGCTTCTCCGCCACCTCATGGTCGGCGGTAGCCCGGAGCTTGGCGACCTCGCGGTCGGTGGTGGCCTTGAGCTCGTCGGATTCGCGCGCGGCCTTGGTCCTGATGGCCTCCGCCTCGCGATCGGCCGATGACCGCTGGTCGTCGGTCTCGCGCTTGGCGACCGCGCGGAGCTCGCCCGCTTCGTTCTCGGCCGACGCGCGGGTCTCGGCAGCCGTGACCTTGGCGGCCGCGTTGAGCTCGTTCGCCGCGGTCCTGGCTTCCTGGACGATCTCGGTGGCCTGCTCCTCGGCGAGCCGGAGCAGCTGCTCGATCCGGGAGCCGAGGCCGGAATAGGTCGGCCGTTCCTGCTCCTGCAGCTGGCGGTGTGCCTCGGTGAGCTCGCGCTGGAGAGCCTGAGCATTCTCTTGGTGCTTGCGCACGTCGGCGTGAAGACCCTCGATGTGCGAGTTGACCTGCGTCGGGTCATAACCCCGCATCACCCTCGAGAACTCGGGAATCGAGTTTTCAACAAAGAAGTTGCTGAGCTGAGCATCGATGTCGGGCTGCATGTCGCCTATATCCTGTGTAGACGGAGAGGTTCGCGCACCGAAGCGATCGCCTGTGTGGTCCGATTGCCGGGGCCGATCAGCGCTGAGGGGAGCGCCTGCGCCCGGCCGGTACGCGATTGCGTTCGTCCGGTGCTCCGCAGCGTACTCCCCCGCTGTGCCGTTAGCGGTGACTTCTCGACCGCTCGTGCGAGAGATAATCTTTTTTGGAGATATGTAGCGGCAGACAGGCCCACATATCCAACGGTGGATAGGACGATTTCGGCACCGTTGCGTGCTTTCCCAGCCGCTACCCGGCCGTCGGCCTGGCCTGGACCAGCTCGGTGAGGACGCCACCGAGGTCGGCCGGGTGCAGGAACGCGATCGAGGCGCCCATCGACCCGTGCCGCGGGCGCTCGTCGATCAGCCGTACGCCGGTGGCGCCGATCGCGGCGAGCGCGGTCGTGATGTCGGCCACGCCGTAGCCCACGTGGTGCACGCCCTCGCCCCGCCTGGCCAGGAACCTGCCCACCGGCGTGTCCGGGCGCAGCGGCTCCAGCAGCTGGACGTAGGACGTCCCGGCCGGGCTGCCGCTGACCTCGAGCATCGCCTCCCGGACGCCCTGCGGCTCGTTGACCTCGATGCTGGTGACGGTCAGCCCGAACGTCGAGGTGTAGCGGGCGATCGCCGCGGCCAGGTCGCGGCAGGCGATCCCGACGTGGTCGATGCGAGTCAGCACGGCTTCTGCTCCTCTGGCTGCTGGTTTCGTCACAGGTATCGTGTCAGCTATGCGGGATGTGGTCATTGTCGGCGGCGCTCGGACCCCCGTCGGACGCCTGCTCGGCGCGCTCAGCGGGTTCAGCGGGGCGCAGCTCGGCGGGCTTGCCATCAAGGCGGCGCTGGAACGCGCTGGCCTGCCGGGCAGCCAGGTCGAGTACGTGATCATGGGCCAGGTGCTCCAGGCTGGCGAGGGCCAGATCCCGGCGCGTCAGGCCGCGGTGGCGGCGGGCATTCCGATGAGCGTTCCGGCGCTGTCGGTCAACAAGGTGTGCCTGTCCGGCCTCGACGCCATTGCCCTCGGCGCGCAGCTGATCCGGGTCGGCGAGTTCGACGTCGTGGTAGCCGGCGGCATGGAGTCGATGTCGAGGGCGCCGCACCTGCTGCTGGGTTCCCGGACCGGCGTCAAGTACGGGGATACCGTGCTAGTGGACTCGATGGCACTGGACGGTCTTACGGACGCGTTCGACCAGGTGTCGATGGGCGAGTCCACCGAGCGGCACAACGCCAGCCTCGGGATCACCCGCGCCGACCAGGACGCGTTCGCGGCGCGCTCGCATCAGCTGGCCGCGCGGGCGATCAAGGACGGGCTGCTCGCCGAGGAGATCGTCCCGGTAGCCATCCCGCAGCGCCGCGGCGAGCCGGTCCTGGTCGACACCGACGAGGGCGTGCGAGCAGAGACGACCGTCGAGGCGCTCGCGGCCCTCAAGCCCGCGTTCGCGGCCGACGGCACGATCACCGCGGGGTCGTCATCCCAGATCAGTGACGGGGCGTGCGCGGTCGTGCTGATGTCCGCCGAGGCCGCAGCCGCAGCGGGCGCCACCGTGCTGGCTGAGGTCGGCGCCCACGGGGTGGTCGCCGGGCCCGACAACTCGCTGCACTCCCAGCCGTCCGGTGCGATCCAGCGTGCGCTGGCGCGGGCCGGGCTCGCGGTGAGTGACCTGCGGCTGGTCGAGATCAACGAGGCGTTCGCCGCCGTCGCGCTCCAGTCGATCAGGGATCTCGGCGTCAGCCCCGACATCGTTAACGTCAACGGCGGGGCGATCGCGCTCGGCCACCCGCTCGGCGCCTCCGGCGCGCGCATCGCGCTGCACCTGATCTATGAGCTCCGGCGCCGCGGCGGCGGGCTCGGCGCGGCGGCGCTCTGCGGCGGCGGCGGTCAGGGTGACGCGCTGCTGTTCCGCGTGCCGGCCGTCGAACAAGCCTGACCGGCCGGTGGCTGAGTCTGCCCGGCGCAGCGACCCGGAGTCGCTCATCGCCGCGGCCCGCGACGGCGATCCGCGCGCGCTGGCCCGGCTGATCTCGCTGGTCGAGAACTCCTCGCCGCAGCTGCGCCCGGTGCTGCGGGCCATCGCGCCGATGACCGGGCAGGCGCACGTCGTCGGCCTGACGGGGTCGCCGGGCGTCGGCAAGTCGACCGTGGCCGGCGCGCTGGTCCGCCGCTACCGCGAGCAAGGCCGCCGGATCGGCGTGCTGGCCGTCGACCCCTCGTCGCCGTTCACCGGCGGCGCGCTGCTCGGCGACCGGGTCAGGATGCAGGAGCATGCGACCGACGACCGGGTGTTCATCCGGTCGATGGCAAGCAGGGGTCATCTGGGCGGCCTCGCCGAGGCCACGCCGCAGGCGCTGCGCATCCTGGATGGGGTCGGCTTCGACCTCATCCTCGTCGAGACCGTGGGCGTGGGGCAGGCCGAGGTGGAGATCGCCTCGCTGGCCGACACGGTTCTGGTGGTGGTCGCGCCGGGCTTCGGCGATTCGGTCCAGGCGGCGAAGGCCGGCATTCTGGAGATCGCCGACGTGTTCGCGGTCAACAAGAGCGACCGGCCCGGGGCGCAAGAGGTGATCAGGGACCTGCGCGCGATGCTGGCGATGGCCAGGTACGGCTCCGACGACTGGAAGCCGCCGCTCATCGCGACCACCGCCGCCAGCGGCGAGGGCATCAGCGACCTGGCGGCCGCCATCGGCAGGCACCGGGACTGGCTGGCCGCGGGCGGCCGGCTGGCGGACCGGCGGGAGGCCAGGGCCCGGGCGGAGATCTCCGCGCTCGCGCTCGCCGGGCTGCGTCAGCGGGCCGGGCAGCTGCCCGGCGCATCTCGCCTGGACGAGCTGGCCGAGCGGGTATGCGCGGGGAAGCTCGACCCGTACTCGGCGGCGGATGAGCTGATCGCGGCGCGCTAGCGGGACCGCCGGCGTGCCACCCCGGTCGCCGGCCGGTCCGCCGGGGC
>JASHPF010000375.1 GCA_030038295.1 Streptosporangiaceae bacterium
TCAGGCGGCTGTGCGCGAGGCATCCGGCCCCTTCTCGCGGATCGCGGCCGACTCTGCAGCCCGCGGCGGAGCGCGACCCGTGAGCAATACCGAGACCATGCCCACGACAAATGCGGCAAGGACAAGCGCCGGCGGCCGGCCGTCAGGGGCGAATCCGCTGATCGCGAGCTTGGTCAGGCCGGTCATGCTGGCAGCGAGACCGAGCGCGAGCAGTACCGGCGACCAGGACCTGGTGGTCCCGATGCCGGTGGGAAGGCGCTTCATCGGCCGTTCGGCCCACGTGACGAGCATGATGAGCGGCACCAGTACAACGGTGAGCAAGGCCCACCAGGCCAGGCGCAGCAGCCACCACTCCCCGGTCCCGATGGCTGGCTGCGGCAGGATCCCGCTCGGGTAGAAGGCCACGGCAATCACGATGACGGGCATCATGTGCCAGAGGTAGACAGTCATCACCGTGCTGTTAATCCTGGTGACCGGCCGCCACAGCCGAGGTCGTCTGAGCAGCCGGGACATCGCTGGTGCTGCTGCCAGCACCAGTCCGCACTGAGCGGCGGCGAAGGCCAGGAGCGCAATCGACGGCGGAGCGGTGTTGGTGATCCGCTCCCCGGCGCCGATCATGTCCACCGGGAACGGGCCCCAGGTCAGCAGGGCAGCGAGAGTGACCACGCCGCAGGCAGACATCGCGTAGGGCCGCCACCACGGTCGCGTCAGGCTGCCGTCCTGCCAGCCGAAGCCCCACACGTACATCGAGCCCCACACAAACAGGTAGTTCGCGTAACCGATGACATGCAGGTGCGGGCCCAGGACTGCGGCGTCTACTGCGGCTGCCGCGATGGCCATGCCGATGGGCATCGCCAGGCCGTAACGTCGGTAGATGGCCAGCAGCACCGGCGTGAGGGCAATCAGCAGCAGGTAGACGGGCAGGAACCACAGCTGCAGAGCAACGAGCCAGCCAGCCTGGGCGAGCTCCGCAGCACCCACGCCCGCAGCTCGTGCGACGATCACGGCCAGTACCGCGACGAGCACGTATACGGCGGTGGGCCACAACAGTCGCATGGCGCGGGCCCGCACGAACTCGGTCCAGGTCTCCCCGCGCGCTCGGTGCGCCGTCCAGGACCGGGCGTCGACATAGCCGCCGACCAGGAAGAACAACGGCATGACCTGGAACGGCCAGGTGACCCAGCGGCCCCAGCTGACATGCTCTAGGGCATCGAGGCCGGACAGCTGACCATGCTGGTAGCTAATGCTGGTCAGCAGCCAGTGGCCGTACACGACGGCACCGATCGCGAAGACCCTGAGCAGGTCCGCGTAACGGTTACGTTCCATGCGAAAAGCTCCTCGAGCGGCCTGCTCGCGGCACGAGAGCAAGCAGGGCCATGTGCCTAACCAGAGTCTTCTCAGCGAGCTATCGGGCTGCCAGGGACGGACGTCCCGCGAATCGGCGCATCCCAACCTTTCCGGCGCTACCGCTTCTGGCCCGCGTCGCACCGGTGAGCCCGGAATTCCGTCGCATCTGGCTGGGACACGGCGTCATGGCCGTTGTCGACGAGCTCGAGGTAACCGGCTTACCGCGGACGACGCAGCCGGGGCGACCTTGCGGCCCGCCTGCGCTGCAGGTCAGGGCGGCCGGCTACGACGTGACCCAGCAAGGCCAGGTCTCTATTGTCCTGAAGCCGAGCCGACCGTACGTGGCATAGCCGAGCGGGCTGGACTGCAGCCACGCCCACCTGGCCCCGGCTGCCAGGCCGTCGACCACAGCCCGCGCGGTCACGGCGGCGCCAAAGCCCTGCCGCCGGTACGGCGGCGGCGTCGCGATGCTGAAGACGCCCACCGCTTCGCCCAAGGTCACGCCGATGCCCGTCGTGACAGCCTGACCGTCCGCCTCGCCGACATAGCAGCGCACCCCTGGCAACCTCAGAAAGTCGGCGGTCATCAGCTGACGGAACAGCTCTTCCGGAGCCTCGAAACCAGCTGCCGCGACAGCAGCGTGTAGCCACACCTCGTCCGGGCTCAGCTGCCGGATAACCAGCCCGGCGAGTTGCTGGACGCTCCCGAGATCGCCCGGAGTCTCCATCACCATCAGCGGGATCGCTTCGGCGTGGCTCATCGACCCCGCCGCCGCCAACTGCGCCAACGCCGGGCGGACGTCCGGCCGCGACTGGAGGCAATGCGGCAGCCCGGTAGCGGCAACGCGGCCGAGCAGGCGCTCAGCCACGGCCGGATCGGCGTCGGCACGCTCAGCCCACACCCCGTTCAGGGTGGGCATAGCTACACCGCTAACCCAGGCAATGACCCCGCCGTCGCGGATCGCCCACGCGCCCGGCAGCGCGTCGGTCAGATGCTGCCACGTCGCAGCGAGCGCGCCAGCCGCCGCATCGGCATCAACCACGCGAGCACGGTATCTCACCGTCTGCACCGGATGAGGGAAACCACCGCGGCGTCCGATGACGCGCCGGCTGCGCAACGCGCCGGGCCGTGGCCCAGATCGGCGCGACGCGGCGGTTGCTGCCAGCCTCCCGTGGCGTGCGCGCACCGCGAGCTCGCTAGCCGCGCAGCCGAATAGGCTCTGGTCATGGCCAGCACCGACGCCCAGGGCATCGCCAGCGAGGTCGCGGCCGGGTTAGCGGCGGCGTGGAACGCGCATGACATGCACGCGTTCGCCTTCCTGTTCCATGATGACGCCGCGTTCGTCAACGTCGCGGGCGGGTACCTGCGCGGACGCGACGACATCGAACAGGCGCACGCCGCGGTTCACGCGGGCCTGTTCCGGCACTCATCACTCACCGCCGAGGCGGAAGACGCGCGTCTTCTGTGTGACGACGTGATCATCGCCCACGTACGCTCGGAGCTGCTGGGCGATGACCGAGCGCCCGGCCAGGCGCGCACTGCACGGATGACGCTGGTTCTCGAGCAGCGCGGCGGCGAGTGGAAGATCGTCGCAGCGCAGAACACCAACCTTGCCGCAGCACCGGGATAGCACAGGCACCGACCGCCGCACGCCCTCTGTTCACGTGGACCAGGCCCGTCTCCCGCTGTTGGTCGCGAGCTGGCCGGTTCGCTCAGCGTCGGCTCACGCTTCGCTCTCCCGCCCGGCTGGTTCGGCGAGCGCCTGCTCAAGTTCTTCGCGGGAGTGGATGCCGAGTTTCTGGTAGACGTGGCGCAGGTGGTATTCGACCGTCTTGGGGCTGAGGAACAGCGCGGCCGCGGTCTCCCGTGTCGTTCTTCCGGCGGCGAGCAGGAGGGCGATCTGCAGCTCCTGCGGGGTCAGCTCATCGATGGTGCTGGGGTCTCGCGGCCGGCGTGTCTCGCCCGTCGCCGCGAGCTCGGCCTGGGCACGATCGGCCCAGGGCCGGGCGCCCAGGCGCTCGAAGATATCCGCGGCCGCACGGAGCTGCTCGCGCGCGAGAACCCGGTTCCGGGCCCGGCGCAGCCGTTCTCCGTACGCGAGCCGGGTGCGGGCCGCCTCGAACAGGTCGGGTGTCTGGTCATGGAGACGCAGCGCCTCCTCGAAGTAGGAGAAGCAGGCGTCGTCTGCCGCGACCAGTCCCTGGCTACGCAGCGCCCGGGCGAGCGGCCATGGCTGTCCCTTGGCGCTCGCCGCAGCCATGCACTCGGCAGCGGCGAGCCGCGCCTCCTCGCCCCTCGCGAGCCGGATGTAGACATCGGTGAGGTCGGCCGCCGGGGAGAGATCGGCGTCCGTGATGCCAGAGTCGCGCAGCAGTTGCTGCTGATGCTCAAAGTGCTCGGCGGCACGGGCCGCGTCCCCGAGGCCGAGCTCCAGCTCGCCGAGCGCTGCCGTCGCCCAGATCCGATGGATCCCCATTCCGAGCTCATCACTGAGGCTGAGCGCTTCGGTGGCGCAGGCCCGGCATTCGTCGTGCCGCCCGCGGCGCGCCTGCAGCCAGGCCAGCCCGGCCAGGCCAAACGTCAGCTCGGCCAGCTGCCCGCTCTCGCGTGCCAGCTCGATCGCTTCCTGATAGGTGGCCGCGGCGGCCGCCCAGCGATCGGTGCTGGCCTGGTCGCGGGCGATCAGGTTGAGCACGAACGGGAGGGCGCCCACCGCGGCGCGCGCCCTCGCGGTCAGCAGTGCGTGTTCGAGCAAGGGCCGCCCGGCGCCGGTCTGCCGCAAGAAGATCGGCCCGAGGGCCAGCCAGGGCATCAGCTGGAAATCCTCGCGCAGGCCGGCCGAGTCTTCCGCGATGGCGACCGCTTGGTGAAGGATTTCCGCCCCGGCCGCCGCGTCACCGCCGAGGATCCGGGCCATCCCGGCTGACATCGCAGCCAGGAACCGCGCGCGCACCGAAGGATGGGCGGGCAGCGCCGCCTGCGCCCGCTCGGCGACGGACAGCATCTGGACAGCTTCGCCCGCGTAGAAGCACGCGATGGCCGCTTCGGCGAGCATCGCGACGGCCCGTTCGGGATCCGCTCGCCCGGCTGCCGCCGTCAGGATCGCGTGCCCGCGCATCACCGGACCGCACCGTGTCGCGATGTGCCCGGCAAGCTCATCGATCTCGACCAGGGTCACGGGGTCGCTGGTCAGCGCGCGAGCCTCGGCGAGCAAGGCGATGGCGCGGTCGGTGAAGCCGGCGAGCCATGCCGTGTCGGCCGACTCGCGCAGCAACCGGGCTCGCCGCTCGTTGTCAGCGCTCAGCCGCGCGGCCCGCTCGAACGCCGCGGTCGCGGTCGCGTACGCGCTGCGGTCGCGGCCCCGGCTGCCCGCCTGCTCGAGCGCCACGGACGCTGTTTCGTCGGTGCCGACCGCGGCGGCGGCGAGATGCCAGGCGCGGCGGTCGACGTCCCGGTCGGGCAGGGCCGCGGCGAGCGCCCGGTGTGCCTCGCGGCGCTGGGTGGCGGGCGCGTCGGCGTAGATCGCCGACCGGGCCAGCGGGTGGCGGAACTCCACCACGCCCCCGTGCAGCCTGACCAGCCCGGCGTTCTCCGCGGCGGCGAGCGCCGAGAGGTCGATGCTCAGCCGCGCCGCGGCCCGCTCCAGCGTCGGCAGGTCGCCGGTGTCGCTGGCCGCGGACAGCACCAGGGCCTGCCGGGCCGCCTGGTCGAGCAGGCCGGCTCGGTGCAGGAACGCGCGCGAGATCGTGGCGGAGACGAGGACGGGGGCGCCTTCGGGAGCGAGCGCCAGCTCGTGTGCATCCGCCGCGAGTTCGAGCAGCGCGAGCGGGTTGCCGGCGGCCGCCTGATGCAGCCGCCTGGCCGCCTCCGGCGCCAGCCCCGGCACGAGCATGGCCGCCTCACCGCTGGTGAGGCCGCCGATCGGCATGGTCGGCAGGCCGGCGCCATCGAGCAATGACGGCTCATCCTCGCGGCAGGCGATGAAAACGGCGATCGGGTCGGCCACCAGGCGGCGGAAGGCGAACAGCAGTGCCTGGGCGCTCGACAAATCGAGCCACTGAGCGTCGTCGACCAGCACCGCCACCGGAGCCTGCTCGGCGTAAGCCGCCAGGATGCCGAGCGTCGCGGCGCCCACCGCGAACCGGTCATGAGCCGTCCCGGGCCGCAGGGCCAGCGCGCCTCCCAGCGCGATCGCCTGGGGCTCCGGGATCTTCTCGAGCATCATCAGGGCAGGGCGGATCAGCTCGAGCAGCGACCCGAACGGGATCTGCGCCTCCGACTCAATGCCCCGCGCGCGCAGCAGCCGCATCCCGGCGGCGCGCTCAGCGGCGTAGCCGAGCAGCTCAGTCTTGCCGATTCCCGGCTCACCGACCAGCGCGAGCGTCGCGCTAGTGCCCGACCGCGCCTGCGCCAGGGCTTGGTCGATCTGTCGCCGCTCACGGTCACGGCCCAGCAGCATGGCGCGATTCTAGGCACCTGATGCGACACCGGCCAGACGCGCCCAGGACTAGGTGCCCCCAGGGAAGCGAGATCGGCGGGCCCGAACTTACGCTCGCCCAAAACCCAGTCCAGGGAGGGACACCATGACCACTGCCGAGCACGCCGTCCAGGTCGACGGGGACAAGCTCATGCAATTCGTCTTCCGTGCCGTGGACGAAGTCGGCGCCACCCTGAACACGGCGCTGGTCGTGATGGGCGACAAGCTCGGTCTTTACCGGGCACTCGCCGGGGCGGGCCCGCTGTCACCCGCCGACCTGGCCGAGCGCACCGGGACCGCCGAGCGTTACGTCCGCGAGTGGCTGAACGCCCAGGCAGCCGGCGGCTATGTCGAGTACGACCCGGACAGCGGCCGGTACACCCTGCCGCCAGAGCAGGCCGTGGCGCTCACCGATCCGGACAGTCCGGCGTACCTGCCCGGGTTCTTCCAGATCGCCCTGGGCTCGGTGCTCGATTCGGCGAAGATCACCGAGGCCACCCGCAGCGGCGCTGGATTCGGCTGGCACGAGCATGTGCACGACGTCCACGAGGGCTGTGAGCGGTTCTTCCGGCCCGGCTACAACGCGAACCTGACCTCGGG
>JASHPF010000376.1 GCA_030038295.1 Streptosporangiaceae bacterium
GCGCCGCGCGGTTGCCACCAGCCACAACGTGAGCGTGGCCACGACCAGGATCGCGAGCGCGACCGTACTCGCGGTGATCAGTGCGACGACACCGGCGATCAGCGCGGTGGTGCCGATCGCGCTGGCGATGAGGGTGTGGGCGCGGGCCTGCACGGCCTGGTATTGCTGGGCAGCGGTGCTCATGCCGCATCCGCCGATGATGCCCAGCACTAGCACGGCGGTGGCGGTGCCGCGAGCGCTGGAGATCAGCCACGCGGTCGTGGAGTTCAGGAACGCGATGTAGATCACGACGATGGCCGCCATGAATACGGTGGAGACGGCGTCCCTCCAGGTCAGCCTCATTGTTGGCCTCCCTTCGGCCAGCATCACGGTGGCAGCAGTGCGAGTGGCGGGGAAGGGTCGAAGGTCAGCGCGGCAGGCGCCAAACGGCCTGCCCAAGGCGCGGCCGGGAACTGGGGAGCACCTCCCCGTCTCCGGCAACGGTGATCGGACGGGCTCCTCAGCAGCTCGGTGACTGAGTCAGCCCATCTCGGTTCGGACAGCCGCGAACGCTGTCGCTGCGGTCTGGAGATCCTCTCGGCTGTGCGCGGCGGATACCTGTGTTCTGATCCGCGCCTTGCCGACAGGGACCACCGGATAGCTGAAGCCGACCACATAGATGCCTTTTTCCAAGAGCCGGTCGGCCATCTGGGTCGCGCGGGCAGCGTCGCCAATCATCACGGGCACGATCGGGTGATCACCGGGCAGGATGTCAAAGCCCAGGCCGGTCATGCGCTCGCGGAACCACGCGGTGTTGTCGCGCAGGTGGGCCCGAAGATCATCGCTGGTCTCCAGCAGGTCCAGGACCTTGAGCGAGGCACCCACCACCGCAGGCGCCACGGTATTGGAAAATAGGTACGGCCTTGAGCGCTGACGAAGGAGGTCGATGATCTCCCTTCGCCCGCTGGTATAGCCGCCACTGGCCCCGCCTAGCGCCTTGCCCAAAGTCCCGGTGACGATGTCAACGCGGTCAGTGACCCCGTGCAGTTCGGGCGTGCCACGGCCGCGGGGGCCGACAAATCCGACTGCGTGCGAGTCGTCGACCATGACCATTGCGCCGTAACGGTCAGCGAGGCTACAGATCTCATCGAGTGGCGTGACGTAGCCGTCCATAGAAAACACGCCGTCGGTGGCGATGAGCCTGCGCCTGGCGTCGGCGCTCGCCTTGAGCTGAGCTTCGAGGTCGGCCATGTCACGATTGCGGTAACGCATCCGCCGGGCCTTGCTGAGCCTGATCCCGTCGATGATGGAGGCGTGGTTCAGTTCGTCGCTGATGACGGCGTCCTGTTCGTTCAGCAGCGTCTCGAACAGACCTCCGTTGGCATCGAAGCAGGAAGAGTACAAGATGGTGTCCTCGGTACCGAGGAAGCCTGAAATCCGCTGCTCGAGTTGCTTGTGCAAGTCCTGGGTGCCGCAGATGAACCGCACGCTCGCCAGGCCATATCCCCAGCGGTCCAGGGCCTCCTTGGCGGCCGTCACGATGCGTGGGTCGTCCGCCAAGCCTAGATAGTTGTTTGCGCAGAGGTTGAGAACCTCCTGGCCGTCGCCGACGCGGATGCTCGACCCCTGCGGGCTCAGGATGACCCGCTCAGCCTTGAACAGGCCTGCCGAGCGGATCTCGTCAAGCTCGCCGCTGATCTCTCGCTGGACGCTGGCAAACACCTTCTCGACCTCTCACGATCGTTGCTTACCGGTGAGCCCAGGTGAGGACCACCTTGCCGCATTGGGCGTGGCGCACAGTATCGAACGCCTGCGCGAAATCGGCCGCATCGAACCTGTGCGTGATGACTGGCGAGATGTCTAGACCAGAGTGGATGAGGACCGACATCTCATACCACGTCTCGAACATCTGACGTCCGTAGATGCCCTTGATGGTGATCATGTTGGTAACGAGGTGTGACCAGTCGATCTCGAAGTTCTCGGAGGGCAGCCCGAGCATCGCGATCTTGCCTCCGTGGGCCATGGCGGCCACCATGCCCTGCAGCGCGGCCGGCTTGCCGGACATCTCAAGGCCGACGTCGAAGCCCTCGCGCATGGCAAGTTCGCCGATAACGTCACTGAGACTGAAGTCGGCAGCGTTGACAGCCAGCGTCACGCCGATCCGCCTGGCGAGATTCAGCCGGTATTCCGACACGTCACTGATGGCGATGTACCGGGCGCCGGCGTGCCTGGCAACGATCGCCGCCATCAGACCGATCGGGCCGGCGCCGGTGATGAGAACGTCCTCGCCGAGGACGGGGAACGTCAGGGCAGAGTGCACGGCGTTGCCGAAGGGGTCGAAGATGGCAGCGACGTCGAGGTCGATGGCCGGCTCATGCCGCCAGACGTTTGTGGCGGGCAACGCGATGTACTCGGCGAAGGCGCCAGGATGGTTGACCCCCACCGCCTTCGTATGTGCGCACTGAACGCGGCGGCCGGCCATGCAGTTGCGGCAACGGCCGCATACCAGGTGGCCCTCGCCGCTCACCAGGTCGCCGTGCTGCAGCTCTTGCACGTCGGACCCGATATCCACGACCTCACCGACGAACTCATGGCCGATAACGAGCGGCACCGGCACATTCGCCCGCGCCCAGCCATCCCAGTCGTAGATGTGCAGGTCGGTACCGCAGACACCAGTTCTGAGCACACGGATCAGGACGTCATCCCTGCCCAGGGGAGGGACTGGCACGTCCTCGAGCCTGAGGCCAGGCTCCGCTTCCGCCTTAACCAGCGCCTTCATCCGCCGCGCACTCCTCGCACACGATCTTGACAGCACCGCGGCCGTCGGTGCTTTCCCTGCGTAACCGACCACCGTGTCTTGTTAGCGCAGAACCCTACCGCTCCGGCCGGTCGGCGAGGTCCGGCGCAGGGTCCCGCCGCGGATGCCGATCTGTCGGCTGTCGGGCGGCCTGGTCGTATCCGGCGCCCAGGCTCGGCTACCGGGCGGGCAGCCCGCCACGACTGGGGAGGAGGCCGCCACCAGCATTCCGCCGGGAGTGAGGGACCTACGGCACCTGTCGCGCAGACTAACGCCCCGTGATGCCGTCTGCGCATGTCGGTTTACTTGCTGAATGCTCGCAGATGAGGCACCTTTCCAGACGATCATCGAGCCCTTCCGCATTCACTCGATCGAGCCCATGAGGATGACGACCAGGCCTGAGCGGGCCGCCGCGCTCGCTGCGGTGGGCTACAACCTGTTCGGCTTGCGGGCTACCGACGTCCTGATCGATTTGCTGTCCGACTCAGGAACTGGCGCCATGTCAGCCGAGCAATGGGCCGGACTTCAGCGTGGCAACGAGGCCTATGCCGGCGCCCCGTCGTTCTACCGGTTCCGTGACGCAGTCACTCGGCTGTTCCCGTTCCGGCACGTCCTGCCTACGCATCAGGGCCGGGCCGCGGAGAAGATCTTGTTCTCCGTAGTCGCTGGACCAGGCCGGGTGATCCCGAACAACACTCATTTCGACACGACCAGAGCCAACATCGAGTTCACCGGGGCGGAAGCTATTGATCTGCCAGTTCCGGAGGGGCTGGCGCCGTCGATCCGCCAGCCGTTCAAGGGCAACATGGACGTCGCTGCCCTCGAGCGGCTTCTAGCCGAGCAACCGGACCGGGTGCCGCTGGTAATGCTCACGGTTACGAATAACTCCGGCGGTGGCCAGCCGGTCAGCATGTCAAACATGCGTGCGGTCCGGGCCGTCTGCGACAAGTTCGGCAAGGCGCTGTTCCTGGATGCCTGCCGGTTCGCGGAGAACGCCTGGTTCATCAAGACGAGGGAATCCGGCTATGCCGAGGTCCCGGTACCTGACATCGTGCGGGAAATGGCTGCTCTGGCGGACGGCATGACCATGTCGGCCAAGAAAGATCCGCTGGCCAACATCGGCGGCTGGCTCGCGATGAACGACGACAGCCTCGCCGAGCAGTGCCGCAGTCTGGAAATACTGACCGAGGGCTTTCCCACCTACGGCGGCCTGGCAGGTCGCGACCTTGAGGCAATCGCACAAGGACTTTCCGAGGCCGTCGACGAGGACTATCTGCGGTACCGGACCCGATCAGTCGCCTACCTCGGCGAAGCGCTTGAATCAGCGGGCATCCCGGTGGTGGTGCCGTTCGGCGGCCACGCGGTCTTCATCGACGCGCGCGCGCTTTTGCCCCATCTCGATCCGCTGCACTACCCAGGCCAGGCGCTCGCGTGCGCGCTGTATCTAGAAGGCGGCGTGCGGGGCTGCGAAGTCGGGACGGTGATGTTCGGGCTGCATCCAGATGGCAGCGAAACTCCCGCAGCCCTGGACCTAGTACGGCTGGCGATTCCGCGCCGCACTTATACCCAGAGCCACATCGACTACGTCATCGAAGTCGCCCTGCGAGTGGCCAAGAAGGCCGGTGATCTTCCCGGCTTGCGTATCGTCTCTCAGCCTCGGCAACTGCGGCACTTCACGGCGCGGTTCGTGCCGCTCAGCTGACTGTGGCCCGAATAGATATCACCAACCGCAGCGGTGGAGGAACCAATGACGACCAACCTGCCAGTGACTACCGGGCATCAACTCGGCCGCCGGTCCTGGGCCGAGCCTTGGAAGATCAAGATGGTCGAGCCACTACGGATCACGACCACAGCCGAGCGGGAGCGTGCCCTGGCCGATGCGGGCTATAACACGTTCCTGTTGCGGTCTGAGGATGTCTATATCGACCTGCTAACCGACTCGGGCACGAACGCGATGAGCGATCGGCAGTGGGCTGGGCTCATGCTCGGAGATGAGGCGTACGCGGGCTCGCGGAGTTTCTATGAGCTTGAGCAGACTGTCCGTGAGGTCTACGGCTACCGTTACGTGCTGCCCACTCATCAGGGCAGGGGCGCCGAGCACCTCATCAGCCGTGTCGCGATCCGGCCAGGTCAGTTCGTGCCAGGGAACATGTATTTCACCACGACGCGGGCCCATCAGGAGCTGGCGGGCGGCATCTTCGAAGACGTGGTGATCGACGCCGCGCATGACCCAGAAGACGAGCATCCGTTCAAGGGCGATGTAGACATCAGCAAGCTGGAGCGGCTGATAACCAGGGAAGGCGCGGACAACGTCGCCTATGTCAGCCTGGCTGGCACCGTCAACATGGCCGGCGGGCAGCCGGTGAGCATGGCGTGCGTGCGCGACCTGCGCGCGTTGTGCAACCGGCACCGCATCCGGCTGCTCCTGGACGCGACCAGAATGGTGGAGAACGCATTCTTCATCCAGGAACGCGAGCCGGGCTACGCGGACAAGACGATCGCCGAGATCCTCAAGGAATTCTGTTCCTACACCGATGGCGCCTGGATGTCGGCCAAGAAAGACGCGCTGGTCAACATCGGCGGCTGGCTTGCGCTGAACGACGAGGAGCTGTTCGAGGCAGCCCGCAACCTCGTGGTCGTATTCGAGGGGCTGCATACCTATGGCGGACTAGCAGGCCGGGACATGCAGGCGATGGCGATCGGCATTACCGAGTCCGTGCAGGAAGATCACATCCGCGCCCGCATCGGCCAGGTCCGGTACCTGGGCGACCTGCTCGCTGCAGCTGACGTCCCGGTGGTGAGGCCAATCGGCGGCCATGCCGTCTTCCTGGACGCCCGGCGCTTCTACCCGCACCTGAGCCAGGAGGTGTTCCCAGCTCAGACGCTAGCCGCAGAGCTTTACCTGGACTCGGGAGTCCGCGGGATGGAGCGCGGTATCGTCTCGGCTGGCCGCGATCCGGCAACAGGCGAGCATCACCATCCAAGCCTTGAACTCACCAGGCTAGCCATCCCGCGCCGCGTCTATACCCAAGCGCACATGGACATCGTGGCGGAGGCAGTGCAAGCCGTTTACGACAAACGCCACTCGGCCAAGGGACTCATCATGACCTACGAACCGCGCTACCTGCGATTCTTCCAAGCTCGCTTCGATCGTCTGTAAGGCGGTGCGCCGAAAGCAGGAGCCCCGGCCGGATTTCGCCGCCCCGGTTTCGTGCGCTACCTTCTCGCCTTGCGCACCGGTACCGTCGATGGCAATGCGAGGGGCGCCTGAGATGGGAAGATACGCATGTACGCAGCGCAGTATGCCGACGAGCAACCCGACCAGGCTGCCATCATCATGGGCGGGACAGGTACGACGGTGACCTACGCCGAGTATGAGGCTGCCAGCAACCGGGTCGCGCAGCTGCTGCGCGCCGTCGGACTGCGGCGTGGCGACCACATCGCGGTGCTCATGGAGAACTGCCCCGAGCTGCTGGAGATCGAGGGTGGCGCTGAGCGGACCGGGTTGTACTACACGCTGATCAACACCTACCTGGCCGCTGATGAAGTCGCCTACATCATCGCCAACTCCCAGGCCAGGGTGCTGTTCAGCTCTCCGGCCAGGCAGCCGGTAGCCGAGGCCGCCGCGGGCAAGTCCGCTGGCCTGGAGCGGATGTTCATGACCGGTGCAGGCGAGCCACCGCCCGGCTGGGAGTCCTTCGACGCCGCGATCGCCGTGCAGCCTGACGGGCCGGTCGCAGACGAGTCGCTCGGCGCGGCGATGCTGTACTCCTCCGGCACCACGGGACAGCCCAAGGGCATCCTGCGCGCACTGCCCGAGGGCGGGCCAGGCCAGGCGCTGCCGGTGATGGAGTTCGTGAAGGCGATGTTCGGGTTCCGCGAGGGCATGACCTACCTGAACCCGGCCCCCCTGTACCACTCCGCGCCGCAGGCCAGCGTGGCCGCATCGCTGCGGATGGGCGCCACGATCGTGGTGATGGAGCACTTCGACGCAGAGCAGTGGCTAGCCCTCGTGGAACGGTACCGGGTCACGAACTGCCAGATGGTGCCGGTGATGTTCGGCCGACTGCTGCGACTGCCCGAGGAGGTCAGAGCCAGGTACGACACGTCCTCGCTGGAGTGCATCGTGCACGCGGCAGCCCCATGCCCTGTCCCGATCAAGCAAGCCATGATCGACTGGCTCGGCCCGGTGATCACCGAGTACTACGGGGCGACCGAAGCGAACGGGTTCACCTTCTGCGACTCGGCCCAGTGGGAGGCCCACCCCGGCACCGTCGGCAAGGCAATCCTCGGCGAACTGCTGATCCTGGACGATGCGGGCGAGCCGTGCCCGCCGCTTGCGGACGGGACGATATGGTTCCGCGGCGCAACCGCCTTCGAGTACTTCGAGGACCCGGACAAGACCGCCGCCGGGCGACGCGAGGACGGGATGACGAGCACCGTGGGCGACGTGGGCCACGTCGACGCGGAGGGTTACCTGTATCTCACCGACCGGAAGAGCTACATGATCATTTCCGGCGGCGTGAACATCTACCCGCAGGAGACTGAGAACCTGCTGGCAACTCACCCGGCTGTGCTGGACGTGGCCGTGATCGGGGTACCGAACGAGGATCTCGGCGAGGAGGTCAAGGCGGTGGTGCAGCCGGTCGATCCGGCTGCCGCTGGCCCCGAGCTAGCGGCCGAGCTGATCGGCTACTGCCGCGACCGGCTGGCGCACTTCAAGTGCCCGCGCACCGTGGACTTCGTCGACGAGCTGCCCCGGTACCCGACCGGCAAGCTGTACAAGCGGCTGCTGCGCGACCGGTACTGGGTCGGCCACCAGACCCGGATCGTGTAGCCGCCAACCTCTGCGAGATCGTAGGCGCAAGACAGCTAACCCAGGTTGTGTGGCGGCCTGAGCGGGTAGACCTGCGCCCACCGCGGGAAGACCAGCGAAGAAGGATTCTGGGCATGACGACGGATACCACCACGCACGCGGTCCACGGCCAGCACACCCACATACATGGGCCGGACTGCGGGCA
>JASHPF010000377.1 GCA_030038295.1 Streptosporangiaceae bacterium
TGCGCCACGATGATCATCGTCGCGTCCGTGACCTGCGTGGCCAGCGCCGCGCGCAGCCGCGCGTCGGTGGCGTAGTCGAGCGCCGAGAACGAGTCGTCGAACACGTAGATGGGCGGCCGGTGCACCAGCGCCCGCGCGATGGCCAGCCGCTGCCGCTGGCCGCCGGACACGTTGGTGCCGCCTTGCGCGATCCGCGACTCCAGCCTGTCCGGCATCCGCTCGACGAAGTCGCGGGCCTGGGCGATGTCCAGCGCCCGCCACAGCTCGTCGTCGGTCGCGGCCTGATTGCCGTAGCGCAGGTTGCTCGCCACCGTCCCGGAGAACAGGTACGGCTGCTGCGGGACCAGGCCGATCGCCGCGGATAGCGCGGCCGGGTCGAGCTCGCGCACGTCGACGCCGCCGACCAGCAGCGCCCCCGCCGTGACGTCGACCAGCCGCGGGATGAGGTTTACCAGCGTGCTCTTCCCGCTGCCAGTGCCGCCGATGATCGCGGTCGTCTGGCCCGGCCGGGCGATGAGGCTCACGTCGTGCAGCACCGGCTGCTCGGCGCCCGGATAGCGGAACTCGACGTGCCGCAGCTCGAGCAGCCCGGGCTCGGGCATGACCGGCGACGCCCCGGACGGCGCGGTCAGGTCCGGCTCGGTGTCGATCACCTCCATGATGCGCTCGGAGCTGACCTCAGCGCGCGGCACCAGCATGAACATGAATGTCGCCATCATCACCGAGGTGAGAATCTGCGCCAGGTAGGTGATGAACGCGGTCAGCGAGCCGATCTGCATGGTGCCATCCGCGACCAGGTGCCCGCCGAACCACACCACGGCCGTCGTCGACAGGTTCAGCACCAGCATCACCGACGGGAACATCAGCGCCATGAGCTTCCCGGCGCCGAACGAGACGTCGAACAGCTCGGTACTCGCCCGGCCGAACCGGTCCCGCTCCTGCGTATCCCTGACGAACGCGCGGATGACCCGGACGCCGGTGATCTGCTCGCGCAGCACCCGGTTGATGCCGTCCAGCCGCTCCTGCATCTGCCGGAACAGCGGCCGCATCTTCGCGATGATCAGCGTCACGATGACGCCGAGCAGCGGCACGGCGACCAGCAGGAGCGACGACAGTCGCACGTCCTGGTTGAGCGCCAGGATGATGCCGCCGATGCACATGATCGGCGCGGACAGCAGCAGCGTGAACGTCATGATCGCCAGCATCTGGACCTGCTGGACGTCGTTGGTGGTCCTGGTGATCAGCGACGCCGTGCCAAAGTGAGTGACTTCGCGGTCGGAGAACGACTGCACGTGGCTGAACAGCGCCTGCCGCAGGTCGCGGCCGAGTGCCATCGCGGTGCGCGCCCCGTAGTACACCGCGCCGATCGCGCAGCCGATCTGCGCGACCGTGATGGCCAGCATCACGCCGCCGGTGGTCAGGATGTAGTGCGTGTTGTCGAGGATCACGCCCTTGTCGATGATGTTGGCGTTGAGCGTCGGCAGGTACAGCGTCGCGATGGTCTGCGCGAGCTGCAGCACCATGACGAGCGCCAGCGGCGTGCGGTAGGGACGCAGGTAGCTGCGCAGCAGGCGGAGGAGCAACGGAGTCTCGCTAGGTAGGAAGGGAACGGGCTCGTAGCTGGCTGGTCGTCGTCATCGTCGGGCCGCCGGGTCGGGATCCGCAGGAGCCGGCAGCACGGCGCGCATACCGTCGGCGAGCTGGGCCAGGCTGCTCCGGATCACCGGGGCCAGCGCGATCGGCGGATCGGCGTGCATCCAGCGCTCCATCGCCGCCTGCACTGCGGCCGTGACGGACGCGGCCAGAATCCGCGGGAACATGCTGGTTCCTGGCTTGAACCCGGCTCGCAGCGCGATCGCCTCGGCCAGCGAGTACTGGGTCATCGCCTGCACCTTCAGGTACTCGCCCCGCAGCGCGGGCGTGCTCGTCACCAGCCGGATGCCGGCCATCCAGTCCTCGTCAGGGACGCGGTCCGCGGTGCCGTACTCCGACATCACCGCGGCGACGATCGCGTCCCACAGCGGCTCGCTCGCGGGGCGCTCCCGCAGCGCCGCGCCGATCCGCATGGCCCGCGCGAACCCGAGCCCGCAGATCGCCTCGTATTTGCTGCCGAAGTAGTTGTTGAACGTCCGGGCCGACACGCCGGCCGCCTCCGCGATGTCCTCGACCAGCACGTTCTCCAGGCCGCGCGCCATCGCCAGCCGCAGGGCTGCCACCCCGAGCGCGTGCCGGGTGGCTACCTTCTTGCGTTCGCGCAGCCCGCCCGGCCCGTGCTCGGCCTCGGCGGCGACCAGCTCGCGGGGTGTTGTCACGCAGCTAGCATATCCAAAATTGCGGAGCGCGCAACTTTGCGGATCGAGCAAATTTTGTGCCAGACTGGCCGGCATGCCCAGTCCCGCAACCGCAGCGGCCGCGGCGGGTACCTGGCGGCTCGGCGACCTGACCATCAGCCGCATGGGCTTCGGCGCCATGCGGCTGTCGCAGCGCGGTCCCGCGCTCACCGCCGACGCGCCGCCGAGCGACCGCGGCGAGGCGATCGCCGTGCTCCGCCGCGCGGTTGAGCTCGGCGTCAACCACATCGACACCGCGGACTTCTATTTCTCGTCGCTCCGGTCGGCGAACGAGCTGATCAACTCGGCGCTGGCGCCGTATCCCGACGACCTCGTCATCGTCACCAAGGTCGGGCCGCGGCGCGACGCAGCGGGCGAGTGGATACCCGCGGCCACCCCCGGCGAGCTGCGCGGTCAGGTCGAGCAGAACCTCCGCCAGCTCGGCCGCGATCACCTGGACGTGGTCAACCTGCGCCGGATGCCGAGCATGGGCGCCTCGATCGCCGAGCACGTCGGCGCGCTCGCCGAGCTCCGCGACGCCGGGCTCATCCGGCACCTCGGCGTCTCGGGGGTCAGCCCCGAGGACCTCGCGACCGCGCGGGAAGTCGCCCCGATCGTGTGCGTGCAGAACGCCTACAGCATCGGCCGGAGCACCGATCCGCTGCTCCGCATCTGCGGCGAGCTGGGGGTTGCGTTCGTGCCCTTCTTCAGCATCGCCGGGGCCGGGCGGCAGGGCGGACCGCCCGCCGAGCCCGCTGGCCTCCTCGCCATCGCCGCCGCGCACGGCGCGACGCCAGCCCAGATCCGGCTCGCCTGGACGCTGCAGCAGGGTCGCCACGTGCTGGCCATCCCCGGCACCGGCAGCGTTGCGCACCTGGAAGAGAACGTCGCCGCGGCCGCGCTCCGGCTCTCGGCCGGCGAGCTGTCCGCGCTCGCCGGCCTCGACTAAGCGCAGACTGTCCGCCCGGACTGGCAGGATGCAGGCATGCGCGGACGCAGTAAGACCGACTGGTGGGGTGTGGTGCTCGAGGCGCCGGACGGCCCGGCCCTCGCACGGTTTTACGAGACTCTGCTCGGCTGGCCCATCGCCCAGGAAGAGCCGCATGGCGCCGCGATCCAGGTGCCCGGCACCTCCTCGTACCTGAGCTTCGACTCCTCCCCCGACTATGAGCCGCCGGTCTGGCCCGCGCAGGCCGGCCGGCAGCGCCAGATGATGCACCTCGACATCGCCGTGGACGACCTGCCGGCCGCAGTCGCCGACGCGCTCGCGCTGGGCGCGACGCTCGCCGAGTTCCAGCCGCAGGACACCGTGCGCGTGCTGCTTGACCCCGCCGGTCACCCCTTCTGTCTCTATCTCGACACCTAGCTGGCACCTGCCGATCAACCGCCGTCGGCGAGCCACGGCGAGACATGCGCGGGCTCGGGCGTGTCCCGCAGCCGCCGCAGCGGTGACGCCAGCAGCCAGGCCGGAGCGAGCGTCACCCCGACCGCCGCGACCCAGATGGCGGCGCGGTCACCCAGCCAGCCGCCGAGCACCCCGCCCAGCAGGCCGCCGAGCGGGATCGTGCCCCACACGATGAAGCGGACCGTGGCATTCATCCGGCCGAGCAGCCCCGGCGGGCAGAGCAGCTGCCGGAAGGACGCCTGGTTCACGTTGTAGACCACGGAGCCCAGGCTGGTGACGAACGCGGCGACACCGAAGCAGGCCACGCCTGGACCAGCGAAGGTGACCGGGATGAGCAACGCGAACGGGGCGGTCACCACCGCAGAGATCCAGATGACGCGGGCCGATCCCAGCCGGACCCGCAGCCGCGAGGCGCTGAGCCCGCCGATGACGCCCCCCACCGCGCCAGCCGACATGAGGAGGCCGATCATGCTCGCCTGCAGGTGCACCTGGCGAACCAGGAACACGACGACGATCGCGTAGATCGCCGTGCTGAACAGGTTCCAGGTCGACGTGCAGCCCGCGATCATCCGGAGGATCGGCTCCCGCACGACGAACGCGACGCCCTCCGCCACCTCGGCGCGCATCGTGCCCGACTCGGCCCTGGCCGGGGACGGCTCTCGCTCCCGGATGACCGCGAGCGAGAGGACGGAAACCACGAAGCTGGCGGCGTTGGCCCCGAACGCGACCGGCGCGCCGAGCGCGCTGATCAGGAAGCCTGCCGCGGATGGCCCGCCGACCTGGGCAAGCGAGACGGTCACCTGCAGCTTCGCGTTGGCCTCCACGACATGGCCCATGCCGACCAGGCCCGGCACATACGACATGTAGGCGACGTCAAAGAAGACGCTCGCCACGCCGACGATGAAGGCGGTGGCGTAGAGCTGGCCGAGGGTAAGGACGCCGAGCGCGTACGCGACCGGTATCGAGGCCAGCGTGACAGCCCTGATCAGGTCGGCTGCGATCATGACCGGCCGGCGGCGCAGCCGGTCGACCCAGGCGCCGGCCGGCAGCCCGACGAGCAGGAAGGCCGCGTATCCCGCGGTGGTGAGCAGGCCCACCTGAAGCGTGGACGCGTGCAGCACGAGGACCGCCGCGAGCGGCAGGGCCAGCGTCGTCACCTGGCTCCCGAGCTCGCTGATGCTCTGCCCTAACCACAGCCGGCGAAAGCCAGCGTGGCTGATGAGCCGACCGCCACTCGCGCGCACCCGCCGATCACGGAATGGCGCGTCCGCGGCGGTCACCAGCCGAGTGTCAGCTACCAGTTGAGAGTTGTCAACTGGTACCGTATGGACGTGCCGAGGGCCGCTGCCGGCGTGCCAGCCGGGACCGCAGCCGCTGCCGCCGCGCCAGCCGTCCGCCGGCGGCGGCCCGCCACGCTGCAAGAAGCCCGCGCGCTCGCCCATCCGCTCCGGGTCCGCGTGCTACGGCTGTGCCTCGATCGGGCGCGGACCAACTCCGAGCTCGCCGCCGCGCTCGGCGAGCGCCCCGCGACGGTGCTGTATCACGTCCGGACGCTGCTCCGCACCGGCTTTCTCGCCGAGGAGCCGCAGCGGCCCGGGCCGCGCGGCACGGTGGAGAAGCCCTATCGCGCAACCGGAAAGTCGGCGCGCCTCGACGACGCGATGTCCGGGGCGGACACCGCGGTGCTGCGCGCCATCCTCGGGGCGGTCGCCGCAGAGGTCGGCGAGGCCGGCCCTGGCGCGGTGCTTGAGGGCGTGCGGATGCCGCTGTGGCTGACGCCCGAGCAGCTCAGCGAGCTGCTGGCACAGCTCCGCGACGTGCTCGGGCAGTTCCCCGCCGTGGCCGAGTACCTGGCCGCGCCGGTCGCGCCGGGCGCGGATCCGTACGCGCTGCTGCTGGTCGTGCACAGGCGCGCGCCCGACGCCCAGGAGGGTGCCGCAGGATAGCGGTTTTACGACAAGACCATCGTGACGTGCTTGTTTCATGCCGCGGAGTCGTAATTTCGCTAGTAACCCGCGTCAGCCCGGGCAATGCTAGGAACGTGCAAGGAGAACGGATCCAGCCAGACCGTGAGCGCTGTGTGCGCGCCGTCCAGTCCAAGGACGCGCGCTTCGACGGATGGTTCTTCACCGCCGTCCTCACCACCGGCATCTACTGCCGGCCCAGCTGTCCGGTCGCCCCGCCCAAGCCGGAGAACATGCGGTTCTATCCCAGTGCCGCCGCCGCGCAGCAGGCCGGCTTCCGGGCTTGCAAACGGTGCCGGCCGGACGCCAGCCCCGGCTCGCCAGAGTGGGACGTGCGCGCCGACGTGGTCGCCAGGGCGATGCGGCTCATCGCCGACGGCGTGATGGACGACGGCGGCGTGCCCGCTCTCGCGCGTCACCTTGGTTACAGCGTTCGGCAGGTCGAGCGCCAGCTGCTGGCCGAGCTCGGGGCCGGGCCGCTGGCGCTCGCCAGGGCCCAGCGCGCCCAGACCGCGCGGCTGCTCATCGAGACGACCACGCTGCCCATGGGCGAGCTGGCATTCGCGGCCGGCTTTTCGAGCATCAGGACGTTCAACGACACCGTCAGGGAGGTATACGCGCTCGCCCCGAGCGAGCTGCGAGCCCAGGCTCACCGGGTCAATGCCCGCCAGCCGAGCCAGACCGGTGCCGGTGCCAGCCAGCCAGCCGGCCCGCCCGCGGTGGCGGGGCCCACCCTGACCCAGCTGGCCCTGCGGCTGCCGTTCCGCGCCCCGTTCCAGCCCGACAGCGTGCTCGGCCACCTCGCCGCGACCGCCGTGCCGGGGGTCGAGGAGTGGCGCGACGGGGCCTACCGGCGCACGCTGCGGCTCCCGCACGGGCACGGCATCGTGGCCCTGCGGCCGGAGCGAGATCACGTGAGCTGCCAGCTCGCCATCGCCGACCTGCGCGACCTGGCGAGCGCGATCGCCAGGTGCCGCCGGCTGCTCGACCTGGACGCCGACCCGGTCGCGATCGCCGACCTGCTGTCCGCCGACGAGGCGCTCGGGCCGCTGGTGCGCAAGGCGCCGGGTCGGCGGGTGCCGCGAACCGTTGATCCGGACGAGTTCGCGCTCCGTGCCGTGCTCGGCCAGCAGGTCTCGATCGGAGCTGCCCGGACCCATGCTGCTCGGCTCGTGGCCGCGCACGGCGAACCGGTCGCTGACCCTCGCGGCGGTCTGACGACGCTGTTCCCTGACCCGGCGGCACTCGCCGACATCGACTCGGGGTCGCTGGCGCTGCCGCGGTCCCGGCGCGAGTCGTTCGCCGCCCTGGCGAGGGCGCTGGCTGCGGGCCGGATAGACCTCGGTGCGGGCAGCGACTGGCACGAGGCACGGCAGCGACTCGCGAATGTGCCGGGCCTCGGACCGTGGACCATCGAGACGATCGCCATGCGGGCCCTCGGTGATCCCGACGCGTTTCCCGCAGCCGACCTCGGTGTGCGCACCGGTGCGCGGCTGGCGGACCTGCCCGCCGATGCGACGGCCCTCGCCGCCCGTGCGGACGCCTGGCGGCCCTGGCGCTCCTACGCGGTCCAGTACCTCTGGGCGGCCACCGATCACGCCATTAACCACCTCCCCGACTAGCGAAGGGACACCGCGCATGCACTCCCACGTCATCATCGACAGCCCTGTCGGCCCGCTCACCCTGGTCGCGGATGGCGGCGCACTCACCGCGCTGTACCTCGACACGCCGGGCTCGGACTCCCGAGGACAGCTGCGCGCCGAGGTTCTCGGCCCGCCAGGCGACCCGGCCGACGAGCCGTTTGCCACCGCGGCAGACCAGCTCGCCGCGTACTTCGCGGGCACGCTGACCGAGTTCAGCCTGCCGCTCGAGCCCGCTGGCACACCGTTCCAGCGCCGGGTGTGGGCCGAGCTGCAGGCGATTCCCTACGGCGAGACGCGCTCCTACGGGGAGCTGGCACGCGCCATCGGGAACCCGGCCGCGGTGCGCGCCGTCGGCCTGGCCAACGGGCGGAACCCGATCGCCGTCGTGATCCCCTGTCACCGGGTCATCGGCTCGGACGGCAGCCTCACCGGCTACGGTGGCGGCCTCGACCGCAAGCGCTACTTGCTCGACCTGGAAGCCGGCGGCCGGTCGGCCTGACCGCCCGCCCGGCTAGCTCGCGCCGAACAGCGCGCTCACCGACTCACCCTCATGGATCCGCCGGATTGCCTCCGCCAGCGCGGGCGCGACCGAGATCACCCGCAGCTCGATGTCGCCCCCGCTGGCGACCGGCAGCGTATTCGTGCACACGATCTCGCGTACGAGGGGCTCCGCCGCGATCCGCGGCAGCGCGCCGTCGCTGAACAGCCCGTGCGTGCACGCGATCCGGACCGACCGCACATCCCGCTCGCGCAGCCGGTCCAGCAGCTCGATGATCGTGGTGCCGCGGGCGATCTCGTCGTCCAGCACGATGACGTCGCGGCCCGTCACGTCGCCGATGATGGAGCTGATGGTCACCTGCTGATCGCTGTGCCGTTCCTTGGCGCCCGCGGCCACCGGTAGCTGCAGCATCCGGGCGAGCGCGGCGGCGTTCTTGGCGTTGCCGAGGTCCGGGGACACCACGACGAAGTTACCGAGATCCAGCCGGCTGAAGTGGGTGGCGAACTCCCGCAGCGCGTGCAGGTGATCGACCGGCACCGAGAAGAAGCCGTGCACCTGCGGCGCGTGCAGGGTCATCGCCAGCACGCGGCTGGCGCCCGCGGTCGCGAGCAGGTCGGCGACGAGGCGGCCGCCGATCGAGATCCGCGGCATCGATTTCTTGTCCGATCGCGCGTAGGCGTAGTACGGCATGACGGCGGTGACCCTGGCCGCCGACGCGCCGCGGGCCGCGTCCAGCATCAGCAGCAACTCGACCAGGTTCTCCTGCACCGGCGGGCCCAGTGGCTGGATGACGAAGACATCTCGCTCCCGGCAGTTCGCCAGCAGCTGTACCTCCAGGCAGTCGTTGGCGAACCGGGTCAGGCGCACTGGGCGGAGCGGCACGTCCAGGTACGAGCAGATCTCCGCGGACAGCGCCGGGTGGGCGCTGCCGCCGAATACCACGATCTCCCGCACGAGCCCAGGGTAGTTCGCGGCCGGCTAGTCACCCGCCGCGGCGGCGAGCTCACGCCCCGCCACCGCCAGCCAGCGGGCCGGCTCGCTCATCGCCTCCTCCTGGCCGCCCGCGAGCGCCGCCAGCTCGACCGAGCGAGCCACGGACCCTGACCAGCGGAGCGCGGGCACGGCCATCGAGCCCGCGACGAGCGCGACGGGCACGCCGGCCCGCGCCGCCATGGCACGGACGGTGCCGACGACCTTCCCGGTCAGCGACGTCGCGTCGAAGCGGCCCTCCCCGGTGATGACCAGGTCAGCGCCGACCAGGGCCCGCGGCAGCCCGACCGTCGTCGCGATCTGCACCGCGCCCGGCAGCAGCCGGGCACCCCAGACGGCGGCGAGCGCATAGCCGCAGCCGCCCGCCGCGCCCGCGCCAGGCTGGGTCGGGTCACCGCCGAGCACCGCAGCCAGCCGCGCCAGCCCGTTCTCCAGCTCGGCGATGTCCGCCGG
>JASHPF010000378.1 GCA_030038295.1 Streptosporangiaceae bacterium
CACGGCACGTTTGCCAGCACCGGGGTCGTGATGTTGAGCTGCTTGAGCGCCTGGTAGACGTCCGAGCACTGCACGGGGTTACCGGCGCCGTCGATCACTAGGCCGGCTGTCGCGGCACCGGACGCGATGACCGGGGCCGTGATGTTCGCGCTGGTCGGGTCGAACGCGGTGAGCTTGACGCTGATGTGGTAGTACTCAAGCGTCGACGCGATGACCTCGTTCGGGACATTGCTGCCTGGGACGTTCGCGTAGATGATCGACACGCTCTTGACCTTCGGCAGGAACTCGTGGATGAACTGGCCGATCGGCGCCTCGACCCTAGTCGCGTCGCCGAACAGGATGTAGCCGTACTTGTAGGTCGAGTCGACCGGCAGGATGGTGACACCCATCACCAGCGCCTTCTTGGTCGGCAGAATTGCCTGCTCCAGCGGCTGGTTGCCGATCACGACGGCACCCATGGCCACCGTGTCGATGCTGCTGTTGTTGGCGAACTCCTCGCCGCACTGCTGGGCGGCCGAGGTGGTGTCAGGGATCCCGCAGACGACGAGCTTCACCGGGTGGCCGTCGATGCCCCCGGCCTGGTTGTTGAGGAAGTCGGCGGCCAGCGTCGTGCCATCGGTCCACTCCGGCGCGATGTCGGCGGTGCCGCCCTGCTGATTGACAACGCCGATGTAGATGGGTGCCTTGGCGCTGTCGGCCTTGCCTGAGCCGCCGACGAAAGCCGCGTAGTCACTGACAGGGTGGTAGTTCCCGGTGGGCACGCCCGTGGCCGTGGACACGGGGGTAGACGAGTGAGACGTACTGGGCGACGTGGACGAACCGCAGGCCGCCAGCCCCAGCGCCGCGCCTAGCATTAAAGCCGCGGCGCCGGCAGATGCTCGAAACTTCATGGCTCTCCTAATCAACGCTGAATAGCGGATGCTGTGGACGGCATCGCCAGATCCACCCCAGGGGCGCCAGCCTCACTCCCGGTGCGACAGCTGCGACCTGCTCCGGATTGCGAGCAGACTGACCGCCAATCGCGGCCCTATCTTTGTATGATAGACATACATCGTAGCGGCATATCCTCCGATCGCAATAGGGTGTTTCGGAGACAGCAGCACGGGTCAGGGCGTCGACGGCATGCAGGCTGATTGTCGCCAATCGACAGCAGTTTTCCCAGGCAGTGACGGCACCAAATCGGTAACAGTGCTCGGTGCGAGGTGGTCGTGCTCCCAGCCAGTGAGGGTCCCGGCTACGACGTGATCGCCGTCAGGTACGGGACCCGGCTGACCACCAAGAGCGAGATCTTCCTGCACTACGGGCTCTACGGCGAGCCAGACGAGCCCGCCAGGATGGACTATTTCTTCTGGGTGCTCCGCGGCGCCGGGCGCACCATCCTCGTTGACTGCGGCTTCAACGAGCGCAGCGGCGCGCGGCGCGGGCGGACCATGCTGTGCCCTCCGGTGACGGCGCTGCGGCGGCTGGGCATCGAGCCAGCCGACGTGAGCGCGCTGATCCTGACGCACGCGCACTACGACCACATCGGCAACCTGGAGCACTTTCCTGCCGCTGAGGTGATCATGTCAGCGCGAGAGTACGAGTTCTGGACGGGCCCGCTGGCCGACCGCCTGCTGTTCGCGACGTCGGCGGAGACCGAGGACATCGCCGCCCTGCGCCGGGCGAGCGCGGCCGGCCGGCTGACGCTGCTGCCCGGCGACGAGGCGACGGCGGTATCGGCCGCTGTGCCGGGCTCGGGGCCGGCCGCCCACACCATCGCGGCAGGTCTCCGCGTGCTTGAGGTCGGCGGGCACACGCCCGGCCAGCTGGTGGTGCTGGCCCGCACCCGCAGCGGCGAGGCGGTGCTCGCGTCCGATGCCCTGCACTACTACGACGAGGTACGGCTGGACCGGCCGTTCCTGCACGTCGCGGACCTGCCGGCGATGTATGCGGGCTTCGAGTTACTGCGCCGGCTGGCGGCGGAGCCGACCCGGTTTCTGGTGGCCGGACACGACCCGGCGGTGATGGACAGGTTCCCGCCGGTCGAGGGCGGCCTGGCGGTGCGCATCGGCGGCGAGGAGGGCTGATGGGCGGACTGCGCGGACTGGACGGGCGGGTGGCGGTGGTGACCGGTGGCGGCGGCGGCATCGGCGGCGCCACCTGCAGGCGACTGTCGGCGGAGGGCGTCCGGGTGGTCGTCGTCGACGCCGACGAGGCGCGGGCGCGGGAAGTGGCGGAGTCGCTGCCGGGACCGAGCGCGTGGGTGCGCGCGGACGTCGCTGACGAGGCCGCCGTGGCGCGCTACCTCGACGTCGCCGTCAGCCATTTCGGCCGCGTCGACCTGCATCACCTCAATGCCGGTATCGCTGGCTCGCTGACGGCGCTTCCGCAGCTGACCGTCGAGGAATTCGACCGGGTCATGGCGGTCAACGTACGCGGGGTGTTTCTCGGCATCAGGGCCGCCTTCCGCCAGTTCGCGGCGCAGCCGGCCGCCGCACCCGACGGCTCGGCCGGCGGTACCGGCGCCGTTGTCATCACCGCGTCGATCGGCAGTCTGCGCGGCAGCGCCGACCTGCTGCCGTATCAGACCTCCAAGCACGCGGTGCTCGGCCTGCTGCACGGCGCCGCGGTGTACGGCGGACCGCTCGGTGTCCGGGTGAACGCCGTCGCTCCCGGCATCGTGCCGACCGACTTGTTCGCGGCCACACCGGACGCGCCGGGCGGCAAGGCCGACATGACGCGCCGCGCCAGCACGACGCCGCTGCGCCGGGCCGGCACCGCGGACGACATCGCCGCCGTCGTGACCTTTCTGCTCAGCGCCGACGCGGCGTACATGACCGGCGAGGTCGTGTCGGCCGACGGCGGCGCCAGCATCGTGAGCACCGTCCGGCCGTCTGGCGGCGCGGGCGCCTGGGACATCGACGCGCACGATCGTGCGCTGTACGGGTGGCGAACCCGCAACGCGGCACCCCAGCCAGGCCAGGCGCTCGCATGAACGGGCAGCGGATCGGCTTCATCGGCCTCGGAAACATGGGCGGGCGGATGACCCGGCGGCTGGTCGAGGCGGGCCACCGGGTACTCGGCTTCGACCCGCTGGCGGGCCGGGCGGCAGCCGCGGGCGCGGATCCGGCTGCGTCGGTCACCGAGGTCGCGGGCGGCAGCGACTGCATCCTGCTCTCCCTGCCGGACAGCTCGGTCATCGAGGCGGTCGTGCGGGGCGACGGCGGCCTGCTCGCCGCGGGCCGGGCCGGCCAGGTGGTGGTCGACCTCAGCACCGCCGCACCGAGCTCGACCGTCGCGCTGCACGCCGAGCTCGCCGACCGGGGGATCGAGTTCCTCGACGCCGGCATCTCCGGCGGCGCGGCCGCGGCCGAACGCGGCACGCTCACCATCATGGTCGGCGGATCGGCGGACGCGCTGACGTCCGTCCGCTGGGTACTCGAACCGATCGCCGACAAGGTTGTGCACATGGGCGCGTCCGGCGCCGGTCACGCAACCAAGGTGCTCAACAACTTCCTCAACGCCGTCAGCCTGGCCGCCACGGCCGAGGTGATGCTCGCCGCCAGGAAGGCCGGCCTCGACCTGCACCGCGTGCTCGAGGTCATCAACGCCAGCAGCGGGGTGAACTTCGCCACCCTGAGCCGGTTCCCGCACATCATCAGGGGCGACTACCTGGAGGGGGGCCTGACCAGCGCGCTGATGACCAAGGACATCAACCTGTACGTGGCGTACCTGGCCGACCTCGGCGTGCCCTCCCTGCAGTCGGCCGGCCCGCTCGCCGCCTTCGGGCTGGCTGACAGCCTCGGCTACCGCGACCAGATCAGCAACAGGGTGGTGGACGCCCTCGGCGACCTCGCCGGTGGGCTCCGCCTGGACGAGACCGGCTCCGGCCAGATAGGCGAGTGAACGATGCAGATCGTCAGGCGAGATGGCGGCGAGGACGGGCCAGCGGGCCCGCCGACCGAGCTGCGGACCGCGACTTTCACCGGCACGGTGTACGGCGACGCGCTGCTGGACGGCACCGACGGCGCGGCGGTGACGAGCGTGTTCTTCGCGCCAGGCGGGCGCACGTTCTGGCACTCCCACGAGCACGGCCAGGTACTGCATGTGCTCGAGGGCCGCGGCCAGGTGGCAACCGAGGGGCACGCGCCGCAGCCGATCGGACCCGGCGACGTGGTCTGGGCCCCGCCCGGCGAGGTGCACTGGCATGGCGGCGGCCCCGGATCCATGGTGCTCCACCTGGCAGTCTCGCTCGGGCGCACGACCTGGCTCGGCCCGGTTTCCGACGCCGACTACGGCGGCGGCCAGTGAGTCAGGTCACGATCGGGTTCGTCGGCCTCGGCAACATGGGTGAGCCGATGGTGCGGCGGCTCGCCGCGGCCGGCTACGCGGTCCGCGGGTATGACGTGGCGGCGCAGGCGCGAGAACGGCTGGCCGACACGGCCGGCGTTACCCTCGTGACCGCTCCCGCCGACGTCGCGGACGGCGCTGATGTCGTGATCCTCATGCTGCCCGACTCCAGCGTGGTCGAGCAGGTTCTGCTCGGCGACGGGCTGCTCGACCGGGTCGCCCCGACGACCCTCATCGTCGACATGAGCTCGTCGGAGCCGGCCAGAACCCGCGCGCTGGCCGAGCGGGCCGCAGAGCGCGGGGTGACGCTCGTCGACGCGCCGGTCTCCGGCGGTGTCGTCGGCGCGAAGGCCGGCTCGCTGACGATCATGACGGGCGGCTCGCCGACGGCCCTGGCCACCGTCCGTCCGGTGCTCGACGTGCTCGGCGGCAAGGTCGTCCACGCCGGAGACATCCCCGGCGCGGGGCACGCGATCAAGGCGCTCAACAACCTCATGTCCGCCGCGCACCTGTTGATCAGCTCGGAGGCCCTCCTCGCCGGCCAGGCGTTCGGCCTCGATCCCGAGGTGATGCTGGAGATCGTCAACACCTCCAGCGGAAAGAACTGGTCGACCGAGCTGAAGTGGCCGCGCTACATCCTGCCTGGCGCGTACAACTCCGGGTTCAGCATGCAGTTCATGGTCAAGGACATGAATATCGCGCTCGGCCTGGCCGAGGCGGGCGGGTTCCCGGCTCCGGGCAGCCGGGCCGTCGTAGCGGCCTGGACCATAGCGACGGCTGAGATGCCGCCAGCCGCCGACCACACCGAGATCGCTCGCTGGCTCCAGCAGAACCAGGACACGTAGATGACGCTCACGCAGCGGCAGCAGCAGATCAAGGACGAATTCATCGCCGTGCGCGGCACCTGGAGCAGCGCGTGGGATGCCATCCTCGAGCTAGACGCCGAGTTCTTGCGTGCGTACCTGGAGTGGTCGGCGGTCCCGCTGCGCAAGCACCAGCTCGAGGAGAAGGTGCGCGAGTTCATCTTCATCGCGGCCGACGCCGCGGCCACGCACCTGTACGAGCCGGGCATCCGCCAGCACGTCCGTGCGGCGCTCGACCTCGGCGCGTCGGCGGCGGAGGTCATGGAGGTCCTCGAGCTGACGAGCACGCTCGGCATCCACGCCTGCAACATCGGCGTGCCGCTGCTGATCGACGTGCTGACGGAGGAGGGCGTCCGGACGGGCGCCGCGCCCCTCACGCCGCGCCAGGAGCAGCTCAAGGCCGAGTTCGCCGCCAGCCGCGGCTACTGGCACGAGTTCTGGGACGGACTGCTCGAGCTTGATCCCGAGCTGTTCGCGGCCTACCTCGATTTTTCTGCGGTGCCGTGGCGCACCGGTGTGCTTGACCCGAAGGTCAAGGAACTGGTCTACATAGCATTCGACGCCGCGGCGACGCACCTGTACGTGCCCGGCCTCAAGCTGCACATGCGCAACGCGGTCCGGCTGGGCGCCACGGCCGCGGAAATCGTCGAGGTGCTCGAGATCGTGAGCGTCATCGGCATTCACGCGGCCACCGTCGGCGCACCCATCCTGGCCGACGAACTGCGGCGCCGGACCGCGCGCGACGGCGCCGGCGACGGCGGTCCCGGCGGCAGCCTTGACGGAAACCAGGCCCGTGATGTTGTATGACAAACATACAACACGATGGCGATGGGGCGGGCTCCGGACGGGACCTTGCGGCGCAGCAGAACGCGCTCCCGTCCGGTTCTGCTGCGCTGCTGCAGAGGGCGTTCGACGTGCACGTCCACGGACAGCCTGACGTCGTGCCCGACCTGCAGCTGCGCGGCAGTGATCTGGACACGATGCGGCTGGCGCACGCGTACGGACTCTCCGGCTGGGTGCTCAAGTCGCACCTGTGGCTGACCACCGACCGGGCCCGGTTGCTGCAGGAGCTGGCGGACGGGCTCGACTTCATCGTGTACGGCAGCGTCACCCTGAACCCGGTCATGGGTGGGTTGTCGGCGACGGTCGTCGAGCTGGCCGCTGCGCACGGCGCACGGGTGGTGTTCCTTCCCACCTGGGGGTCGGCGGCCGACGTCGCCAGGGACGGGTACATAGCGAGGCTGCTGGCCGCGGCCGCGCCGTCGTTTCGCGGCTACAACGCGGCAAACGCCGTCTCGCTGCTGCGCGCCGACGGCCGCCTGTCCGGTCCGGCCACCGAGGTGATCGACGCGTGCCGCGAGCTCGGCTTGTCGCTTGCTACCGGCCACGTCTCGCTCACCGAGAGCCGGGCCGTGACCGAGTACTGCGCGCAGACCGGCCAGCGGGTGCTGGTGACGCATCCGCTGCACTACACGGCCAGCGCCGCCGACTTGCAGGTCTTCGCCGAGGCCGGCGCGTACGTGGAGTTCTGCAACGGCCCCCTGCTGCATCCCGATGGCCATCTCGGTATCCGGGATATTCACGAGGCGATCACGGCACTCGGCACCGACCGCGTCGTGCTCAGCACCGACGCGTTCTCCCGCTGGGCGCCGCCACAGCCAGAGTGCCTGCGGATGTTCGCCGAGCAGCTCGCCTACCTGGGCTGGCGGCCGGCCGAGCTGCACCAGATGCTGGCCGTCAACCCGCGCGCTTTCCTGGGCATCGCGCAGGCTGCCGCGAGTACCGAACCGGAGGAACAGTGAGCACACGCGTGCCGCCGCTCGAGGTCGCCGACATGACGGCCGAGCAGCGCGAGTTCTATGACAGCTACGCGACTGGCTTTCGTGCCGCCCCGGACGCCACGTTCCTCCTGGTCGACGACGCCGGGCACCTCATGGGGCCGCCGGCGATCTGGGTCCACAGCCAGCCGCTGGGGAACTCGCTCCAGGTGTTCGGCGGTGCCATCCGCTACCACTTGCACTTCTCCAGGCGCGCCCAGGAGATTGCCATCCTGATGGTCGCTCAGCACTGCGACAGCGCGTTCGAGCGCTTCGCACACCAGCAGGCCGGGCTCAAATCGGGACTGACGCAGCAAGACATCGACGCGATCTTCGCGGGCAACCCGCCGGAGCTTCGCTCAGACGAAGAGCGGGCCGTCTATGAGGTAACCCGTAGCGTGCTGGCCGCCGGGACTCTGGACGCGCAGGAGTATCAGAAACACGCAGCCGTGCTCTCGGTGCCGCACCTGTTTGAGCTGGTCACCCTCATCGGCTACTACCTCATGCTCGCGACGCAGCTGAGTGTCTTCGACATCCAGCCGCCGACGGCAGCGGGCTGAGCGCTCCATGGCCGACTACTCGATCTGGGTGCTGGCGGACAGCCAGGACCTGAAGGGAACGGTGACAGCGGACCATGACTGAGTCACGGCCAGAGCGGGCCGCCCTGGTGACCGGAGCCGCCGGCGGAATCGGCCGGGCGGTCGTCGGACTGCTGCGCTCCCGCGGCTACGGAGTCGTCGCCGAGGACATCTCCCCGGCCGTGGCCGAGCTCGGCGCCGACGAGCACATCGTCCCGCTACAGGCAGACGTGGCGCTGGCCGACTCGGCCCGGCGGGCGGTGGCGCTGGCGCTGGATCGGTTCGGACGCCTGGACCTGCTGGTCAACAACGCGGGACTGTTCCTGCGCAAGCCGACCGAGCAGTGCACGGACGAGGACTTCGACGTGCTGATGGCCACCAACGTACGCGGCGCGTTCATCCACGCACGCGAGTCGCTCGCGCCGCTGACCGGCACGAGGGGGTCGATCGTCAGCCTGGCGTCGATATCCGGCCTGGTCGGCATGCCCGGCCAGACCGTGTACGCGATGACCAAAGGCGCGATCGTGCAGCTAACCCGGCAGCTCGCGGTCGAGCACGCGCACCGCGGTATCCGGGTCAACGCGGTCGCGCCGGGCGCGGTCGACACCGAGTTCGTCGCCCACGCCAGGGACGCTGCCGCTGACCCGGATCCCGCCGCGAGCCGGGCGGCCGTGATCAGCCAGCACCCGATCGGCCGGATCCTCACGCCGACCGAGATCGCGGAGGCCATCGTGTTCCTGGCGTCGCCCGAGGCAAGCGGGATCACCGGCACGATCCTCAGCGTCGACGGCGGCTACGTCGCGCGCTGACCAGGGTTGACCGTGGTAGTCAGGCGAAAGGTCCGGGTCGCGATCATCGGCGCGGGCTTCGGCGGCATCGCCGCCGCGGTGAACCTCAGGAAACGGACGGGTGCCGACTTCGTCATCTTCGAGGAGGCCGCGGACGTCGGCGGGACGTGGTGGCACAACCGCTATCCGGGCTGCGAGGTCGACGTGCACTCGCACGCGTACTCGTTCTCGTTCGCGAAGTACGACTGGCCGCGCAGCCACGCCTCCCAGCCCGAGCTGCTGCGGTACGCCCGCGACGTCGTGGACCGGTTCGGACTGGCCCCCCACCTCCGGCTGAACACGGTGGTCACCGGCGTCCGGTGGCTCGAGGAGGAGGCCCGCTACGAGCTGACCTTCACGTCGGCACCGGCTGACGAGTCAGCACGCGCCGGGCAGGCAGCACGGACCGAGCACTTCGACGTCGTCATCTCCGCGGTGGGCCTGCTCAGCGTGCCGCAGATCCCGGACTGGCCAGGCCTGGCCGAGTTCGGCGGCGTCGCGTTCCACACCGCACGGTGGCAGCCCGAGCACGACCTGACCGGCCGACGCGTCGCCGTGGTGGGTACCGGGTCGACGGCCGCGCAGGTCGTGCCCGCTCTGGCCGAGCAGGCGGCACGGCTGTATGTCTTCCAGCGCGAGCCGGGCTGGATCGAGCCGAAGAAGGTGAAGACGTTCAGCCCGGCCGAGCGCTGGGTCTACCGCTCGGTGCCGGGCACCCAGCGAGCCCACCGTGCGTGGTTGTTCTACAAGGCCATGCAGCGCGGCAAGGCCTTCGACGCGACCAGCCGGTGGCAGGCGCAGCGGCGGACGAGCTGCCTGGAGTTCATTGCGTCGGCTATCACCGACGAGTCGGTGCGCCGGCACGTCACACCCGACTACCCGTGGGGATGCAAGCGCGTCGTCCTGGCCTCGACCTTCTACGAGGCGCTGAACCGGGAGAACGTGGAACTCGTCCCGCACGCGGTGACCGCGGTCACCCAGACGGGACTGGTCGACGACGCCGGGACCGAGCGGGATGTCGACGTCCTGGTGCTGAGCACCGGCTTCCAGCCCACAAACTTCCTGGCCACCCTCGATGTCCGCGGTGTCGACGGGGTCAGCCTGCGGGACGCCTGGCGCACCAGGGCGACCGCGTACCTCGGCATCACGGTGTCGGGCTTCCCGAACTTCTTCATCCTGTACGGGCCGAATACCAACGGCGCCGGCTCGATCATCGCCCAGCTGGAACGGCAGGCGGAGTTCGCGGCCCGCGCGGTGGCGCGGCTCGAGCGCGGTCGATGGCGATCTGTCGACACCGACAGCGCGACCCAGCGCAGGTACGTGGCGTGGATCGACCGGCAGCTGGCCGCGCACGCGTCGGCCATGAACTCCGGCTGCACGAACTACTACCACGACGCCCGCGGCGCCAACATCACCCAGTGGCCGTCAAGCCACCTGAAGTACCTGCTCGTCGTGCGGTTCCTGGGCCGCCGCGGGCTGCGGCCACGCAGGCTCGCCAGGCCCGGCTAGCTGACGCTGCCTGGCACCCCGGCGCCGTCGTGCGCGGCGGCCGTCTCGGCCCGGTACTCCGTCAGCACCCTCGCCGCGACCCGGAAGGCCTCGAGCGCCGCGGGAACGCCGCAGTAGGCCGCCGTCTGCAGCAGGACCTCCTGGATCTCCTCCTCGGTGCAGCCGTTGCGGCGGGCGCCGCGGACGTGGACGCCGAACTCGGTCATCCGGTTGAGCGCGGTCAGCATGGCCAGGTTGACCAGGCTACGGGTCCGGCGGTCCAAGCCTGGCCGGCTCCACACGTCGCCCCAGCAGGCCTGGGTGACGTACTCCTGAATCGGCCGGCTGAACTCGGTCACAGCCGCCAGGGAGGCATCTACGTACTGCTCGCCAAGTACCTCGCGGCGTAATTCGAGCCCGCGCTGCAGGCGTGTCGGCTCCCCATCACCCATTCCGCTACCTCCAGCAAGCTCATGAGTCGCGCGCGGGCCACAAGCGTCTGATCATCATACAATTCTGGCGCCCACCTGCCTACCGGTGCCAGGCACCGGGATGCACGGTAACCAGACTTTCACTGCCCCGTAACATCGACGTACCGTCGCGGCTCGCGCGGCCGCTAACACGACGGGATCGGAGCGCCGGCCGGCTACGCGCCGTTCTGCTCGGCCAGTGCCTGCAGCCCGACCCGCCCAGCCTGCTCGACGTGCCGGCTGCAGGCGCGCGCCGCGGCGTCGGCGTCGTCCGCGAGCACGGCGTCGACGATCGCCCGCAGCTCTCCCAGGCTCTCCGTGGGCCGGCCGGGCACGGATAGCGACAGCCACCGCAACAGGCTCACCCGCGCGTGCAGCCCCGCGACCACGGTGCGCAGCGCGTCATTCCCGCCGCCCTCGAACAGCACGTCGTAGAAGGCGTCCTTGGCCGCCAGCACCGGCGCGTCCTTTGCCGCCAGCCGTTCTATCCGCTGGAACGCGCGCACCAGCGCGGTGCGCTGGGCCTGGCTCGCGTTCTGCACGAACAGCCGACCCGCGAGTGCCTCCAGCGCCGAGCGGACCTCGTACAGCTGCCTGGCCTCCTCCGCGCTGACGCTCGCGACCACCGTGCCCTTGTTCGGGACCGCGGTGACGAGACCTTCCGCCGCGAGCTCGCGCAGCGCCTCCCGGACGCTGGTGCGCGAGACGCCGGTGAGCTCCACCAGTTCGCGCTCGATCAGCCGCTGGCCGGGCGCGAACTGTCGCTCGATGATGGCCTGCCGCAGATTGTCGAGAACCTGTGCGCGCACTGGCGCGGGCGTACGCTCGACGCGCAATGCGCTTGCGACGTCAACCAGCCCTTCCTCCTCAGTCCAGTCGGTCAGCCTTACCGGCCGGATGCTACCCGGCCGATGGTGCAGGTAGATTGTATGCTCATCACACGAACGATGGAAAGCGCACTCGGGCAGCGTCGGACGGTGGTCAGCTGGTCCGCCTGACCGCAGGCTCCTGCCCGGCGGCCGCGACGGCCTGAGCCCAGCGCAGGTCGGCCTTGCCGGACGGGCTGCGCCGGACGTCGGTGACGAACACCACGGTCCGTGGCTTCTTGTAGTCGGCCAGCCTGCTCGCGACGTACCCGGCGAGGTCGTCCGCGGTGAGGTCGCCGCCCGCACCGGCGGGCGCCACCACCGCACCGACGCGATGGCCGAAACGCGGGTCGGGCAGTCCGACGACGAGCGCGTCCCGCACGCCGGGGTGCTCGATGAGCACCTGCTCGACCTCCTCGGCGAACACCTTCTCGCCGCCGGTGTTGATGACCCGATTGTCACGGCCGTGGAAGGTGATCGATCCGTCGGTCTCGACCGACGCGAGGTCGCCGGGCACGACCCAGCGCCGGCCGCCGAGCACCCGGAACGTCTGCGCCGTCTTGCCCACGTCGCCGAGGTAACCGATCTCGTCGTCGGCGGGCGCGGCCAGCACGCCGACCTGGCCGGAGCCGGGGACCACGTCACGGCCGGCCTCGTCGATCACCCGGGCGCCGGGCATCAGCAGGAAGCGCGAGGTGACCACGTCGTCACCGCGCCTGGTCTCGCAGATCGCGAACGGGCCGCCCTCGGACGCGGCGACGACGTCCCGGCAGACGAAGTCGGCGTGCGCCAGCAGCCGACGTTTGACGTCGGCGCTCCACGTCACGCCGACGCTCATCATGCGGCGCAGGCTGGACAGGTCGTAGGGGCGGCCATCGCGCGCCGCCCGGTCGAGCGCGTCGGCGAGCGGCAGGGCGAAGACGTCCCCGACGATCGAGACCGTGTCCACGCGCTGCGCGGCGACGGTGCGGGCCAGTTCGTCGGCGTCGTACGAGCGGCCAGTCAGGAACACCACCCGGCCGCTCGCCAGCAGCGCGCCGAGGCTCGTGTACATGCCGGTCGCGTGCATGAGCGGCGGGGCGGGCAGGCAGACGATCGTCGTGCCGCGTTCGGTCAGCCGCTGGGTCGTCGCCCGCAGCGCTGCCAGCGAGTCCGGGATCGGCTCGCCGATCAGCCCGAAGCCGTTCCCGCCGACGACCGCGAACAGCCACTCGTGAGTGACGAGCACGCCTTTCGGCTGACCCGTGGTACCCCCCGTGTACATAAGCCAGTGGTCCACGCCGCGCTCGGCCCGCGGCAGCGGCGCGGTCGCGCCGATCAGCGCCTCGTATCCCTGGCTGCCCGGCTGTCCCCCGACCGCGACGAGCGTGCGCAGCCGCTCCGACCCGTGCTGTGCCTCGATGACGCGCGGCGCCAGTGAGGCGTCGAAGATGGCGGCCGCGACCTGCGCGTCGTCGAACACGTGCCGCATCTCGGTGGCCTGGTACCGGTAGTTGACGTTCACCGGGATGGCGCGCAGCTTCAGCGCCGCGAACACGCTCTCCACGTACTCCGGGCCGTTGTAGAGCGCGATCGCCACCCGGTCCTCAGGTCCGACGCCCTGGCTCGACAGGTACCCCGCGAGCCGCGCCGCGCGATCATCGAGCCGCCCCCAGGTCAGGCTGCGGTCCCCGTGGGTGATCGCGGTGCGATCGGCGCGCACGTCCGCCACGGTTTCCAGTACCGTCGCAAAGTTCTCGCGCACGGGTCCGCCACCGCCTCTCCGCCGGTCCCGCCCGCGGCGGCCAGTCACCAGCGCGGCGGCAAGCTCAGTCAACTGGGGCGGTGCCGGAGCGTCAACTGCAGGCGCCGACGGCCGCGCGCGCACCACGCAGCGTCGGCCGCAGCCAGCCCGTTCCCCCAGCTGTTAGGCCTGCGGGCTGGACGCGGTCGCCAGGCACGCGATGACGTCCTCATCGCTCGTCTGGGAGAAATCATCGTAGAACTGGCTAATAGCCTGGAACATCGCGGGCGTGACCACGCTGACGAGGACGTCTGCCTCAGGACCGATCCGGTCCTCCCAGCCGTACGGCGCCACCGGGACCGCGAGGACCACCCTGGCTGCGCCGAGTGCCCTGGCGATGCGGCAGGCGGCGACGGCCGTCGAGCCGGTGGCGATGCCGTCGTCGACGAGTACCGCCGTCCGACCAGACAGCGGCAGCCGGGCCCGGTCCCCGCGATAGCGTCTGGCGCGGCGGCCGACCTCGGCTCGCTCCCTGGCCTCGACCGCGGCGAGGTCCTGCTCGCTCACGCCAGCGTCCCAGATCACCGCGGGGTTCAGCACGCGTACCCCGTCCTCGCCGACCGCGCCCAGCCCCAGCTCGGGCTGGAACGGCACGCCCAGCTTGCGGACCACGATGACGTCCAGCGGCGCGCCGAGCGCCCTGGCTACTTCGGCAGCGACGGGTACTCCGCCGCGGGGCAGACCCAGCACCACGACCGGCTGGCCGCGCAGGTCCTGCAGCCGGGCAGCGAGCTGGCGTCCGGCATCGGCGCGATCGGTGAAGACCATGAGCTCCCCCAAGGCCCACTCAACCAGATCGCAGCCAGCGTGGCTCGGGCCGGCCCGAGCACCGAGAGCACCCGCCGCACCGGGGAAAGCTACGAGCGTCGGCGATTCGGCGCGACCGCGCGGGTCGGCGAGGCCCGGTGACCTTATGATAGACTGATATTTATATGAGCAATTATTCATTCGATTGCAGCCCGTCCGGCACTGACCACGCCGGCGGGCCCGCGCAGCACGCGGACCGCGGTCGCCGTCACACGGCCGACGCCGGGCACGCGCACTGGCCCGGTCCCGACGCCGACCGCCGCTACCTGCGGGCAACGCTGGCGCTCCTGACCGCGTTCCTGATCGGCGAGGTGATCGTCGCCCTGCTGTCCGGGTCGCTCGCGCTGCTCTCGGATGCCGGTCACATGCTCGCCGACATCGGCGCCGTGTCCGGGTCCCTGTGGGCGATCCGGCTCGCGGCGCGGCCGCCGGCCGGCGCGTGGACGTTCGGGTGGCGCCGCGCCGAGATCCTGTCCGCGGCGCTCAACGGCATCACCCTGCTGGTTGTCGCCGGCATCCTGACCGTTCAGGCTGTCATGCGGCTCGTCCACCCCGTGCCGGTCGACGCGGCGCCAGTACTCGGCGTCGCACTCGCCGGCATCGCGGTGAACGTGCTCGCCGCCCGGCTGCTCGCCCGGGCCAGCCGGGCCAGCCTCAACGTGGCGGGTGCGTTCCAGCACATCCTGACCGACTTGTACGGATTCCTAGGCACCGCAGCCGCGGCCGTGGTCATTCTCGCTACCGGTTACACCCGGGCCGACTCGATCGCGGCGCTGCTGATCGTGGTGCTCATGGTGAAGGCGGCCTGGTCGCTGCTGCGCGCCTCCGGCCGGATCCTGCTCGAGGCCGCGCCCGAGGACATCGACCTCGACGACGTCCGCGCTCATCTGCTCGCAACCGGCCACGTCCGGGACGTGCACGACCTGCACGCCTGGACCGTCACCTCCAGCCTGCCGACGCTATCCGCACACGTCATCGTCGACGACTCCTGCTTCACCGACGGGCACGCCCCGCAGTTGCTCGACCAGTTGCAGGCCTGTCTCGCCGGCCATTTCGACGTGGAGCACTCGACCTTCCAGCTCGAGGCGGCCGCGCACGCTGATCACGAGCCTGGCACGCACTAACAGCACGCACTCACACTGTGTTGGGGGTCACTGACCTGGCCATTGCCCGCACTGCCCGGAATCGGGTAACATGATCGAGATTGATAAAGGCACCTCGTTCGGTGAGGCGTCGACACGAACACAGGCCACTGATCCGACGACGTCGAGAGACGCCCAGGGTCAGGACAGGTCTCCCCGGCCTAAGGGGTGACCCGAAGTGGCTGTACCCCGCGTGCTACGTCGTGTCGTGCCAAAGCTCTGACGAGAAGGGGTGCTGTCCGCTTCCTCGGCGGTCATCCCCCGCGCGCCGCACTGGCACCCGCGTGTGCCATGACCGGAGGGAGGCGAGACATGGAATGCAGTAGACCGGGCCATCAACGGCCCCTCATCCAGGCGATCTCGTTTCCCCCCGGCACGCGGTAATCACCCGCCCTGCGAGCCGCCCTGTGCGCAAGCGCAGCGCGGATGAGTGCTGCGTGCCTCCCGAGACCAGGGAGGTTTGGCCATGACGTCGCAGACCATGGGCGTACAGGGCGCGGTTCTCGACCCCGAGCACGTCGGCGACATCCGCGGTGCGCTGGGCACCATTCGTCAGGACGACCTCGCGCCGCGGCGCGGCAGCTCCGCGGTGCTCAAGACCCTGCTGGCGATTGTCGGCCCCGGCCTCATCGTGATGGTGGGCGACAACGACGCCGGGGCGTTCGGCACCTACACGGCGGCGGCCCAGAACTACGGCGCGAGCCTCATGTGGACGCTCTTGCTGATGGTTCCGGTTCTCTACGTGAACCAGGAGATGGTGTTGCGCCTCGGCGCAGTGACCGGCGTCGGCCACGCGCGGCTCATCTTCGAGCGCTTTGGTCGCTTCTGGGGCGCGTTCAGCGTCTTCGACCTCTTCCTCCTGAACGCACTGACCATCGTCACCGAGTTCATCGGGGTGACGTT
>JASHPF010000379.1 GCA_030038295.1 Streptosporangiaceae bacterium
CACACCCTCGCCATGCTCACCTACCACCGCAAGATCGCCGCCTAGAGCGCCGAACGGGGCCGGCTCCGGGCCGAGACTAGCCGCGGGCCGGCCCCGGCGCCGAACGCGCGCTCGGTGCTGGCTCGCTGGGCGGCCGCTAGCGGCCGGCCAGCCTGAGTGCCTCGCCCACCGCGCCGATCCCCGCCGCGTCGGCGAACGCGAAGCTAAAGATCACCTCGTCCGCACCTGCGTCGATGTGACCGGCGATCAGGTCGGGAATCTCGTGCGGCTGACCCACAGTGAACCCGGCGATCTCCTCGGGCGACGCGGACGCCGCGAGCAGCTCGTTCACCTGGGCCGTGTTCTGGCTGGAGACCGTCAGGATCAGCGGCGTCATCCAGGTCACGGCGATCTCGGCCGGGTCCCGGCCCACCTCGGCGCAGTGCCGGTGCAGCACCTCGATCTTGCGGGCCAGCGTGCCCACGTTGCCGGTGACATTGCACTGGTCGGCGTACTGGGCGACGAGCCGCAGCGTCCGCTTCTCGCCACCGCCGCCGATCATGATCCGCGGGCCGCCAGCCTGCACCGGCCTGGGCAGGTTGCGCGCGTGATCGAGGCGGTAGTGCCGGCCGGTGAAGCTCACGTCGTCGCCGGTGAACATGGCCCGGCAGACCTGGACGGCTTCTTCGAGCATGTCCAGGCGAACCCGGTCGGCCGGATAGTCGACGCCGAGGCCCTGGTGCTCGGCGTCGTACCAGGCGCCGCCGATGCCGAGGATGGCCCGCCCCCGGGAGATGACGTCCAGGGTTGTGACGATCTTGGCGAGGATGCCGGGATTACGGTACGTCACGCCGGTGACCAGCGTGCCGAGCTGTACCCGCTGGGTGCGGGCCGCCAGCGCTCCGAGCAGCGTGTAGGACTCCAGCATCGGCTGGTCGGGCCCGCCGAGCGGCGGCAGCTGGAAGAAATGATCCATCACCCACACCGAGTGGAACCCGGCGTCTTCCGCGGCGGTGGCGAGACCGGCGACGTGCTCGAACAAGTCGGCTGGGTCAAATCCAGAGAAGTTGGGCAGCTGAATGCCAAATTTGGTCATGCGCACACGCTAGCGATCGCGGGTGGCTGACGGCCGCTCCCCGCTGATGTCCAGGGATGGGAACGGCGGGTGCTCCCGGCCGCGGCGGCGCGACTGTACTCGGACTCTGGTGCCAGCCCCGGCCCCAAATCAGAGCGCTGCAGCCGCCGGGATGATCTCGCTCCCGATGATCTCGATCGGCGTCCGGTCCCAGATGCGTGCGACGTTGCAGATGGCCGTGCCGATACCCAGCTCCGCGAGCTTGCCCAGTTGATCGACCACCTCGCTAGCCCGTTCCCCTCGTTCGCCGACGTCTACGTGAAACAGCACGCTCTTTTCTATCTCGTTGTAGTCGCGGCCCACGGCCTCGCAGTGTGCGCGCAGCACCTCGAGCTTGTGCGGCAGCTGCGGCCCGGGGAAGAACAGGTTGCAGGCCTGCGCGTACCGCGCCACCAGGCGGAGGGTCTTGCGCTCGCCCGCCCCGCCGATCATGATCGGCGGATGCGGCCTGGTGATCGCCTGCGGGTGGTTCAGCGGCCGATCGAGCTGGAAGTGCTCGCCGCGATACGGCGTCTCGTCGCCTGACCACATCTGCAGGCAGATCTGCAGCGCCTCCTCCAGCTGCTCGAACCGCTCGGCCAGCAGCGGGAACGGGATGCCGAGCGCGCGCGCCTCCTGCTCGTACCAGGCCGCGCCGATGCCCAGCCAGGCCCGGCCGCCGGACAGCACGTCGAGGGTGGTGATGATCTTGCCGAGCACGCCCGGGTGCCGGTACGGGACCCCGGTGACGACGGTGAGCAGCCGGGCACGGGACGTGCAGGCGGCCAGGTAGCCGAGCGTGGTGTAGGCCTCGAGCATGTCATCCTCGGCCGGCCCGATCCCCGCTATCTGGAGGAAGTGATCCATCACCCCGATGATGTCGAAGCCAGCATCGTCCAGCGCACGGGCCACGGCTGCCAGGTCGCTGCCAAGCAGGGGCCCGCTGGTGCCGCTGAAATCCGCGATCGACACGCCAATCCGCACGGTCATCACCTCAGCGTCAGCTTGCCACAGCTGCGGCTTCGCCCCGCCCGCTACCCGCTGAGCGGTGTGACTGATCATCCGGATCGGGCGTAGGCGACCCGTCCTCCCGGGTATCAGCGTGCGGGGGAGATCGAGCGACGAAGAGATGAGGAGCGCGTCATGGCACAACCCTGGCCAGCGGTGTCGTATGACCGGTGGGGCGAGACCTGTGACACCCTGCACGCGCATACCCAGGTGCTGGGCAAGCTAGCGGTCGAGCTGGCCCCGCCGGAGCCGGAGTTGCAGCACGGAGCGCTGCGGCTGACCGCCAGGGGCTGGGAAACCGCGCCGTTGCCCGCGCCCGACGGGTCTGGGTCGCTGGTGGCGGCCCTGGACCTGCGGGCTCACGAGGCAGTGGTCGAGCACGACGGCGGCGCCGTGGAGCGGGTGCCGCTGACCCCGGACCGGCCGGTGGCGGAGGTGACCAGGGACGTGCTCGCCGCGGTGGCCACCATGGTCGGCGAGGTCGGGATCAACCCGGCACCGCAAGAGGTTCCCTGGCGCGTGCCGCTCGACGAAGACTATGACCATGCGCGCTACGACCCGGCCCAGGTTCGGGACTACTTCGCGGCCGCTACCCAGGCAGCGCTGGCGCTGGCCGCGTTCCGCGCGCCGTACCGCGGCCGCAGCACCCCCGTCAACGCGTGGTGGGGAAGGTTCGACCTGGCTGTGACCCTGTTCTCCGGCCGGCCGGCCGATCCACCCGCAGACGGCTTCATCAGCCGCAACTCCGACGACGCTGAGCTGGTGATGGTCGGCTGGTCGCCGGGCGATGCAAGCCACCCGCAGGCGGCGTTCTACGCCTTGACGTCGCCGGCGCCGCCCGGCTTCGCCGAAAGTACCCTCGGCCCGGCCGGCGCCCACTGGGACAACCGGCAAAGCGAGTACATCCTCGACTGGGACGAGGTCCGCGCCGCGCCGGACCCGCGGGCCGCGGCGGTCGAGTTCGCCCACGCCGCTTTCCAGCACGCCTGCCAGGTGAGCGGGTGGGACCCGGCGCTCCCTGCCAGCACTGAGGGCAGGCCACCGCCCATCCGATGACGCGACCCGCCCGCCAGCCCGCCAGGTGAGCTGGCGCTCGCCGGGGTTACAGGACTGGGCTCGTTCCTCCGTCCAGGTTGATGGCCGAGCCGGTCACGTAGGACGAGCGGTCTGACAGGAGATAGGCCGCGAGGTCGGCGAACTCTTCCGCTCGGCCTACCCGGCCGAGCGGGATGCTGGTGTGCCGGGCCATGTGGCGGTACAGCTCGTCCTCGGACTGGCCTGTTGCGTCGGCGCGCCGCCGCCACTGGCCGCTGGCGACCAGGCCGATGAGCACGGCGTTGACCCGGATGCCGTGGGCGCCGAGGTCCTTGGACGCTGCCTTGGTAATGGCCAGGCCGGCCGCACGAGAGGCAGTCGTCGGCAACGACGCAGCGCCAGCGGCCTTGGCGCCCACGTTGAGCACGTTCACTATGGCTCCGCCACCTGCCGCGACCAGATGCGGCACCGCCAGGCGGGTGCAGCGAACCGCGGCCAGTACCTTGAGGTCGAGGTCGGCGATCCAGTCCTCGTCGGAAACCTGATCGATCCGTCCTGCGGCACTTTTTCCCGCGTTGTTCACCAGGCCGTCGAGGCGGCCCCACTGGGCGACCGCCGCACCGACGAACCGTTCAAGGTCAGCGAGGCGGGTGACATCGGCCTGCACCACAAGCGCGTCACCCCCGGCATCCCGCAGCCGCTGTTCGGCGGCGGCCAGCCGAAGGGGGTCGCGCCCGCAGACGGCCACCCGGCATCCTTCCTCCACGAGGCGGTCCGCAAGCGCTGCCCCCAGCCCGTCGGTCCCGCCCGTGATGAGCACGACCTTGCCATTCAGGTGCAAATCCATTGAGCCATTCTGGCCCAGCCCGCATGAACAGCCGAATGGCGCCGTCCCCACGCCGCGCCGCAGGCGCGCTGGTCGCGAGTCACCGAGTGGCCGCGAGCTCCCCCCTTTATCGGCGAAATCGCCCGTCGCCGGCGCACGCGAAGGCGGCCTAGGGTGGTCGTCATGCTCTCGTGGTGGCACCGCGACGTCATCGCGGCCGACAAGCTGCCGCTGATGCTGTGCTTCGTTTCCTTCGTGGTCACGTTCGTGTCGACGCGGTCGATCACCCGGCTGATCCGCGACGGGCGCGGCCCGTTCCGCAATGTCACGGCGGGCGGGACGCATATTCACCACTCCGTGCCCGGCATCATTCTGCTGATCATCGGCGCGTTCACGGCGGTCGGCGGGCCCGGCACGATGGGCTGGCTCTCGTTCTCCGCGATCGCGGTCGGGATCGGGACGTCGCTGGTGCTGGACGAGTTCGCGCTGATCTTCCACCTGCAGGATGTCTACTGGAGCGGTGAGGGCCAGCTCTCAGTGGAGGCGGTGAGCCTGGTCGCCGCCTGCCTGGGGCTGGCCCTGATCGGGTTCAGCCCGGTGCGGGTCGCGGACGTCGACAGCGCCGAGTTCTCGCTGCGGATCAGCG
>JASHPF010000380.1 GCA_030038295.1 Streptosporangiaceae bacterium
GTCAGCGAGGTTGCCGGGGTACTCAGCTTCGTGCTCGCCGACTACTTCGACGCCACCGGGCTCTCGCCCTCGGACCTGCGGCAGCGGGCACTAGCCGGCACGCCAAGCAGGATGGCCGCCGTCATCCAGCGCGCCGTCGACCGCGGCGAGGTCGACCCTGATCGGCTGAGCCCGCGGATCGCCTCGCTGCCCGTCGACCTCGTCCGCCACGACCTGATCATGACGCGGGCACCCGTACCCGACGCCACCTTGACCGAGGTCATCGACCGTATCTTTCTTCCCCTCGTCCTGGCCGACCCGCCAGAGCCGAGAGGACGGGCATGATCGAGGCGACCGGACTCACCAAGCGCTTCGGCCGGCTGGTGGCGGTAGACGGGCTGACCTTCTCGGTCCGGCCGGGCGAGGTGACGGGATTCCTGGGCCGCAACGGTGCCGGCAAGACAACGACGCTGCGGATGATTCTCGGGCTGGAGCGGCCGACATCTGGGTTCGTCACGATCGACGGGCGCCCCTACGCCGATCTTGCCTCCCCGCTGCGACAGGTGGGCTCGCTGCTCGACGCGCGGGCGGTGCAGCCTGGCTCCACCGCGACCGACCATCTGCGCGCGCTCGCGAGCAGCAACGGCATCGACCGCCGCCGCGTCGCCGAGGTCCTCGAGACCGTCGGGCTTGGCACAGTCGCGCGGAAGCCGGCGAGAACCTTCTCGCTGGGCATGCTCGAGCGTCTCGGTCTGGCCGCGGCCCTGCTCGGGGACCCGCGAATCCTCGTGCTCGACGAACCCCTCAACGGGCTCGACCCCGAGGGCATCATCTGGTTCCGCGGTCTCATGCGCCAGCTGGCCGCGGAGGGACGGACCGTCCTCGTATCCAGCCACCTGATGACCGAGATGGCGGTCACCGCCGACCACCTCCTCATCATCGGCGACGGGCGGCTGATCATCGACAGCGAGATGAAGACGTTCCAGCGAGACCACGAGCACGAGGAGATCCGCGTGCGCACGCCGGAGCCGCAGGCCCTGCGCGGCCGCGTCGCCGCCGCAGGCGGCACCGTACGAGGCCTCGACGATGCCACATCCTTCGCGGTGAGCGGCCTCGACGGCGCCACGATCGGCGCGCTGGCCCTGCATGAAGGCGTCGAGCTGCACGAGCTCGCGCCGGTACGGCGCTCGCTTGAGGACGCGTTCATGGAGCTCACCGCTCCCGGTGCCCGGCGTGCACCCGCGCCCGCTCGCGCGATCCCGGCTGCGGCTCCGCCGCTGCGGCCCGGCAGCACACCCGCCAACCGGGCCGCCGCATCCAGGCACGGGGTCGCCCGATTCCGCGACACCGTCCGATCCGAGCTCATCAAGTTCCGCAGCACCCGCCCCGGGCCGCTCATCGTCGCGGGCTCGCTCGTCGCCGGCGCCGGGACCGCCCTGTTGTTCGCCAACGCGACGGCTGAGCGATACCCGGATTTCGACCTAGACGAGCAGCGCTCGTTCGATCCCACCCTGATGAGCCTGCGCTGCCGATCCCTCCTTGAGGTCTCCCTGGGCGTCCTCGGTGCGCTCGCGGTGACCTCGGAGTACGGGGCCGGCACGATCACCCCCAGCCTCACCGCCGTCCCCGACCGCGACCACCTCCTGGCGGCGAAGGCACTCACCACCGCCGGCATCAGCCTCGCGACCGGACTCGCCGCCAGCACCAGCGCGTTTGTGGCCGGGCAGGCACTGCTCGCCCGCCGCGGCGTGCCTCACGACACGCTCCGCAGCCCCGGCTCCGCCCGCGCCGTGCTCGGCGGCGGCCTCCACGCCGCCACCGCCGCGCTGCTCGGCCTCGGAATCGGCGTCCACACCCGCTCGACCGCCGGGGCAGTCTCGACCATCTTCGGCGCCGAATGGCTCGTCCCGGGGATCGGCCCCGCGTTCCCGAAACCCCTGCCCGACCTCCTCACGAAATACTGGCTCACCGAGGCAGGCGCCAGCATCTTCGCCACCCGGCCCGATCCCAAGCTCCTCAGCCCGTGGGCCGGCCTCGGCGTGATGGCCGCGTCCGCCAGCGCACTGCTGGCCGCCGCCTTCGCTGCGTTCCGGAAGCGGGACGTGTAGCCCGATATGCCGAGCCCGAGGTTGTCAACAGCGCTGCAGGATCGGGCGGAACTGTGAGTTTCGTGGCTGGCAGGCGCCGCCAGCGGTCTGACCAGACGATGCCGACCGAGGCAAGTGGCTCCCCTATGGTGTTGTAAGCCGATCCACCGGGCCAGGGCGGCTCGTGTGCACAGCCACACCTCGTTGGAGTTCTGGGTGACACTCGAAGGCAGGAAAGCCCCCAGCAATCGCGGCCGCCAGCCAGAGCGCCCCGCTACACCCGCCGAACAGCGCATCGCGAGCGTGCGCGACCGCAAGCGTGCCGCGGCGGCGCGCGGCAAGAGAATGCGCGACCGCAGACGTGCCGAGGCGGCCGCCCAGCGTGAGCTGGCCGAGCGGCGTGCGCGGCGGCGCTGGCTGCTGATTGCGATGGCGGTGGTGCTCGCGGCCGCGCTTGGCACCGCCGGGTTCATTTATGCGAACCTGCCACCTTCCATCGCGGTCTCTGGAGCATTCGGCACGAAGCCAGCGGTCACGATTCCCAGGATCGACCCGCCAGCCAGCCTGCAGGTGCAGCACCTGATCAGCGGGCATGGCACGCTCGTCGCCAAGGGTGACCTGGCCGTTGCAGATCTCACCGCATACACGTGGAACGGCACGGCAACCAAGAAGATCACCGAGTTGTCCACCGGCAAGCCGGAGGCACTGACCGTTGGGTCCACCATCGCTGGGCTGGATAAGAGCCTGGAGGGCAGCCGAGTTGGCAGCAGGCTGCTGATCACCATCCCGCCGAAGGACGGATTCGGATCCAAGGGAGACAGCGAGCTTGGGGTGTCCGGGAAAGACACCCTGGTACTCGTTGTGGATGTGCTTGGCGCATACCAGAAGACTGCCAGCGCGAACGGCACACATGAGGTGGTCAATGAGACGGGTCTGCCAACGGTTGGCACCGCATCCCCTGGCACCACCCCGCCGGTGCACATACCTCAGGCAGAGCCACCGGCGACGCTGCGGGTCGAAACTCTCATCCAGGGCAGCGGACCTGTTGTGAAAAAGGGCAAGCTGCTTGTCGCCCAGTACGAGGGCGTGATCTGGCGCACCGGCAAGGTCTTCGACTCCACCTGGAAGAGCGGCTCACTGGCCGCTTTCCAGATTGGCACCGGGCAGGTCATCAAGGGGTGGGACGACGGCCTTGTCGGCAAGCGAGTCGGCAGCCGGGTGCTGCTCGTGGTACCACCCGCCGACGGCTACGGCAA
>JASHPF010000381.1 GCA_030038295.1 Streptosporangiaceae bacterium
GGAGCCTGACGATGACCGAAGGGTCCGACACGACCCGGTAGACGTCGTCCTGGCCCATCTCGTGGTCGGACAGCGCGGTGCCACACCGCGGGCAGTACGGGCTGATCCGGAAGTCACGGACGAGCAGGCCGGCGGCGTAGATCTGCTGCAGCGCCCACCACACGGACTCGATGTAGCGGGCATCCATGGTCCGGTACCCAAGGGACAGATCGATCCAGTAGCCCATTCGGTGTGTCAGGTCGGCAAATGCATCGACATGGCGCAGGACGGACTCGCGACAGCGGGCGTTGAAGGCCGCTATCCCGTATGCCTCGATGTCCCGCTTCGAGCTGAGCCCCAGCTCCCGCTCGACCGCCACCTCGACGGGGAGGCCGTGGCAGTCCCAGCCGGCCCGCCTGGGCACGTACCAGCCCTGCATGGTCTTGAACCGCGGGAACACGTCCTTGAGCACCCGTGCCTCGATGTGGTGCGCCCCCGGCATGCCGTTCGCTGTAGGCGGACCTTCGTAAAAGACCCAGTAGGGGTGGCCCGTCGTCTGGTCGAGCGACCGCTGGAAGATCTTTTCCTCGCGCCACAGGCGCAGCACCTCGTGCTCGAATCCTGGCAGGTCAGCGCTGCTAGGCAGGGCAGAAAAGCGGGGCGGCATGCTGTCACAGCGTAGCGGAGCAGCACCCCTGGCCGCTGGCTGGCAGGCCGTGGCCGGTGCCCGGGCAGCCCGGATCGCGGCTCCGTCTGCGGGGTTGGCGACCGCGGGGCGGCGGGTATGTTTGCAAGTCGCGCCGGTCTCCACTTATCCTCCGGTGACTGTTCGCGTTGATGATCGAAACCCCTGGGCACCGAGGGAGGCGCAACATGACCGCAACGGCGCATTCTGGCGCAGCCGCCCTTCCGGTACGGCAGGGCGAAAAGCGCTGGACCGAGACCGAGATAGCCGAGCTTCGTGACCAGCTCGCCGCGGAGGCCGCTGCGCTCCGGGCCGAGATCGCCCGGGCCGAGACGGACATCGCCAGCCGCCTCGGGGACGCCGTCGGCGATGCCGGCGAGGATCAGGCCGATGTCGGCGCCAAGACGTTCGAGCGCGAGCACGAGCTCGCACTGACCCACAACGCCCGCGAACTGCTCGCGCAGACCGAGCGCGCGATCGCGCGGATCGAGGCTGGCACGTACGGGACCTGCGAGTCCTGCGGCAACGCGATCGGCAAGGCGCGACTGCAGGCGTTCCCGCGGGCGACCCTGTGCGTCGCGTGCAAGCAGCGCGAGGAGCGTCGCTGACCGGGCCGGTGGCGGCGGGTCAGCAGGGGAAGGCCGACGCCCCGACCGGGCTCGCCGTGGGCCAGCAGCGACGCCGGGTCGGCATCCTCGTCGGCGTCGCCGTCTTCGTGCTTGCCCTCGACATCGTGACGAAAATCACAGTCGTGGCGACGCTGTCGAACCGCGCCCCGATCCGGCTGCTCGGTGGCTTCCTCAAGCTGCGCGTGGACCGCAACCCGGGCGCCGCGTTCAGCTTCGGTCCGTCGCTGACGATCCTGTTCTCGCTGATCGCGATCACCGTGATCGTGGTCATCCTGCGGTCATCGCGGCGAATACGCAGCGTCCCCTGGGCGATCACGCTCGGGCTTTTGCTCGGCGGCGCGACCGGCAACCTGGTGGACCGGATCTTCCGGTGGCCCGGCGTGTTCCGCGGCTGGGTCGTGGACTGGATTCAGATCCCGCACTGGCCGGTCTTCAACCTCGCCGACTCCGCGATCGTCTGCGGCGGCATCCTCGCGGTGCTGCTGTCCGCCCGCGGCATCCGGCTGGACGGGCACCGCGAGCCGAAATGACCGGGCCTGGTGCCCGGCGGGTGCCCGTGCCCGACGGGCTCGACGGGGAACGCCTCGATGCGGCTCTCGCCAGGATGTTTGGCCTCTCTCGGTCGGAGGCCGCCGATTTGATCGGGAACGGAGCCGTCCTCATCGGCGGCCGTCCGGCCGCTAAGTCGGATCGGGTGCCGGCCGGGGAGTGGCTGGACGTCACGCTGCCGCCCCCGCCCGCGCCGCTGCCCATCGTGCGCGATCCGGTTCCGGGATTGCGCATCGTCCACGAGGACGCCGACATCATCGTGGTGGACAAGCCGGTCGGTGTCGCCGCGCACCCGACGCCGGGCTGGACCGGTCCGACTGTCCTGCAGGGCTTGCTGGCGGCCGGCCACGACGTTGCCACCAGCGGCGCCGCCGAGCGGCAGGGCATCGTGCACCGGCTGGACGCCGGGACCACCGGCGTCATGGTCGTCGCCAAGAGCGAGGGCGCTTACCGCGTGCTGAAGCAGGCCTTCCGCGACCGGGCGGTGGACAAGCGTTACCACGCCCTGGTGCAAGGGCACCCGGACCCGCTGCGCGGCACCATCGACGCGCCAATCGGCCGGCATCCGGCCGGCGACGGCCGGTTCGCGGTGGTTGCCGACGGCCGGCCGGCCGTGACGCACTACGACGCGCTGGAGGCGTTCCGGGCCGCGAGCCTGCTCGACGTGGGCCTGGAGACCGGCCGGACGCACCAGATCCGGGTGCACATGGCCGCCGTGCACCACCCGTGCGTCGGCGACCGGCTGTATGGCGCGGATCCGGTGCTGGCCCGCAGACTGGGCCTGTCGCGTCAGTGGCTGCACGCCGTGCGGCTGAGCTTCGCCCATCCGGCGGACGGCCGGTGGGTCGAGTTCAGCAGTCCGTATCCGCCCGACCTGCAGCACGCGCTCGACGTGCTCGCGGCGGAGTCTTAGTTGGCCGCGGCCGCGTTTCCGCGGAACCGCGCCCCGCGACTTGTCGGCAGCCTGGCGTAGCCTGGCGCCGGCGGCGTGACCGGCCAGCAACGTCGGCGAGCCTGCCCCGCGTGCCGTGGCAGGCCGGCGAGACTAGAAGTCCCCGAGGATTCCTCAGCCGCCGCGGCGGTCGTGGGACTATGCCGTTCAGGAGGCGCGTGACATGGCGGTGAGCCGGGACTCGTTCGTTCACCTGCACGTCCACACCGAGTACTCCATGCTGGACGGCGCGGCCCGGCTGACAGACCTGTTTGCAGAGTGCGAGCGGACCGGGATGCCGGCCATCGCGATCACCGACCACGGCAACGTCTACGGCGCGTACGACTTCTGGTCGCGTGGCCAGGCCGCCGGCATCAAGCCGATCATCGGGATCGAGGCCTACGTCGCGCCCGAGCACCGCAGGCACAAGCAGCCGGTTTTGTGGGGGACCCCGGCGCAACGGAACGATGATGTCTCCGGTGCGGGCGCCTACACGCACATGACGCTGCTGGCCGAGACCACCGAGGGCATGCACAACCTGTTCAAGCTCTCCTCGCTGGCGTCGCTCGAGGGCTATTTCCGCAAGCCGCGGCTGGACCGGGAGCTGCTGTCGCAGTACGCCACCGGCATCATCGCCACCACCGGCTGCGCAGGCGGCGAGGTGCCGACCCGGCTGCGGCTTGGCCAGTACGACCGGGCGCTGGCGGCCGCGGCGGAGTTCCGTGACATCTTCGGTGCGGACAACTACTTCGCTGAGCTCATGGACCACGGCCTGGAAGTTGACCGGCGGACGGCCGACGAGCTGCGGCAGATTGCCACCACGCTGAGGCTCCCGTACCTGGTCACCAACGACTCGCACTACAGCCGGCAGCCGGACGCGGCCGCCCACGAGGTGCTGCTGTGCGTGCAGACCGCCACCACCTTGGCCGATCCGGGCCGGTTCCGGCTCGACGGCGGTCCGGAGTACTACGTCAAGAGCCCGGCGGATATGCGGGCGCTGCGTAGCGACGAGGACTGGCAGCGCGGCTGTGACAACACGCTGCTGATCGCTGAGCGGGTGAGCGCGACCTTCACCAAGGCGAACCTGATGCCCACCTTCCCGCTGCCGGCCGGCGAGACCGAGCAGAGCTGGCTGCGCAAGGAAGTCTGGCGCGGCATGGACTGGCGCTACCCGGGCGGCTACGACGAGCCGCGGCGTCAGCAGGCCGAATACGAGATAGGCATCATCGAGACGATGGGGTTCTGCTCGTACTTCCTGGTCGTAGCCGACTTCATCATGTGGGCCAAGCGCAACGGCATCCGGGTCGGGCCCTGTCGCGGCTCGGCGGGCGGCTCCATCGTGTCCTACGCGCTGGGCATCACCGACCTCGACCCGATCGTGCACGGCCTGGTGTTCGAGCGCTTCCTCAACCCCGAGCGGGTGTCCATGCCGGACATCGACATCGACTTCGACGAGCGTCGTCGGGGTGACGTGATCCGGTACGTCACCGAGAAATACGGCGACGACCGCGTTGCCCAGATCATCACCTACGGGACCATCAAGGCGAAGGCGGCCGTCAAGGACGCCGCGCGTGTACTCGGTTTTCCCTACGCGCTCGGGGATCGGATCACGAAGGTATTCCCGCCCGCGGTGCTCGGCAAGGACATCTCGCTAGCGGCCATCTTCGACACCGATCACCCGCGCTACGGCGAGGCGGCCGAGCTGCGAACGCTCTACGCGGCCGAGGCGGAGGTGCGCCAGGTCATCGACACGGCGCGCGGCCTCGAGGGGCTGATCCGCCAGCCGGGCGTGCACGCGGCCGGCGTCATCATGAGCAGCGAGCCGCTGATGGACCACATCCCGGTTTGGCGGCGGGAGGCCGACGGCGCCATCATCACCCAGTTCGACTACCCGGCCTGCGAGGACATCGGGCTGCTCAAGATGGACTTCCTCGGCCTGCGCAATCTCACGATCCTGGAAGACGCGGTGGCCGGGATCCAGGCCAACCGGGGAGTCGATGTCGACCTCGATCAGCTGCCGCTGGACGACAAGCCCACCTACGAGCTGCTGGCGCGCGGCGACACGCTGGGCGTGTTCCAGCTGGAGGGCGGCCCGATGCGGGCCCTGCTGCGGGCCATGCGCGCCGACAAGTTCGGCGACATCTCCGCGGTCAACGCGCTGTACCGGCCCGGCCCGATGGCCAGCGCCCCGGTGTACGCCGACCGCAAGACCGGCCGGGCGGCGGTGACTCCCATCCATCCCGAGCTCGCCAAGCCGCTGGCCGACATCCTCGGTGAGAGCTACGGCCTGCTGGTCTACCAGGAGGACGTGATGTTCGCCGCGCAGCGGCTGGCGGGCTACTCACCGGGCAAGGCCGACCTGCTGCGCCGGGCGATGGGCAAGAAGAAGAAGGAGGTGCTGGACGCGGAGTACGAGCCGTTTGCCGCCGGGATGCGCGCGAACGGGTACTCCGACGGCGCGATCAGGACGATCTGGGACGTGATGGTGCCGTTCTCGGGCTATGCGTTCAACAAGGCGCACGCCGCGGGCTACGCGCTGGTCGCCTACTGGACCGCGTACCTGAAGGCCAATTATCCGGCCGAGTACATGGCAGGCCTGCTCACCTCGGTAGCCGGCGACAAGGACAAATCAGCGCTGTACCTCAACGAGTGCCGCCGGATGGGCATCAAGGTGCTGCCCCCGGACGTCAACGCCTCAACCGCCATGTTCACCCCGGTCGGCACCGACATCAGGTTCGGGATGGCGGCGGTGCGCAACGTGGGCACGGCGGTCGTGGACTCGATCGTCGAGGCGCGCAGGGCGAAGGGGGCGTTCACCAGCTTCTCGGACTTCCTGCGCAAGGTGCCGGTCAACGTCTGCAACAAGCGAGTGATCGAGTCGCTGATCAAGGCCGGCGCCTTCGACTCGTTCGGCCACCCGCGGCGCGGGCTCATGCTGATCCACGAGCAGGCGGTCGACGCGATCATCGACGTGAAGCGCAACGAGGCCATCGGCCAGGACTCACTGTTCGGTGACGACCCGGCCGACGACGTGACCTTCGAGGTGCCGATCCCGGCCGGGGAGTGGGACAAGCCGACGCTGCTGGCGTTCGAGCGCGAAATGCTGGGCCTCTACGTCTCCGATCACCCGCTGCTGGGCGTCGAGCACATCCTCGCCGCAGCCACGGACTGCTCGCTCGCGCAGCTCGTCGGCTCCGCCGAGGACGAGCTCGACCGCAGCCCGCGACCGGACCGGGACGCCCAGGCCGTCACCGTCGGCGGCATCCTGTCCGGGGTGCAGCGCAAGGTGACCAGGCAGGGCAGCACCTGGGCGACGGCGACGCTCGAAGACCTGGAAGGCGCCATCGAGGTGCTGTTCTTCCCGGCCACCTACGCGCAGTGCGCGAGCCAGATCCTGGACGACGCGATCGTGGTCGTCCGCGGGCGGCTGGACCGGCGGGAAGAGGTACCGAAGCTGGTCGCGACGGAGGTGAGTACGCCCGACGTCACCGTGGGCGACACCGGCCCTTTCGTCGTGTCGATACCCGAGGCCCGGTGCATCCCGCCGGTCGTGGAGCGGCTCAAGGAGGCGCTGCGGACCCATCCGGGGCCAACTGAGGTGCATGTGCGGCTCATCTCCGGTAGCCGGGTCACGGTGCTGCGCCTCGACGACAAGCTTCGGGTCCGGCCTTCTCCTTCGCTGCTCGCCGACCTCAAGCAGCTGCTCGGCCCTGCCTGCGTCGGGTCCTTACCGGCAGCCTGACCGGCGCCGGGGGCGCCCGCTCCGGCTACGATCGGGGGTCTGGGTGAGCCGGAAGTCAGGCCTGGCCGGCGTCCCCGAGCAGCCAGGGGGGCGCGAATCATGCAGGACTACGGCCGACGGCGGCGATGGCGCAGCCAGCTGCGCAGGCTGCTGCGCCGGTCCGAGTGGCGGCAGGAAGTTCTCCGGACGAACCTCTGGCTGGTGCCGGCGATCGCGGTAGTGGGCGCCGCGATCCTGTTTGTCGGCACGTACGCCCTGGATCGCGCCTCCTACGCCCGCGTGTTCGGGGTTCCGGGCTGGGCGATCAGCGGCGGCCCGGACGTGGCCCGTACGGTGCTGACCGCGATCGCGGCTGCCGTGATCACCGTGGTGGGAGTGGTGTTCTCCATCGTGATCGTCGCGCTGACGCTGACCTCGACCCAGTTCGGGCCGCGCATGCTGCGCAACTTCATCCGCGACCGGGGCACCCAGATCACCCTCGGCACCTTCGTGGCGACCTTCGTCTACGCGGTGCTGACGCTCGGCTCGGTCGGCCAGGGCGACCACGGGGCCTTCGTGCCGCACATCAGCGTGACCGTGACGCTCGCGCTCATGCTGGTCGACCTGGCCGTGCTCATCTACTTCCTGCACCACATCTCGCGCCAGATCCAGCTTCCCGAGGTGATCGCCAGCATCGCGGGCGACCTGCAGCAGGCAATCGAGCTGCAGGCGGGCGACGCGGTCGACTACGCCGGGGCCGAGCAGGCGGCTGCGCTGATCGCGGGCATGGCCGGCCGCGGCGGCGTGGTCACCGCGCCCCGGAGCGGCTACCTGCAGTACGTCGAGCACGAGCTGCTCGTCGCGATCGCCACCGAGGTGGACGCCATCATCCACGTGATGTTCCGGCCCGGTCACTTCATCGTCGCGGGCCAGCAGTACGCGGCGGTCTGGCCAGCCGAGGCTGCCAGCGAAATCGCCCGCGAGCTGGCCCGCGCCCACGTCACCGGCCCGTACCGGACGCTGGCTCAGGACATGTCGTTCGGCCTGGACCAGCTCGTGGAGATCGGCATCCGGGCGCTGTCACCGGCCGTCAACGACACCTTCACGGCGCTGACCTGCATCGACTGGATCGGCGACAGCCTGTGTAAGGTAGCCGGCCGGTGGCAGCCGACCCGGGTCTACCGGGACTCCGGCGGCGTGGTGCGCGTGATCGTCACCGAGACGACCTGGCAACGGCTGGTGCAGCGGGCATTCGAGAAGGTGCGCCAGGCCGCCGGGGGGATGCCCGCCGTGATGATCAGGCAGCTGGACGCCCTGACCAAGATCATGGAGCGGACCACCAACGCCCAGGAAGGCCAGGTCCTGCTCGACCAGGCGGCGATGATCGAGCGCCTCAGCGCCGGGACGGTGGTCGAGCCGGCCGACCGCGCGGATGTCACCCGCGCGTACGAGAGGGTGCTGGCGGCTCGCCCGCGCCAGGCTGGCTGAGCTCAGGCGTCGCGGCGCAGCAGCAGGTAGGTACCGGCACCAAGCAGCAGCGCGGTCCAGATGCAGAAGACGCCGAATCCTTCCCAGGCCGTCAGCAGCTGGCTGCTGCTCTGGTGCACCGCGTAGACCAGCGAGCCGGCCTGCTGCGGTAGGTAGGCGTTGATGTGGGCACCCCAGCTGCTCGGCAGCAGCCCGGCGAGAATCGGCAGCACGAGGACCACGCCGATGGTGATGCTGATGCCGCCGGCCGTGTGCCGAATGATCGAGCCGATCGCGAGCGAGAAGATCCCGAGCACCGTCAGGTAGAAGCCCGCGCCGAGCGTCGCGCGCAGCACACCGGTGTCGCTGAGCGTGACGACCACTCTGCTGTGCAGGATGGCCGACCCGACGAAGAACGAGCCGAACGCGACCAGTTCGGCCAGCACCAGCAGGATCATGCCAAACACGACGATCTTGGCTGCCAGCATCGGGTACCGGCGCGGCACCGCCAGCAGCGACGCCCGGATGACACCCGTCGAGTACTCGGTCGTGATCAGCAGCACGCCGAGGACGCAGATCGTCAGCTGGCCCAGACCGATGCCAGCGCCGAAGATGAACCCGACCGGATCGGCCAGGATCGCCGCGTCGCGCGCCGGAGCGCGGGGTCCGGTCCAGTGCGAGACGGACAGCCAGCTGAACAGCGCGGTCAGGCCGATGGTGATGACCACGAAGAGCAGCAGCGTCCAGATGGTGGACCGGACCGAGCGAATCTTGGTCCACTCCGCGAGCATGAGGTGGCCGAAACCGGCTGGCCGGCCGGGCCGCGTGACGCGCGACTCCAGCTGGCTGGAGGCTGCGGTGGCGCTCATCGGGTGCTCCCGTCGGTGGACTCGCGCACCGGTCCGGCGGCGGTCAGGTGGCCAAACTCGAGGCTGTCCGAGGTGAGCTCGAGGAACGCGTCCTCGAGCGTGGCGAGCTGCGGCGTCAGCTCGTGCAGCACGACGGACGCGGACGCGGCCAGCTCACCGATGCGCGCCGCCGGCACACCGGTGACGGTGAGGACCGGGGCCTCACCGCCGTTCTCGGCCCCGTTCCCGGCCGGGAGCGCCTTGCCACCCTCGGCCTCGATGAGCGCGGTCAGCCGGTCAGGATCGGGTGTCCGCACCCGGACGGACTGGCCCGAGCCGCGGGCGATGACTTCCTCGGTCGAGGCGTCAGCGAGCAGTCTGCCCCGGCCGATGACAATGAGGTGGTCGGCGGTGACGGCCATCTCGTTCATCAGGTGGCTCGATACCAGGACCGTCCGGCCGCGGCTGGCCAGGTCCTTCATGAGGTTCCTGATCCAGAGCACGCCCTCAGGGTCGAGACCGTTGACGGGCTCGTCGAGCAGCAGTACTTCCGGATCGCCGAGCAGCGCCGCGGCGACGCCGAGGCGCTGGCTCATGCCGAGCGAGTAGCTGCCCGCCCGCTTGCCCGCGACGTCGCGAAGCCCGACGACGTCCAGCATCTGGTCGGCCCGGCTGGCTGGCAGTCCCTGAGTCTGAGCCAGGAACAGCAGGTGGTTGCGCGCGCTCCGGCCGCTGTGCACGGACTTTGCCTCGAGCAGTGCCCCGACCGTGCGCAGCGGGTTCGCCAGGTCGGCGTAGCGCCTCCCGTCGATGGTCGCAGAGCCGCCATTAGCGTGGTCGAGGCCCAGAATGAGGCGCATTGTGGTGGATTTGCCGGCGCCGTTTGGCCCGAGAAAGCCGGTGACGCGGCCTGGCTGGACGGTGAACGACAGGTGATCTACCGCTACCTTGGGGCCGAAGCGCTTGGTGAGATCTCTGACCTCGATCATCGGCGTCTCTCATCCGGCGAAGCTGGCAATTGCGTCCTATCGCGTGTGGAGGCTACCAGAGCCAGGTGAGCCGCCTGACGGCGCGTTCCCGGCTCATCCTCGGCGCGCAGGGTGCCCCGCTCTGGGCACGGCACTCGACCGGCGCTGTCGGGTTTTCCGGCCCGGTCCCGTACGCTGCTACGGAGCCATGACTGACACCATCCCGCCCCACGACTCGGCGCTCGGCCGCGCCGTCGTGGTGGCCTGCCTGATCGTCGCTGGCAGCGCCGTCGTTGGGCTCGTCGCCGGTCTGACCTGGGCGGCCGGCGCGCCGCGCGTGGTGTATCAGGTGTACACGCTCAAGCCGCCGACGGCCTACGCGGTCAACCCGGAGACGAGTGCGTTCATCGCCGCCGATGGCTGGTACTGCCTGCTCGCGGTGATCGGCGGTGCGCTGATCGGGCTGGTCGGCTACCTGTTCGGGGTCCGGCGCTACGGGCCGGTGCCGATGGCCGCGATCGTCATCGGTGCCACCGGTGCGGCGTTCCTGACCGAGTGGCTCGGGCACCAGTTGTCCGGCGCGCCGGGATTCAATCACCTGCTCGCTACGAGCAAGCCCGGCACGTTGCTACACGCGCCGATCTCGCTCGGCTCGCAGGGCGCGCTGGCGTTCTGGCCGCTGGCGGCGGCCGCCGTAGCGGGCGGCATCGAGCTCGTCGGCGTGCTTCGGGTCCGACGCGAGACTGACTACGGCACCGAGGCGGTGCGCGGACCAGCCCCGGGCGGCCCGCGGTGGCCGCAGCCGGGT
>JASHPF010000382.1 GCA_030038295.1 Streptosporangiaceae bacterium
CGCCTACACTGCCGAGCCCGGCACGCCCTCGCACGATGCGCTCCGACTCCTAGCCAGCTGGGCAGCAACCAGCCGTCATGAGAGCAGCACGGAAAGCGAACCAGCGAGATGGGGCAGCGGCCTGCAGCCGTAACGCGCATGGGCATGGGGACAACGCTATCGGCCCGATGACACGCCTCCGCGCCGCCTCGTAACCGCGCTTGCAGGAGACCTCCTAATGCAGCAGCACGTGGCCTGGCGGAAATTGGCCGTTGATTAGCCGGCAGCGGGCCCGCTGCGCATCAAAGCGGTTGCAGAGATGTTGCTGCCGCCCTGGCCTGAGGCGACGATCAGATGGTGCCGTCAAAGATGCCCGCGGGATGACCAACCCTGCCGGCTCTGCTGTGCGCCGTCGTGCTGGCGTCGTCAGCGTGCAGCACCGCCACCCGCACTCACACATCGCCGTGGTGGGCAAGTGTTCAAAAGCCCGGCGCTGTGCAGGCTTCCGCTTTCCGCGGCGTGCCAGGCTCCTGGTCCGACCGGTGTGTTGTCGTCGGTCATCATCGCAATGTTCGCTCGGGCGGCTTCCTGGCAGGCCCCTTCGGAATCGACGAGCAAGGTTTCGCCGCCGCCTATCAGCGATCCGGCCGGCGTAGCGAAGTGAAGATCTACTGGATGCCACTGCATGTTGCTCACATGTCCGATCTCACGGTGCAGGAGATTCATCTGCCTGACAGGACCATGGCACCCCTCACCCGCCAGCCCTACGTCGCCGCCAGCGGCGCTCACCTTTCTATCCATCCGCGATACCAATCCCCGAGCCGGGTACATGGGAGCTCGTCGCCAAGGCCGGTCCCAACACGGGCTGCTTCATCGCGACCTTTACAGCGCCCGCTACCTGATCTCCTGATACACGTCGGGGACCATGTGGGGACCATACGCTGTGCGTGCGGGTGCACAACCCGCAGGTCACGCCACGTCGTGTCCGCAAGGCTGAATTCTTCTGATCGGGCAAAACGGCTACTGCACTGTTCTGGCGGTCAAGGGGTCGCGGGCTCAAATCCCGCCGTCCCGACTGGTGGAGTAGCCGTTTCGAATCTGGATGAGCAGCGTTGTGCCGCCGCCGGGCGGGCTGGTCAGGTCAAGCGTGCCGCCAACCGCCTCGATACGGTCGCGGAGCCCGGTCAGCCCTGATCCGTTGGCCGGGTCGGCTCCCCCGATTCCGTCATCCCGGACTACCAGCCGTACCGCTCCGTCCCGAGTGTCGAGTTCGACGCGGACTGCTGACGCGCGCGCGTGCTTGGCGGCGTTGGCCAGGGCTTCGGATACGGCGTAGTACGCCGCCACCTCAACAGGCTGGGGCAATCGCGGTCCGGTGTGCACATCCAGCTCCACGGCCACCGTGGACCTACGCGCCAGCATCTTCAGCGCAGCCTGCAGGCCCCGCTCCGACAAGACCGCAGGGTGGATCCCGCGAGATATCTCCCGCACCTGATCAAACACGCCGGTGATGCGCTCTTGCATGCGTGCCAGTCCGGCCTCCAACTGACCAAGCTGCGGCGGCACCGCCGCCTGCGCAACCCGCAGGTCTAGCAGCAGGGAGACCAGCTGCTGCTGGGTTCCGTCGTGAAGGTCACGCTCGATCCGCCGCCGGGCCTCGTCGGCAGCGGCGACGATGCGCGCCCGGGAGGCCAGCAGCTGTGCCCGGCTGTCAGCGTTCGCGATCGCCGTCGCTAGCAGCTCGGTAAACGAGACCAGCCGCTCCTCGGTCTCCGGAGGCAACGGTTCGTCGAGGCTCGAGCCCGCGACGATGGCGCCCCAGAGGCGGCCTTCAACGACGACCGGTGTGGCGACCGCCGACCGGATGCCCGCCTTGCGGAAAGTAGCACCGATCGGGTCCGAGGAAGCCATGTCGTCTATCCGCGCCGGACGGCCAGTATCGAAGACGAGGGTAGCCAGATTCTTCCCTCCAAGAGCCTGTTGGCTGCCAGCAGTAAACTGGTCGCTCGCGCTGCCCAGGACGGCTACGTAGGTGAGCACGCCGCCAGGCTCGTAGCGGCACATGGCCGCCACGTCCGCAGGCAGCAGCTGCCTGATCTCCTCTGCGACCGCCGCGAAAACCTCTTCTGGCGAGGTTCCGCCCGCCACGAGTGTGGCGACGCGCCGCAGCGCGGCCTGCTCCTCGGCTAGCCGGGCGAGAGCGGCGCGGCTTTCAGCGTTGGCGATCGCGGTCCCCACGAGTTCTGTGAAGGACGCCAGTCGTTCCTCGGTGTCCGCCGGCAGCAACGCGAGCGTCGAGCCGGCGGCGATCATGCCCCACAGCCGACCGTCGACCATGATCGGCGACCCGACTGACGAGCGGATGCCTAGCTCGCGGGAAGTAGCACCGATCGGTCCCGAAGAGCTGTCGTCATAGCCGTCGACCCGCGCCGGACGGCCCGTCTCGAAGACGAGCGTGCCGACGTTGCGTCCGCCGAGCAGCCTTCGGCTGCCGATGGGATCGCGCTGGTCTAGCTTGCCCCATTTGGCGACAAAGATGAGCACACCACTCGTCTGGTAGTGGCTCATGCTCACCACATCGACCGGAAGCAGTCGCCCAACCTCCTCGATGACGGCCGCGAACACCTGCTCCGGCGCCGTCCCGCGTGCCACCAGAGTCGCGACCCGACGCAGCGCCGCCTGTTCTTCGACAAGCTGGTGTAGCCCCGCCTGATCGGGTGGATCATGGCTTGGCCCGCTGCCACCGACATCGACGCCGGCCTCTAGATCGTTCACACGCCCGACCGTAACCTGGCGCCTGACGGGCGGCAACGTCTGCTCCGCCCGGCCGCCAGGCACCGCGATCCAGCACCTCATCCGTGGCCTGAGCTTGGCCGTATTCACGACGATTAGCTGGCCACCACGCTCGAACAGGAAGCCTCAGCCCGCAACGCCTGGCGGCACGCGGCATGACCTCGATGCCCACGTCCTGTCCTGGTGCCCGCATCTTTGACGGTTGGCGTCTTGCCTCAGCGCCGACTGCAAGCCGACTCAGGAACCGGCAGCTTGCAGCGGCGGCGCAATGAGCGCATCAGTGAGACCGTCGATCCGGGCAAGTCCGACGACAAGGTCGGCGCCGAGGTGATGACGCTCGGCTAGGGCGGCCGGTGCGATGTAGCAGACCTTCGTCTGGCCGGAGTCATCCCAGACGAGCACCTTCAGCGGCAGGTCGAGCGCAGACATAGGGGCGGCGGCCATCACCCGAGTGCCGGCCGCCGGATCCCCGAAGATCACCAGCGTGGTCGCGCGCAGGTCGAGCCCGACGCTGCGCGCCTCAGCGCTCTGGTCGATCACATCGAACAGCTTGATGCCCCTGGCTGCCAGTATCTGCGTCAGGCGTAAGACGGTGTCGCCAACTGTACGCGGACTGGTCTTGACGACCACGTCGTTCGTGCTTTCAATCGCTGGCTCGGCCATTGGCATCCTCTCAAGTCTCGGTCCAGTGCCTTGTCACGTCGGCAGGCATGCCATTCCCGCCGACTCCAGTCAGGTCGCGATTAGCGCGACATAGGCTGCGAGCAAACCACATACAACAACGCGGGCGGTCGCTTCGGTGCGTGCCGGCCACGGTGACAATGCCCTGCCACCTGGTGGCGGATGTTCATCGATCGCGACCAGGCGGCGCGGATTCAAGCCGCGCACGACAGGCTTGCTCGCGAATCTGGCCCCGGTGTATTCCATATGCCAAACCTGGCGGGCCGTCACAAGAGTTACATCCGTCAAACGACTCCCGGGTCCGCCGGAGGCTGCGACACCAACCTGCTCGTTACCCGGCATCGAGGAACGTGAGCACAGCGAGCACCCGGCGATGATCCTCGTCTGTGGCGGGCAGATCCAGCTTCGCGAGGATGCTTCGGACATGCTTTTCTACGGCGCCCTCACTAATCCACAGCCGATGCGCAATTCCGCTATTGGAACGCCCCTCGGCGACCAGCGCGAGTACTTCCCGCTCGCGCGTGGTAAGCCCGGCGAGCGGGTCGGCACGACGCCGCTGACCGAGCAGCTCCTGAACGAGAAACGGGTCGATTACGGCGCCACCGAGCGCAATGCGCTCCAGGGCGTCCACTAGGTCCTCGACCTTCATGATCCTGCTTTTGAGCAGGTAGCCGATTCGTTCGCCGCTGCGGAGGAAGTCGATCGCGATCTCGACCTCGACATGCGCTGACAGCAGCAGGACCCCGATATGAGGAAACTCGCTGCGAATCAAGTGCGCGACGTCGATGCCTTCTGAGGTCTGGGTCGGCGGCATCCGAATATCGGCTATGACCAGATCGGGCTGGCCCGCGCGAACGGCCCTGACTAGCGTCTCGGCGTCACCCGCGCGGCCGATTACGTCATAGCCCGCCTCGCCGAGGAGGCTCGCGATCCCCTCGCGTAGCAGCACGTCATCGTCGGCGATAACGACTCTGCGTCGCATGCTCTTCGGCGCAGCTGGAGGCATGGCTGCACCATATCTCGCGACCTGTGGCTTTCTCGCGGGCAGCGAGGTCACTTCCCGCCCGGCGATGAGGTACCTGGCGCTGGCTGGAAGACCACTCTCCCGCTAGCGGCCCTGACCGAAGCTGGCTGGCCGGAAGCGCAGAGGCTCGCTGGCGGCAATGACATGCCCAGGCAGCCGAGGCCATCGTTGACTCGTTGCCAGGCATTCTGACCTGCGAGGGAGCGACCGATGACGGAAATGACGGTGTCGGCCGACGCCGTCTGCCATTCGCCCGCACAACTCCTGCTCGGACGGGATGACGAACTCACTCGGATCCGCGAGTTTCTCGTGCGCGCAACAAGCGGAGGTGAAGCCATGCTGGTGGTAGGCGATCCGGGCATTGGCAAGACTGCCGTCCTTGATGCTGCGGCAGAAGAAGGGCAGGCACGCGGATTTCAGGTACTCCGGGCAGCCGGTGTCCAATTCGAAGCCGAGGTGCCGTTCTCCGGCCTCCATGAGCTTCTCGCGCCGATTGCTGCACTGTTCAAGGACCTGAGCGTCCCGCACAGGCAGGCCCTGACCATCGCGCTCGGATTTGACGCAGGCCCTCCGCCGGACCGGCTGCTGGTCTGCAGTGCGGCCCTGACTCTCGTTCGCACGGCGTCGAGCTTCGCGTCTCTGCTGATCGTTGTTGATGACGTTCACTGGCTCGATCATTCGACAGCGTCCGTACTGGGATTCCTGGCCCGCAGACTACACGGGACGCCAGTCGCCTTCCTGGCCGCGATGCGCGCTGGAGCAGATGGATTCTTCGATCATGCAGGACTGCCCGAGCTCGAATTGCAGCCACTCGACGAGGTCACCGCGAGTCAGCTGATAATGTCCCGATTCCCGCTGCTGTCGGCGCCGACTCGCCGGTGGCTGCTGGCCGAGGCCGGCGGTAGTCCGCTAGCTTTGCTCGAACTGCCACGAGTGCTGCAGCAACGCGGATCCGCGCCGGCGAGGGGCCTCGCACCATTCGTGCCGCTCGGCCGGCGCCTGCAACGGGTATATGCACCTGGCCTTGCGAGGATTCCGGAGCGTTCGCGCCAGGCGCTGCTGATGATGGCGCTCGGCGACCCGGCAGACGTCCGGGTGCTGGCGGCGGACGGCGATGGCCGGGCAACCCTGGCAAGCCTCGCGCCGGCCGAGCGCGCACGTCTGGTGGACCTCGGGCACGGTCCGCGCCGACCGGTGTTCCGCCATCCCCTCGTTCGGGCGGCCGTGATCGAGCTGGCGAGCGACGATGAGCGGCGCCGGGCACACCGGCGTCTCGCGGACCTGGTGTCCGACCAGCCAGACCGGCGTGCCTGGCACCTGGGCGCCGCCACGCTCAAGCCGGACGAGGAGATTGCGGCCCAGCTCGACAGCGCGGCTCAGGCCATCCGGAAGCATGGCGACGGCGCAAGCGCAGTCATGGCATTGGTCCGGGCGTCTGAGCTCAGCCCGGCGGAGCACGACAGGGCGCGGCGGCTCGCGGAGGCCGCATACGTCGCCGCCAGTGTCGCGGGGGACCTGCGCAACGCCAGCGCGCTTCTCCACGATGCGCGGCACATCGATCGAGACGACGCTGCGTCCGCTGAAATCGAGATTGCGGCGTCGTTCGTCATGCTCGCCGCTGACGGTGACGTGATCGGCTCCTGTCGGATGTTGCAAGGGGCGCTTGATACGGCGGTCAGGCGGGACATTAGCCCGATGACTGCTGACTGCGCAGCCCGCACGGCTGCGCTGGCGTGCCATTTCGGCCAGGCCCGAGACCTGCGCGAGGCGCTGGCTGGCAGCCTGTGGCGACTTGCCCGCAAGCTCCCGGACGACCGCGGTGTCAGCAGCACTCTCATCGCCGACGCGGCTACGAGCCCGGAGGCGAATCTGGATCGTCTGGATTCCGACATTGCGTCGCTCACCCACCAGGCTGACCCGGACGAGATTATCCGTATCGCCAGAACCTCGATGTTCGTCGATAGATTGCCGGGCTGCCGCCAGGCGCTGCACCGCGTTGCCCG
>JASHPF010000383.1 GCA_030038295.1 Streptosporangiaceae bacterium
CTCAGCCGTCGGGGATTCCATCGGCGCAGGAGGGCACCGCTTCTACCAGCAGAGCATTCCCTTCTTCAGCCTCTCCCGCCCAAGCGGCAGCCGGGGCAGCGCACGCCAAATGAGAGTCACACGACGCACGTGGACAGCCGCAGACAGAGCGACCACCCCGGCCACCTCGACCGAGCCTCGGCCAAAGCCCGGCCCGCAGTCAATGAAACTAGAAGCCGCGGGCGGTGCGCTTGGCCTGCTGGAATGTTGCGGGCGGGGCAGCGGCGAACGACGTGAACACGACGTGCTTCCCCTGGTCATCATGCGGCCGGGAGGATGTGCGCGTGAACGATGCGTTGCGCGGAGAGAGCTCCTGAACCGTGCTGCCCAGGACCAGGCCGCCAGAGAGTCATTACCGCCTGGGCACGACATGCAGCAATGGAACGAGATCGTCGAACCGGTGGATTGGGCCAACACCGCGTGGCTGACGGAGATTGTGGCTGAATATGGGTGGCCTGGCCACCAGCTCGTCGGAGAGGCGGCCGCGCACGCGGCCTGGCTGCTGGTACAGCACGCGCCGCCAGACTTCCAGGAGGAATGCCTGCCCCTGCTGCAAGGCGCGGTTGCCCGCGACGACGCCAGCCGACGAGACCTGGCCTACCTGATGGACCGGGTACTGATGCACCGGGGTCAGCCGCAGATCTACGGCACGCAGTATCTGGAAAGGGACGGCATCGTCACGTTGTGGCAGGTGCACGAACCAGGTGGCCTCGACGAACGGCGCGCCGCGCTTGGTCTGGAACCGGAGGCACGAAACCGCGCACGTTTCCTGGCCGCCGGGAGGGCTGCCGCCAGCGACCGGGATAAGCCGCCGGCTGAAGACGCCTAGGTTCGCCGGCGCACAGGGCGAAACCGCCAGATCGACATCCTGCAAGCGGCAGTTCCTCGCCCCGGCTAGTCAGCAGATCGCGGCATCCCCTTCAGCCGCTGTCCGGTGCTGACCTGCGAAGAGGGCGACGATCTACGGCTTCAGAGCCTCACGAGACTGAGCCCAAGCACGTTCAAAGTCGGACTGACTGATGTCCTCATGCGGGAAGTCCCAGTCTTCAACCGGCTTCTCCGGAGCAGCGCCGTAGCGGGCTTCATATGCCTGGACAGCCTGGATCCCGCCGGTGTCTCTCGCGCGCATAACCTCATCGAGCGCTGTGGCCGCCTGCGGACGGAATTCCGGGCCGACCAGCTCGACAGAACGAGCGATCCGCCCGTCGTCGCGGACCTCCCACAGGAATGTGATGTCTTCCTCATCCCAGTAGGAGCGGACCCACCTCGGCATGCACGCATCATCGCACCAACGGACCCGCAGCCTCATGCCGCTCTTTGTGCTGCCCGACGGCGCTCAATTAGGTGGCGGACTGACTCGCATGTCCGTCGAGGCGCCTCGGATCCGCGTGAGCACGCGGCGTCTTCGGTGGTGTGCTTGCGGATATCGGTCTTGCTGCCACACTCGGTGTAATAGACCACCCAGCGGTTGCTCCACTTGTCGATGACGAAAGCCTGGTCCAGGTACTGTCCGCGTCGGCCGATCCCGAAGGTGGATGACGGGTATCCCTCCGTCTTGAGGATTGCTTGCAGCCGCTCGGTGGACAGCGACGGCCCAGGGTCGATCACAACGTAATCCTCCGCGCTAGACGGCCGCCGCGAGTAGCTGCCGCAAGTCATCCACTTCTGCCGCCGGCGCGCGCCGCAGTGGCTGGCTCAGTCCTGGACCAGCTTGGCATGCCGCATCTGATAGAAGGCGCAGGCGAGCCGGTCTGCGCACTCGATCGCAGTGTCGAGAGCGCCAGCAGTGAGGGTCCCGTGCTGGGAACCCCAGGTGACAGCAACCTCGTAGCCGCCTTGGCCCGCGGGGTTGATGCGCACCGACGGCCCGGCGCTCATGCGGACTTCAACAATGCGCTCCCAGGATCCGCTGGCGGCGATCGCTGCGCCGGCCGCAGCCACAAGGCTGGCGAGCTCTGAGCCCGCGATCATGTCGAGGATCTCGAGCTGGTAGGCCATGCCGGCATTCTCTCGCGGGCACGCGGCTGGGGCTGCCGCGCTGGTGCAGCCGGGTGGGATGGACACGCCTACTGCAGGACAGTTCGCGTGCGGCGTCATCATCGGCGGCGTAGAACAGCACCACTCGGTCGGGCGTGCGCCTGTCGGCCCCGACAGCGTCGGGGCCGACAGGGTGCCGAACGGCTTGACCAGCCGGGCTCCGGGTGGTAACCCGGCCAGGATCTGGCCCGAGGACTCCTGCTCGCTGATGAGCTTGAGGTAGCCACGGGAGCCGTCCGGGCCGACCGGGTTGCTCGGGTCGACGATTATTTACCCGCGAGCCGACCGCCATACTGGGCGATGAACTCCCGGAAGTCGTCGAGCCACACGGCGACCACCAGCACGTCGGCTCGTCCGACGGCTTCATCGACGGTCACTGCTTCGGTGTGGCCGTCGAGGCTAGCCGCGAGCTTCGCCGCGGCTTCCGGGTCACGGCCGGCCAGCAGAAAGTTCCTACCGCCCGCAGCGAAGTGCTCGGCGCGCGTGCCGCCGATCGTGTCGGCGCCGATGATGGCAACCGTGGCCTCGGAGATAGTCATCGTGACCTGCCTTTCGTGACGTGGGTTCCTGCGGCACAAAGTCGGCAGGCCGCCCATAAGCAGGCGCTCGCTGCAGCCACACGATGCGGGCGGCGTGACCCGGTCACTGAGCTCGTTCCGGGGCAGGCTCGGCCTGTGCTGTTGCCACCCGGTCATCCGGCCGGGACAGCACGCGCACTTGACGCAGCGGCCCGCGCCGCAGCAGCGTGCCGCCGACGACTGCGCCGCTGGCGAAGATGCCGGCGGTCCACCAGAACGCGGTGTCATAGCCATGCGCCAGTGCCAGCCCGGCCAGCGCAGGACGGCCGATCAGCCGGGCAGCGGCAATGTTGGCAGCAAGGTAGGAGGTGACGGCGCTGGCGAAGATTGTGTTCAGCAGCGAGGTGCCGACCGAGGCGCCGAGTTGCTGGCCGACGGTGACGGTCGCGGATGCCGCTCCCGCGTCCTGCGGTACGACGCCGAAGGTGCCGGTGTTGATCGCGGGCGCGATCACCAGGCCGAGGCCGACCCCGGCCAGGATCATGGGGCCCAGCACGCCGGC
>JASHPF010000384.1 GCA_030038295.1 Streptosporangiaceae bacterium
TGCGTCTGGGGCCGCGGCGCGGTCGACATGAAGGACTTCGACGCGATTGTCCTCGCGGTGCTGCGCCAGCGACTGGCCGAGGGCCGTCGGCCTGCCCGCGACGTAGTCGTCGCGTTCCTGGCCGACGAGGAGGCGGGCGGTACCTGGGGGGCACGCTGGCTGGTCGACAATCACCCCGCCGAGTTCGAGGGCGTGACCGAGGCTATCGGTGAGGTCGGCGGATTTAGCGTCACGCTCGGCGGGCGGCGCCTCTACCTGCTCCAGACGGCCGAGAAGGGCATGGCCTGGATGCGCCTGACGGCGCGCGGCACCGCCGGGCACGGCTCCATGATCAACAGGGACAACGCCGTCACCGAGGTCGCCGAGGCCGTCGCCCGGATCGGCCGCCACGAGTGGCCGGTCGAGCACACCGAGGCGGCCTTCGCCTTCGCGCGAGCGGCCAGCTCGGCCCTGGGCGTCGAGTTCGACGCCGCGGACCCGGCGGCGGTGCTCGGAAAGCTGGGCCCGATCGCCAAGATGGTCGGTGCGACGCTGACCCACACCGCGAACCCCACCATGCTGTCGGCTGGCTACAAGGTGAACGTGGTACCCCAGGTGGCGGCCGCGCAGGTGGACGGCCGGTTCCTGCCCGGCCGGGAAGCGGAGTTCTTCCGCGAGATTGACGCGCTGATCGGCCCCGGCGTCAGGCGTGAGGCGGTGCACCACGACATCGCGCTGGAAACAAGCTTCGACGGCGACCTTGTCGCGGCGATGGCAGCGGCGCTGCACGCCGAGGACCCGGACGGCCAGATGGTGCCCTACTGCCTGTCCGGCGGCACGGATGCAAAGTCGTTCTCCCGGCTGGGCATCCGGTGCTTCGGCTTCACGCCGCTCCGGCTACCGCCCGAACTCGACTTTGCGGGCATGTTCCACGGCGTAGACGAGCGCGTCCCGGTCGCTGCGCTCCAGTTCGGGGTTCGCGTTCTCGACGGTTTCCTTGATCTTTGCTAAGCATTAGCCGAGGTCAGCTCCATTAGCGAAGGTCAGCGCAAGATCGTCCGCGTTGTCGGCAGCACGGTGATGAGGATTGACCTGGGTGTTGTTGCGTTTTTACCACCCATGCACACTGAGTAGTGCTACCGTGACTGCCTGTGCGGGGTAGAGCCCCCGAGGCGCGACCCCCCCTTTCCGAACTGCGCCCCGGCCAGCCGCCCCGCACCCTGGCGGGTCATCGGGAGACTGCATGGCCATCGCCAGCTGGCCGACAAGGAGGGTCGCCTGTGTTGCCGGAACAGGGGCAGAGCCTGGCGAAGCCGGTCTGCAGCCGCGCAGCATCGCAGTGGCACGGCACCGCGACTGGCAGCGCGCGGATCAGGCGTGCTGGCCATGATTCCCTCCAGGCCAGCTGCGGGCGCTCGCCCGCACCGGTGGCCACGGTCATAGGCGTCGCCCATCGGGCGTGCCTGGCCGTGGCCACCGCCCTATGAGCTGGCGTGGCTTCGCCCGCTCACCAACCCAGATGAGGTCGCCGCGCCGATCGGCTGGGGTCGCGCGGAGCGCCGTGCCGTAATCCGGCGCCACCGAAAGTTGACCAGGGCGCGCCGAGCCGAGTCCTGGACTGGCGGATGATGCGTCGCCGCAAGGTTGCCTTGCGGCTCCCGTCCGGGTACAGGCGAAGCCCAGACAGCTCCCAGTTGCCATACTCGGCGTGATCAGTCAGAATGCGACGCGCCGCGTCCCTCGATGTGCCGCGCGGTAGATACAGCACGAGGTAGGAGTACTCCGCCATCAACTCATTGTGCGCGTCAGGCGGGATGGTTCAATCACCTTGACGGAATCCGGCCCGGCCGGCCACGGGAACACGCTGGTGCAGGGTGCTGGTTAACGTCCGGGAAGGGAACGGGGACGTTTGGTGGGCAAGTAGTGCGTCAGCAGGCAGTGCTATCGCTTGCTGGTGCGCCAGGGGACTAGCGGACGGCTGGAGCGCCAGGCAGCTGTGGAGCATGCCTGGGGTAACCTCCTGGCGTCTGGCGGAATTTAAAGGTGGGAGAAGTGGCAGCAGGGACCGAGGAGTCGACTGGCCGTCGCCGCGCGAGCGCTAACGGTGGCAGCAAGCTGGTCATCGTCGAGTCGCCAGCCAAGGCGCGCACGATCGCTGGCTTCCTCGGAAAGGGCTACGTGGTCGAATCGAGCATTGGCCACATCCGGGATATGCCCGATAGGGCAGCCGAGATCCCGACGAAGTACCGCAAGGAGCCATGGGCCCGGCTCGGTGTGGACGTCGACCATGACTTCGAGCCGCTGTACGTCGTCAATTCAGACAAGAGGCAGCAGGTCGCCAAGCTCAAGCAGCTACTGAAGAACGCCGACGAGCTCTACCTCGCCACTGACGAGGACAGGGAGGGCGAGGCGATCGCCTGGCACCTCAAGGAGGAGCTGCGGCCGCGCGTACCGACGCGCCGGATGGTGTTCCACGAGATCACGCCTGAGGCGATCTCGCGCGCCATCGCCTCGCCGCGCGACGTAGACCAGGGGCTGGTCGAGGCCTATCAGACCCGTCGCGTGCTGGACCGGCTGTACGGCTACGAAGTGTCGCCGGTGCTGTGGAAGAAGGTCATGCCGCAGCTGTCGGCCGGCCGGGTCCAGTCCGTCGCGGTGCGCCTGGTGGTCGACCGGGAGCGAGACCGGATCGCGTTCCGGCCTGCGCAGTACTGGGACCTGGAAGCGGAGTTCGCCAAAACGGACGGCCTTGCCGTCGGTGACGTGCAGACGTTCACCGCCACGCTGGTAACAGTCGACGGCCGGCGGGTTGCGCAGGGCCGCGATTTCAGCTCGACCGGTGAGCTGCGCAGCGGGGCTGATCCGGATAGTCAAGGCGGACTTCTGCACCTCGACGGCGCGGCTGCGGCGGCGCTGCGGGACCGGCTGGTCAACGCGGCGTTCCGGGTGAAGTCGGTAGAACGCAAGCCGTACCGCCGGTCCCCGTACGCGCCGTTCCGCACCACCACGCTGCAGCAGGAGGCGTCGAGGAAGCTCGGCTTCTCCTCGCGTTACACCATGCAGCTCGCGCAGCGTCTCTATGAGAACGGTCACATCACGTACATGCGCACCGACTCCGTGACGTTGTCGCAGACGGCGCTGAACGCCGCGCGGACCCAGGCCAGGGAGCTCTACGGCGCGGAGTACGTCCCGGATGCGCCGCGGATCTACGACAGCAAGGTCAAGAGCGCGCAGGAGGCGCATGAGGCCATCCGCCCAGCAGGTGATCAGTTCAAGACGCCGGCCAGGGCCGGGCTGTCGGGCGACGAGCTGCGGCTGTACGAGCTCATCTGGCAGCGGACCGTGGCGTCGCAGATGAAGGATGCCACCGGTGAGTCGGTGTCGGTGCGGGTGCTCGGTCAGGCCGATGCGCACACGCCGATCCTGGTTGGCGCGCTCGCTGGCGCCTCGGACAACGGCTCGAGCACGACGCCAGGCCGGGAGGCTGAGTTCACCGCCTCCGGCCGGATCATTCACTTCTACGGCTTCCTCAAGGCTTACGTCGAAGACGCCGACGACGACGCCGAGCGAGACGACAACCAGCGCAGGCTGCCACCGCTGACCGAGGCTGAGCCACTACGGGCGATCGGCCTGGATGCCGCCGAGCACGCCACCCGGCCGCCGGCCCGTTACACCGAGGCCACGCTGATCAAGGAGCTCGAGGACCGGGCGATCGGCCGGCCGTCGACCTACGCGACCATCATCAGCACGATCCTGGATCGCGGCTACGTGTTCAAGAAGGGCAACGCGCTGGTCCCGTCGTTCGTCGCGTTCGCCGTCGTCACGCTGCTCGAGCGGCATTTCCCGCATCTGGTCGACTACGAGTTCACCGCCCAGATGGAGGACGCCCTCGATGACATCGCCAACGGCGAGGCACAGCGGGTGCCATGGCTGCGCCGCTTCTACTTCGGCGCAGACGGCGAAGAGGGCCTCAAGGAGATGGTCAGCGACCTGAGCGAGATCGACGCGCGCGACGTCAGCTCGTTCCCGCTGCCCGACACCGACATCGTCGTCCGGGTCGGCCGGTACGGCCCGTACCTGGAGCGCGACGGGCAGCGCGTGAACGTGCCCGAGGGCACGGCACCGGACGAGCTGACGCCCCAATTCGCCGCCGAGCTGCTGGCCCGCCCGAGCGGTGACAAGGTCCTCGGCACCGACCCGGAGACCGGCAAGACGATCGTGGCCAAGGCCGGCCGGTTCGGTCCGTACGTCACCGAGGCCGATGACGACGGCCAGGGGTCGGGGAAGCCGCGGACGGCATCGCTGCTCAAGTCCATGGACCTGGACAGCGTCACGCTGGACGACGCGATCAGGCTGCTGACGCTGCCGCGCACGCTCGGCGAGGTCGACGGCGAGCCGGTCACCGTGCAGAACGGCCGTTACGGCCCGTACGTGAAGCACGGCAGCGAGAGCCGGTCGCTGGACTCCGAAGAGCAGATGTTCACCATCAGCCTGGACGAGGCGAAGGCGCTGCTGGCGCAGCCGAAGCCACGGGGCCGTGCGGCGCGCGCGGCAGCCGCCCCGCCCCTGAAGGAGCTCGGCGAGGACACGGCGAGCGGGAAGCCGATCCTGCTCAGGGAAGGCCGGTTCGGCCCATACGTGACTGATGGCGAGACGAACGCCTCGCTGCGCAAGGGCGACACGGTTGAGTCGATCACGCCGCAGCGCGCCATCGAATTGCTCGCGGAGCGGCGGGCCGCGGCGCCCGCGCCCAGACGGAGGGCCGGAAGTCGCGCGGCTGCTGGCACAGGCCGGACCGCCAAGTCCGGAGGCCGAGCGGCAGCGAGTCGCGGTGCGAAGGCCGGCAGCCGGGGCACTAAGAAGGCTCCCGCCACCGACAGCTGAGGCGGCCCCCCGGCCCGCCACTGGCCGCCAGCGGCGGCTCATCGCACCCGCATCCGCGCTGGCCAGGCTGATCGTGCTGGCTCGAAGTTGCGAGAGCGGGCGAACGGCTGCACCCTGGAACTAGCCCGTTCCGCACATTTTTCCTGGTGCGGATGGTGCAGGTTTACGCTGTCAGCAGCCGTCTCCAGGGAGGGCCGATACCCTTAGCGCCGTGAACTTTCAATCCCCTTTGGGCGTCCGCGGGCCCGGCGTGCTGTCGATCACGCCGTTCCGGCGGCTGTGGGTGGCGCTCACGCTGTCCAGCCTGGGGGACTGGATCAGCCTGCTGGCATTGTCCGCGCTGGCCGCCAAGATTGGCGGGATGACCGGCGGCGCGTACGCAGTCAGCGGCGTCTGGCTGACCTCGCTGCTGCCTGCGCTGGTGTTCGGGCCGCTGGCAGGCGCGGTAGCGGACAAGTTCGACCGCCGGATGAACATGATCATCGGCGACGTCATCAGGGCAATGCTCTACGTCACCATCCCGATCAACCTGTCGATCGGCTTCGCCAACCAGCTGACCTGGATGTACATAGTCCAGTTCCTGGCCTCGTGCGCCTCGCTGTTCTGGACGCCGGCCAAGGACGCATCGGTGCCGAACCTGGTGCCACCGGAGAAACTGGAGCAAGCCAATCAGCTCAGCCTGTTCGCGACGTACGGCACCGCCCCGATCGCGGGTCTGCTGTTCGCGCTGCTGGCGCTGATCAGTACGGCCCTCGGCCATATCTCCCACTATTTCTCGACCAACCAGGTCAACCTGGCGCTGTACTTCAACGCGGCGACGTACGTGGTATCTGCGCTGACCGTGTACACCCTGCGCGAACTGCGCCGTCAGCAGACTGACAGGATCTCCTCGCCGTCCGTGCTCAAGTCGATCTGGGAAGGCTGGCAATTCGTCCGCCATAGTCAGGTGGTACGCGGCATCATCCTCGGCATGACCGGCGCCTTCGCCGCGGCGGGTGCCGTTGTGGGGCTCGGGCCGTCCTACATCAGGAACATCCTGCAGGGCGGCAGCGCGGGCTGGGGCGCCGCGTTCGCCGCGATCTTCTTCGGCCTGGCCATCGGAATGTTCCTCGGCCTCCGCGTGCTGCGCGGGTTCTCCCGGCGGCGGCTGTTCGGGGTATCGATCATGTTCGCGGCGCTCCCGCTGGCCGCCGCCGCACTCATCCCGAGCCTCGTGCTCACCGTCATCCTGGTGATCGTGATCGGCGCGTGTGCCGGCGTTGCGTACGTGACGGGTTACACCATCATCGGCCTCGAGGTGGACGACGAGACCCGCGGGCGCACATTCGCGTTTCTGCAGTCGGCGATCCGGGTGATCCTGTTCGCGGTGATCGCCATCGCACCGACGCTCGCGGGCGGCTTCAACTCGCTCGCCAGGGTCATGGGGGCGTCCAGCGTGCATATTGCCGACGTCACCTACCGCAACGTCGGCTACAACGTCGTGCTGCTGCTGGCCGCGGTTGTCGCCGTGCTGCTCGGCCGGATGTCGTACCGGCAGATGGACGACCGGCGGGGCGTGCCGCTGCTTGCCGACCTCGGCTCGGCGTTGCGGCATGACAGCAGACGGCGGGCGAACGCCGCTGGCAACGGCGTCGGGGACGCCGCGGCCGCCGCGGCCACGCTGGCGTCCGCATCGGCGTCGACGCTCCCGGTGCCGAAGCCCGTGCGCCGCCCTGGCGTTCTGCTGGCGCTGGAGGGCGGCGAGGGTGCGGGCAAGTCGACCCAGGCCCGGCTGCTGGCCATCTGGCTGCGCGACCAGGGTTATGACGTGGTGACGACGCATGAGCCCGGCGCGACCAAGGTTGGGATGCGGCTGCGCGCGCTGCTCCTTGACACGGCCCATGCCGGCCTCTCGGCGCGTGCCGAGGCGCTGATGTACGCCGCTGACCGGGCTGAGCACGTCGAGTCCGTGATCATTCCCGCGCTGGAACGCGGCGCCATCGTCGTCACCGACCGATACGTCGATTCCTCGCTCGCCTACCAGGGCGGGGGGCGGCAGCTTCCCCTTACCGACATCGCCGAGCTGAACAGGTGGGCCACCG
>JASHPF010000385.1 GCA_030038295.1 Streptosporangiaceae bacterium
GTCACGCAAGTGCTGGCCCCTAGCGGCCCGGAGACCTGTCGGATAACCCAGCCGGATCCGCCGCTAGGCCCTGCCGCCGGCGCCTGGCTGGGCGGCGCTGGTGGGCTGAAGACGGGCGGACCACTTCTCTTCGATGTGGCCGAAGTGCCAGATGAGGATGGCCGCTGTCCAGGTGAGGATGAACATGCCGACGATGACGAAGCCAGCCGTGTTGATGTTGAAGTTGTACATGAAACCCCAGAAGCCGCTGGTCTGACTGACGCCGTGGACTTCGAGCGGGACCAGGCTGAGGGTCTCGATGCCGCCGATGAAGACGCAGATCGCTACGGACAGCCCGGTGATCGCGAGGTTGTAGAAGACCTTGCGAACGGGGTTGAAGAACGCCCAGCCGTAGGCTGCGTTCATGAACATCCCGTCGGTGGTGTCCATCAGGGACATGCCGGCCGTGAACAAGATCGGCAATGCGATGACTGCCTGCCAGGGGATGTGCTCGGAGGCAAGGTAGGCCGTGGTAGTCAGCAGCAGCACCTCGGTGGCGGTGTCGAAACCCATGCCGAACACCACGCCGACCGGGTACATCTGCCATTCCTTGTCAATGGCGTTCATCCACCGGCCGAAGAACCGGTAGAAGAACCCCCGCTTCTCCAGCTGGGACTCCAGCTCGGCCTCGTTGTACTCGCCACGGCGCATCGAGCGCCACACGCGCACGATCCCCATGAGGATGATCAGGTTCAGCAGCGCGATCAGGAACAAGAACGCGGCCGATACGATCGTGCCGAAGGTGCCGCCGAAGGACTCGAGCGAAGAGTTGGAGTGCGTGACCGCCGGCAGCACGGTCTTCTCCGCGACGATGATCCCTACGCCCATCGCTACCACGATCGTGGAGTGGCCGAGAGAGAAGAAGTACCCGAACGCGAACGGGCGCGGCTTGCTCGTGCCCTGCCGCAGGTTCATCGCCTTGCGGGTGGTGTTGTCGATCGCCGAGATATGGTCGGCGTCGAATGCGTGCCGCAGCCCCAGGGTGTACGCGGTGACGCTCAGCCCGATCCCGAAGAGCTTGTAGTGCGCTGGCAGGACGTAGGCAATGAACACGGCGAACCCCAGCGCGTGCAGCACAAGGATCGAGCCGTACATGCCCAGCGTCCGGCGGCGCTCCACCGGAGACATCTTCGCGAAGGACTCCCGGACGGTCCTGACTATGCCGGGTGTTTCGACAGCGGCAACAGCGGACATTGCGGCACCCCTCCAGATCAGGCAGCCTGCGGCGGACCGCCTGAGCGCACGCTAACCCAGCTGCAAGATAGTTGCAAGTACAGCTTCTGCGCATGTGACATGGCCGCGCATGCAAGCCAGCCATCGCGGCCGCGGACCCAGGTGGCGCGGTCCGGTCGGCGCCATGACCGCTAGGGCGATACCGCGACCTGATCCGCGCCGGCGGACCATTCGCGGACATGATCCAGGAGGGACTTCCCGGCTGACTCGCGTCACTCCCTGGATCCGGTGGCTCAGCTCTCGGGCTGGCGGCGAATTCTGGATGCGAAAAGGTCGCGGAGGCTCACGACCCCGCACACCGCCCGCCCCTCCACGATCGGCAGGTGGCGGAAACCGTGCAGGAGCATGATCTGGGCTGCCTCTTCGGCCGACGTGTCGGGGCTGGCCGAGTGAGGGTCGGGGGTCATCCAAGCCGATACCAGTGACGCTGACAGGTCCTGCCCGGAGGCGGCCGCCCGCAGCACATCGCGCTCGGTGAGAATGCCGACGAGGAACCGACCCTCCATCACGACGGCGGAGCCGACACTCGCCTTTACCATGGCCGCGGCCGCGTGTGAGACCGGCGCGCCCGGCGTTACCGAGGCCACCCGCGTGCTCATCAGGTCCCGCAGCATCATCGCCGACTCGATCGCTCACGCCGTGAGCAGTTATCCACTGCCGCCTGCCTCGTCCAATTCAGCGTCCCGGTACGGGGACGCTGGCCCGGCCAGTTCCTCGGAGAGCATTCGCCACAGCGAGCCAGCCCACGCGGACAAGCTCGGCCACTTCTTCCAGAACAGCTGCAGCGTCGTCTCGTCGAACTCGGCATGAGCGCGCTCTGGCGTCACTGCATCCCTGATCTCCTCGAACCGATGAACCAGATCGAGGAACTCCCCAGCAGCCTCATCCATCCGATCACCCTGGCCGCGAGTGTAAACCTGCCGTCATCCCAACGCGAGAGGCGGCGGCCGGCTGGTGCGTTCGTCAGGCGGGCTCAGCGATGACTGGATTCTCGAGGGCGCCGATCTTCTCGATCTCCACCCGGACCGTGTTGCCGGCCTTCAGGTACATGCCGGGGCGGTGCCAGGCAATGCCGCTTGGCGTGCCGGTCGACAGCACATCGCCGACCTCGAGGGTGAACGCGCTGGACAGGTACGACACCTGCTCATAGATGGTGAACAGCATGTCCTTCGTGTTGCCGTCCTGCCGCAGATCGCCGTTGACGTAGGTGCGAAGGCCAAGGCTGAGCGGATCGTCGATCTCATCGGGAGTGACGATCCAGGGCCCGATCGGGCCGTGCGTGTCGAAGGACTTGCTCACCACCATGCCGGGTTCGAGTTCCTGCCAGTCGCGCACGCTCACGTCGTTGACGATGGTGAACCCGGCAATCACGTCGAGGACCGCAGATTTATCGTTGGGCACGTCCTTGCAGCGCCGGCCGATCACCACTCCCAGCTCGCCCTCGTAGTCGACCTCGTCGGGGGCGATCGCGGGGATCCAGACCGGATCGCCGGGGCCCACGATGGACGTCTGCTGCTTGTTGAACCAGGCCTGCCGTGTCGGCCGCGCCATGTGCGTTTCTTCCAGATGAGCGGCGTAGTTGTAACCGATCGCCAGGAACTTCGGCGGCCGGGGCACGGGCGGGCCCAGCTTCACGGCTGACACGGGCAACCGCGGGGCCGTAGCTGAGGACGACGCAGCCGCAGCTGGCCCGCGGGCCAGGAGATCAACCATGGTGACCAGGGTCGGATCAGCCGCGGTCAGGTCGACGATCTCGTCACCCTCAACTATGCCCACATGCCAGGCTGCCCGCCCATCGAACGTCGCGAGCCTCATCTGTCCGCCCCCCCGCAGCTGCTCGGTGAGATCAGCAAGATCATCACCCCGTCGGGCCCCTCCGAAACCGGCTCCGGCAGCGGGTGATACAGGCGCGGCGAATCGGCGGAGTTACCCGCGGGTCGCCGTGTCGCGGAGGACCGACCGGGTAGGCCGCGTGGGTGGCCGCGAGGTGGCACGCGCGCCGAGAGTTCACGAACCGGGGTAGGACGGTGGAACCGCGGCTGACCTGGCCTTTCGCGGACCTCAGCGATATCTGGCGCGATTCTCGCACTCAGCCCAGAAGGGATGTCGCACGCTCATGAACGAAGAACAGCAAGCCAGTTACCAGCCGCCCAGCACGACCAGGGACGCCGGTACCCCGGTATCGAGCGACGAGTACTCCCTCACCGCCGGTCCCGGCGGCCCGAACCTGCTGCAGGACACGTACCTGATCGACAAACTCGCTCACTTCGTGCGCGAGCGCGTCCCCGACCGGGTGTATCACGTCAAGGGCGGCGGCGCTTTCGGCTACTTCGAGGTGACCGACGACGTCACGCCGTGGACCAAGGCAGCCTTCCTCAGCCAGGTCGGCAAGCGCACTCCCCTGATCGCGCGGTTCTCGACGGTGGCGGGTGAGGAGGGCTACGCCGACACCGACCGTGACGTGCGCGGCTTCGCCGTCAAGTTCTACACCGAAGACGGCAACTACGACATGGTCGGCAACAACACGCCGGTCTTCTTCGTGCGCGACCCGATGAAGTTCCCGGACTTCATCCACTCGCAGGAGCGCCTGCCCGACAGCGGACTGCGCAGCAACAACATGCAGTGGGACTTCTGGACGCTGTCGCCCGAGTCAGCCCACCAGGTGACGGTCCTGATGAGCGACCGGGGCACGCCGCGATCCTGGCGGCACATGCACGGCTTCAGCAGCGACACGTATCTGTGGGAGAACGCCGCGGGCGAGAAGTTCTGGGTCAAGTACCACTTCAGGACCGAGCAGGGCATCCAGAACATGACCGACGCCGAGGCCAGGGCCATGCGGGCGGAGGACCTCGACTACCACCGGCGCGACCTCTGGAACGCGATCGCCCGCGGTGATCAGCCGTCGTGGCGCCTCGAGATGCAGATCATGCCGTTCGCCGAGGCGGCCAGCTACCGGTTCAACCCGTTCGACGTCACCAAGGTGTGGCCGCACAGGGACTACCCGCTGATCCCGGTCGGCCGGATGGTGCTTGACCGCAACCCAGAGAACTTCTTCGCCCAGATCATGCAGGTCGGGTTCGATGTGGCGAACATGGTGCCCGGCATCGGGCCCAGCCCGGACAAGATGGTGCTCGGCCGCATGTTTGCCTACGGCGACTCCAACCGCTACCGCACCGGCCCCAACTACGAGCAGCTACCGGTGAACCAGCCGGCGGGCGAGGTTCACAACTACAACAAGGACGGCCCGATGCGGTTCCGCCATCACGGGAACCAGCCGGTCTACGCGCCGAACAGCTACGGCGGCCCGAGGGCCGCCTCGCAACGGTATCGCGACGCCGGCTGGCTGGTCGAGGCCGGCGAGATCGCGCGTACGGCCTACGAGGCGCATCGGGACGACGACGACTTCAGTCAGCCCGGCACGCTGTACCGGCAGGTGATGACGCAGACCGACCGGGACCATCTGGCGGGCAACATCGTCTGGCACCTGAGCCAGGGCGTCGAGCGATTCATCCAGGAACGCGCGGTCAGGGACTACTGGGCCAAGGTCGATCCCGACCTCGGCACGCGGATCGCGCACGACCTCGGCCTGCTGGCGCAGGCGCGCTAGCCCCGGCAGTCACGCCTCCGCCTCCAGCTCCTTCCTGGCGTGCCGCAGCTCCCGCCGCGCTGACTCATCAGGGACGGGGTACTGCGGGTCGAGCTCGACGAGCGCCCGCCCGATGACCGCGGCGGCGCAGATCCGAGTCACCCACTTGTGATCGGCGGGCAGCACATGCCACGGCGCCCAGGAGGTGCTGGTGTGCGTCAGCATCTCGGAGTAGGCGCGCTGGTACTGGTCCCAGTACTGCCGTTCGCTGATGTCTGACGCAGAGAACTTCCAGTTCTTCTCCGGATTGTCGATTCGGCGCAGGAAGCGGATCCGCTGTTCTTCCCGCGAGATATTCAGAAACAACTTGACCAGCCTGATGCCGTTATCCGTCAGGTATCGCTCCCAGTCGTTGATCTCCTGGTACCTGCGCTGCCAGATGCTCTCCTGCCGCCCGCCGACGCTCGGGAGCCTCTCCCGCTTCAGCAGCTCCCGATGGACCCGGACAACCAGCACTTCCTCGTAATGCGATCGGTTAAAGATGCCCATCTGGCCACGCGCCGGCAGCCGCCGCGCATGCCGCCACAGGAAGTCATGGCTGAGGTCCTCATCGGACGGCGTCTTGAAACTGACGACGAGCACGCCCTGCGGGTTAAGCCCGCTCATCACGTGCTTGATCGTGCTGTCCTTGCCGGCCGCGTCCATGCCCTGCAGCACGACCAGGACCGCGTGAGTGTCCTGCGCGGCCAGCCGGTCCTGGTATTCCGCGAGCAGGTCTACGCCGCGGCGCAACAACGCCGTGCGGTCCTCGCGCTTCCGCACCCCTAGCCGCTCGCCCGGATCAAAGCCGTCCGGAAGGCTAACCTTCGAGCCCGGTCTGACGCGCAACGGCTCCGCTATCCTGGCCGCCCAGCCAGTACCCGTCTGGCTCATCCCCGTGCCACCCCGAGCCACGGTCACCGGTCGGCGATCCAGCCACGTGGCCAGCTTCCGGTTTCCTGTCGTTGGTCTTTCAGCAGATGCCTGTTCGTCCTCCCGACGATTATCTCCAATCGCCTGCGCGCGCCGACGGCGACGCCGTACCCAGGGCCCTCGGCACCGAGGTCACCGGGAGGGGCGGGCGCCACGGCCTCGGTTCTGCGCTGCCTCGCCCCGCGGCCTGGTCTGCCGATGCCAGCGGCGGCTGGTGCTGTCTGGTCGTCCGATGTTCACGACCTGAACGGGCAGGTCGCCGGCCTGGCGCAGGACCTGCTCGGCGACCGTGGATCCGGTCAGCAGCGCAGACACGTGTGAGCGGCGACGGGACCCGATGACCAGCTGAGCGGCGCCGACCGTGCGCGCAGCGCGGATGAGTCCCGACGCCGGGTCGCTGGCTTTGACCTCGCTGAACTGACCGTGCAGCTGGTCGAGCAGGCGCCGGTCCTCGGTCAGCTGCGGCCGGGCGGGCCGGTCCAGGTTATCGAGGAACCGGACGTGCACCCCGTGGAGCCTGGCGCCGGACAGCTCGGCGAGCTGGGCCGAGTAGCGGATAAGCCACTCGTCAGCGGGCGAGCCTGCCAGGCCCGCCACGATAATTCCGCCCTCGCTGACCTCGCAGTCGCCATGGGCGGCCAGGAACGCCGCGGCCGGATCGGGAACCGAGTCATCGAGCCACAGCTGGGCCAGCTCACGCAGCGCAGCCAGGTTAGCGAACCGGAAATAGTGCGACAGCGCGGCATCAGCCTGATCCGCGGCGAACACCAGACCCTGGGCCAGCCGGCGGCGCAGCGCCGCGGGCGCCAGATCAACCAGCTGGACCTGCCCGGCCCGGACGAACGCGTCCGGGACCGGCTCGGACGCCCGCACCCCCGTGATCCGGGAGACCAGCGAGCCCAGCGACTCAATATTGGTCACGTTCAGGGTGGTGTACACGTCGATGCCGCTGTCCAGGAGCAGGCCGACATCCTGCCAGCGCTTCCGGTGCCGAGCGCTCGGCAGATTCGCGTGGGCAAGCTCGTCCACCAGGGCCAGGGCTGGGCGGCGGTCGATGACCGCCGCGACATCCAGCTCGTCAACGCTGACCCCTCGGTAGCTGACCGTCCCGGTGAGCGCCTCGAGCCCATCCACCTGCGCCGCGGTCGCCTCCCGTCCGTGACGTTCCCAGAAGGCCAGCACGACATCGACGCCGCACCGCCGCTGGGCACGCCCGTCCCGCAGCATCGCGTAGGTCTTCCCCACCCCCGGGGCGATACCGAGGTACGTGCGCAGTTGCCCCTGGGCCGCGACGCCGCCGACTCGCGCCGCTTGATCATCCGAGCCTGCTCGCACCTCATCATTATCTGCAGCTGCCCCGCTCGTCGCCGCCAGTCGGCGTGCCACGGTGGCCGCCGCGCCGCCAGGAGCGCTCGCCGTCATCGGAGCCGGGGCCGCCGGGCTCGGACTCGCGCAACCAGGTGGTCGCGGGGCACGCATTCCGCGGGTCTAATGAGATATGCGCCAGCAGCGGCAGGTACAAATCGGCGCGCGGGTCCGGGCAGCGCACCTGGAGCATTTCTGCTCCGGCGGCCTCGGGCTGCCGGTAACGACCCTCTCCCCTGCCGGGCTCGGCCAGCGAGACGCCACGCTCCCGCCGCCGGAGGGAACCGGGGCCTGCGCCGCGGGCGAGCGATGCGAACGCTGCGGCCGGCCGATCGCGGCGGGGCACGATGCCCGCAGGCGCGTCAGCAGAAACTGGGTGCACGAGAGCTGCCCGCCGTAACCGGCCGCCGCTGCGGAACAGCTCCCGAGTCGAATGCTGGGCCGCCGGGAGGTCGGCTGTTGGCGTCAGCCCGCCCCGGTAGCGGTCTCGACCACCGGCTCGGCTTGCCCGCCTGGCAGATCACGGCTGGCCAGCATCGGCCGGGTGAGCAACAGGGAGCCGGACAGCGCGAACACGGTGAGCAGGATCCAGAGTGCTGGCCGGATGGCGAGCGCCGTGGCCAGCGCGCCTGCGAGGAGCGCGCCCACGGGCGCGGCTCCGAAGGCGAGGAAACGCTGGGTCGCGACGAACCGCCCGAGCATGGCGGGCGGGCAGTATGCCTGCCGGAAGCTGATCATGATGATGTTCGCGCCGACGATGGTCGCGGAGACGATTCCGGTACCGACGAGGTAGAACACGACCCTGGGCCCGGCGGCGGTCAGCGGGATGAGCAACCCGCCGAGCCCGCCGACGGCCACGTTGAGCAGGCAGGCGCGAGCGGTCCCCAGCGCCCGCGCGAGCCGTCGCGCTGTCAGCGCACCGATCAGACTCCCGGCGCCCTCCACGGAGATGAGCAGGCCAACGACGGCCGAGCCGAAGTGCGCCACCCGGACCAGGAACAGCACCATGATGGACAAGCTGCCGCTGTAGGCGAGGTTGGCGACCGCCGGAAAGATGGTCAGCCTCACCAGCAGGCGATCTCCCCAGACGAACCGCAGGCCCTCGGCGATGTCCGCGCGGATGGTGGTGTGCCGAATATCGCGCGACCGGGCGGGCGACTCGGCCCCGATGGCAAGCAGGCACACCGCGGAGACCACAAAACTCGCCGCGTTGAACAGCAGCGCCGACGCGTAACCGACCGCCTCGGCAGCCAGCCCCGCCAGGGCGCTACCGCCGATGCTGGCAACTGACCCGCTGCCCTGAAGCTTCGCGTTGCCTTCCATCAGGTCCTGCGTCCTGACCAGGACGGGCAGATAAGCCTGATAGGCAGCACCAAAGAAGATGCCGGCCGCGCCCGCGAGCACCTCGACAACCAGGAGCTGGCCGACGCCAAGCACGCCCGCCCAGGCCGCCAGCGGCACACTGGCGAACAGGACAACCGAGATGAGATCACAGGTGATCATCAGGCGACGCAGCGGCAGCCGGTCCACCCACGCTCCGGCTGGCAGCCCGATGACCAGCCACGGAAGATACGCGGCCGCGGTCAGCGCCGCGACCGCGAACGTTCCGGCGTGCAGTGCTGACACGGCAAGCAGCGGGACGCCCACCACAGCCATAGAGGTGCCGAGGCCGCTGACCGTCTCGCCGGTCCACAGCAGCCGGAAGTTCCGCTCCCGGAGCAGGCCACCGAGTCGGCGCTGGGCATCTGTCGCTCCGGGCACGCAGCTAGCGTGGCGCTCTGCCAGCCGGCCCGCAACCGGTTGCTGACCAGCGAACCGTTTCTAGCGCTCCCCACGGGGTGCCGCGTCAGCCTCGGCGTCGGACGTGCGGGCGAGGGTCGCCCGGGCGCGGCGTACGGAGATCCGCCCGGAAGTGGGGAGCACGTCTTCGATGAAGGCGTACGCCTCAGCCTGACCCGCGGCCGTCGCCGAGCCGCCAGCCGCCCTCACCCTGGTGCGCGCCAGCCAGTCGATGATGTCGCCCCAGCCCGGTGCGGCCAGCGACCCACCGACGTGCTGGGTCGACAGGGCGGCGCACAGGTTGGCGAACCGCAGCCGCAGCCGCAGCGGCCACCCGCGCAGCGTGCCGAGCACGAACGCGGCCCCGAACACGTCCCCGGCGCCGGTCGGATCGTGCGCGTTGACGGGCAGCGACGGTACCCACTCCTCCTCGCTCGTGGTCGAGTCGATGGCCATGGCGCCCTGGCCGCCGCAGGTCACCACCGCCACCGGAACCCGATCGGCCAGCGCGAGCAGGGCATCGTGCGGATCATCGGTACGCGTGTAGGCCATCGCCTCGACGCTGTTCGGCAGGAACGCGTGGAAGTGCTCGAGCTGGTCAAGCACTGCGGGCGACCACTTCTCGTCCTCATCCCAGCCGGTGTCGGCGAACAGCAGCATGCCGGACCGCGCTGCCGCGCCGAACCACTCGCGCGGCTCCGCGTCGAGGTGGGCGAAGCCGATCCGCGCGGGCGGCATCGACGCCATCAGCTCATCCGTCGGCACCGGCGACGGGTGCATGTGGGTGAGCAGGGCCCGGTCCCGGTCGACGACCATGGAGATGGTCACCGGCGAATGCCAGTCGGGGAACCGCCGCGAGCAGCTGAGGTCGACGCCCTCCTGCTCGGTGAGCGTGGACCAGCAGAAGTCGCCGTACACGTCGTCGCCGAATGCGGCGGCGAGCGATGTCCGCGCGCCCAGGCGGCTGGCCGCGATGGCGAGGTTCGCGATGCCGCCCGGGCATGAGCCCATGCCGCTGGCCTGGATCTCTGTGCCCCGCACGGGCAGTGACTCCAGGCCGGTGAACACGACGTCGAAGAACACGGTGCCGTGCACGAACAGGTCAAACTGATCGCTCATCCGGTCTCCCGTGGCTGGTCCGGGCGCTCCCCCGCAGGCACCTCGCAGCTCGATAGGGTCGGGGTGTGCGGGTAACGATCATCGGCGGCGGCGGGTTCCGGACGCCGCTGATCTGCCGGCAGCTCGCGGCGAGCAGGCTGCCGGTCACCGAGGTCGTGCTCCACGACATCTGCGCGCCGAGGCTTGACGTCATCGCGAGCGTCCTCGCCGGCGACGGGCTGCCGCTGACCACCACGACCGACCTGGATGGCGCGCTGGACGGGGCGGCCGTCGTGTTCTGCACGCCCAGGATCGGCGGGCTGGACGGCCGGGTCGCCGACGAGCGGGCCGCGCTGGACCTCGGCCTTATCGGGCAGGAAACGGTGGGCGCGGGGGGACTGCTGTATGCCGCCCGGGCAGTGCCGTCCGCCGACATGGTCGCCCGCCGGATCGCGACGATGGCCGACGCCGCGTGGGTGATCACGATGACCAACCCGGCCGGAGTCGTCACCGAGGCCATGGCGGCGACCCTCGGGCCGCGGGTGATCGGGGTGTGTGACTCGCCGGACGGGCTGGTGCGGCGGTCCTGCGCGGCGCTGGGCATCGACTGCGGCCAGGCCGAAGTCGACTACCTCGGCCTGAACCACCTCGGCTGGCTGCGGCGCATCCTGCTGGATGGCACCGATCTGCTGCCCCGACTCGTTGGCGACCCGGAGCGCCTGGCGCGCGTGGAGGAGGCCAGGCTGTTCGGCGCCGACCTGGTGCGCGCTCTCGGCACGCTCCCGAACGAGTACCTCTACTGGTACTACGCCGAGCACGAGGCGCTGCGCGGCGTGGCTGCCGCCGGGCGCACCAGGGGCGAACACGTCCGCGACCGCCAGCGGGAGTTCTATGCGACCGCGGCCGCCGATCCGAGCCAGGCCGCCGCGCTGTGGGCGAGAGCGAACGAAGAGCGGAACGGCAGTTACCTCGCGGAGATCAGGCCGGCGGAGCGAGCCCCGGCCGACATCGCCGCGGGCGGGTACGAGACGATCGCGATCGCGCTGGCGCAGATGCTGACCGGCCACGGCGCGGGCCGGCTGATCCTCAACGTTCCCGCCGGCGGCACGGTTGGCGCCCTGCCGCCGGACGCGGTCATCGAGACTGTCTGCCAGGTCGACTCGCGCGGAGCAGTGCCGCTGTCCGGGCGCCCCGCCTCCGAGCACGAACTCGGGCTGATGTGCCTCGTGAAGAGCTGCGAGCGCGCCGTCATCGCCGCGGCGCGCACCGGCTCGCCCGACGCCATGCTGCGCGCCTTCGCGCTGCATCCGCTGGTCGGCTCGCTGCGCGCCGCCAGGCTGCTCAGCCTGGCCGCGCTGGCGGGCATCCCGGCCTGACCGCCGCGGACGCCGCCGGGGCGCCAGCGGGCTGCCGGGTCCCCGACGGCCGACCGGCGGCTGAGCGGTGGCTGTGAGGATAGCGAGCGTCTCCTGAAGAATGTCGGGCTGGCACTGGAACAGAGGCCGAACTAGCTGGTTTACTGATCGCTATTATAGCTTTTTGCGCGATCGGGAATTGTCGCGCTGTTTCCATCGGAGGATCATCGACGGCCTCGCGCTCGGCGCGATTCGCTAGCCAGCAGGCCCGGCGTGCGCTGCCGCAGGCGCGTAGCTCCACTCACCGGGGCAGACAGCGGGCGGGCGGCCGGCGGCCGGCGCGGGAGCGGGTGGCCGGCGGAACCGATAGATGAGGATGGACCCGGCCAGCACGCGCACCGGGCAGTAACCGCGCAGCCAGCCGAGCTCCGAGCGGTCCGCGCTGGTGAGCGCCGTAGCCGATACCGCGACCCAGCCGGAAATCTGGTCCGGCGGGGTGCCGAGCAGCCGGCGCCCGTCGGGAACGGGGTCAGGTGCCAGACCGCGCGGCCCGAAATAGCTGACCCAGGCCCGGTGCGCGGCGGTCCAGGACAGCAGTGCGTACAGCCCCTGCCCCCAGTCGACGTTCGAGTCTGTCGCGACCGCGTAGCCCGGCCGGAACGGAGGCGCTGTCCACGACAGCGAGTCCGGATACGAGGCCGCGGTGGTGACGGCCGCTGCCGCCAGCAGCGCGCAGGCGCCAGCGAGGCTGGCCTGTCCCGCTGGGGGCCGCAGCCTCGCCGCGGCGGGGATGACGGCACCAGACGCAGCGGCCCACAGCGCGACCACCGGCAGCAGGTAGCGCACGCCGATCTCCCTGGGCATCGTGAGAGTGAACCCGGTCAGCAGCGCTGCGGGCAGCCCGACCGCCGCCATCGCCCGCTGCCGGACCGTGGGCCTCACCATGAGCCACGCTCCGCCGCCCACGACGAGCAGCAGCAGCGTCTCTGAAGGCAGCTTGATCACCAGGCTCAGCGGCCAGAACCACCATCGTCCGCCGGTATAGGAGATTCCGGCCAGGTAGCCGGGCGCCGCCACGGTGTCGGTCGCCCGCAGGTAGCCGATGCCGCTGAGGTAGGGCGACGGCAGCAGCCCCGGATGGGAAAGCACCGCGGGGTCCAGGGCGGCGTAGGCAACCCACACCGCGGCCAGGCTGACGAGCCCGGTCAGGCCGGCCCGGGCGAGCGCGTGCCGGGCGCCGGATCGCAGCGATGCCGCGTCGCGGAGGGTCGCGACCGCCACGACGCCCAGCCCCGCGGCCACCACCAGGAGCCCGGACATCTCACTGAGAGCGGCGGACCCCAGCGCGACACCAAGCCAGACCAGGGCGCTGCGGCTGCGCAGCCGCAGCCAGCGGGCGATCGCCCACGACGCGATGACCACGGCCAGCGCGAACGGGATGTCGGTTCCGTCCAGGTGCCCGATGCCCAGCACGAGCGGAGACGCGAGCCACACCAGGCCGCCGAATGCGCCCGCCGCAGGCCCCAGCAGTTCGCCGCCGAGGAGAAAGATCGCGAGCGCCACGCCGGCCGTCTCGGCGAGCGGTACCAGGCGGGCGGCGAACGTGACCCGCCGCAGGATGCCCGCGGACTGCTGAGCCGCGGCGAACCGCGCGGCGTAGCCGCGCTCGTCGTTGCCCGTCCACCGGCCATTGGTCGGGATGACCGGGTGCGCGATCAACACCGGCAGCGCAGCCAGTACCTTCGGCACCGGCGGATGCTCGTCGTTCAGGGCGAGGTCATGGTGGAGCACGGCGGCCAGGCCGGCAGCGATGTACACCGGCTCATCGAAGGTGGGCGCGTCCGACCAGGCCTCACCAAGACCGAGCGCGATAAAGCCCGCGATCCCGATGCCCAGGGCCATCAGCGGCAGCCAGCCAAGCCTGGACAGCACCCGGCGCGCACCGGCGGGTGCCGGGCGCGGCTGCCGCACCGGGAGCAGCGGCGATGGCTGGCCTCGTCTCAGGTCACGCACGCCAGTACCCGGCCCTTCGGTCTTGAGGAGTGGTGAAGTCGAGTAAGTCGATCAGAATAATTGATTTTCTGCCGTCCGGCGGCCGCAAGCCAGCGATGAGCGAGACCGGAGCGGGCAAGACTGGCGCCAGGCCAGCCCGTTCCCCTCCCCGGTTCTCTCTTGTCAGCCCGGGAGGGCGGGCGCTCCCCCGGCGGGCTGACGGGTGCCCGTCGTCCCTGGCTCAGCTGACGGTCATGAGACGGTCATAGATATTTCAGGACTTAGCCACCTGGGCTCGTCGGGAGCAATAAACTACTAAATTGATCGGATTACTTTAGTTAGCCATGCCAGAGGTGGTCGTGCTGAACCGAGGCCAGCTGGTCCAGAGTCCAGTGGACGGCGAGACCAGCGCTGGGTCGCCGGTGCCAGCCCTTCCCAGCGGTCCCGCAGCCCTGCGCCGGCTGCGGTCGTGGGCCGCGCTACGCCGGCGGTCGCTCATCGGCTGGTCGGTGCTGGCAGTCGTGTTCGCCGGGTGCACGGCGACCATCGGCCTTCCGACATCCGAGGACACGGTTCTGATCTGGCTCGCCGCTGCGTTGTTCGTGGCGAGCATCGACAACCTCCGAACCTGGCGCGTCGGAGTGCTGCGGGACTGGCTGCCGCTGTACGTCGTGCTGCTCGCCTACAGCTTGCTGCGCGGCTACGCCAGCCACGTGCTCTGGGGACCGTTCGTCCGGCCCCAGCTCGCGCTCGACCGGATCATCGGCTTCGGCAGCGTCCCCACCGTGGTGCTCCAGCGATGGCTTCTGAACCCTAATCAGCTGCACTGGTGGGACTACGCGGTCTGGGCGGTGTACACCAGTCACTTCTTCGTCAGCTACGTGATCGCCGCGGTGCTCTGGAAGCGGAACCACCAGAGATTCCGCCGGTTCATCAACCTGTTCGTCGTCTTGACGTTCGTCGGCTACGTCGGATATCTGCTGTACCCCGCCATGCCGCCGTGGATGGCGAGCGAGGCGGGCCACGCCCCGGTGACGCCAGGGTCGGTCAACCCGCCCTACCTGTCCGTTCCGACCGGCTACGACGGCCCGACCACGAGGATCATCCCGCTCGTGTGGCAGCACCTCGGCGTGAAATCGGCAGCGGCGCTGTTCACCAGGGGCAGTGAGTTCGCCAACAACGTGGCAGCCATGCCGTCGCTGCACGCCGCCTACCCGATGCTCATCCTGCTCTTCTTCTGGCCACGCGCCCGCTGGCTCGTCCGCGTGCTCCTCGTCAGCTACGTTCTGGCGATGGCCTTCACGCTGGTGTACGCGGGCGAGCACTTCGTCACCGACGAGCTAGCCGGATGGGCCTGCGCGATCGCCGTCTACTTCGCGGGCTCACGGCTGCTCGACTGGCGGCTTGCCCGGCGCCGGCGCAGACGGCAGGCTGCCGCGCTCGGCGGAGACGACATCCTGCTGGATAGCGGCGAGACGGCTACGCCGCAGCTGGCGCCCTGAAACGGCCGGACCGTTGGCGATGGCCGGCCCTCCGCTCCCGCGAGTGCTGCTGCCCGCAGACCGCACGAGCGTCCCGGCGGAGGAGCGAGCGGATCGGCCGGCTCGCCGGCTGGCACCGGCCGCGATTGCCGCGACGGCAGTCAGCGTCGCGACCGTCGTTGCCGTCGGTGCCCTGGGCCCGTCAGCGGCCGTGCCCGCGTTCGGCGCCGCGCCGCCATGGCCGCCATGGTTCGCGCCCGCTGACCCGGCCCCGGCGCTGGTCAGTGTCGCGCTGTGGGCTGCCGTGCTGCTGGGCGGTGCCGGACTCGGCATGGGCCTGCTCGCGGCCCGCCGCGGCTGGCAGCCGCGGCCCGGGCGCCTCGTCGCCGGCTCGCTGACCGCCGTCGTGGCGCTCCTGCTGGTGCCCCCGGTGGGCTCCACCGACATGATGGATTACGCGGTCTACGGCCGGATCGCCGCCCTCGGCCACAGCCCTTACCGGATGACGCCGCTCGAGCTGAAGGCGACCGGCGATCCGGTCGGAGCACACGCCCCGACGCCCTGGGATAACAAGCCGTCGGTGTACGGCCCGTTGGCCACCGCGACCGAGTCGGCAGCGGCAATCCTGGGCGCGGGGTCGGCTGGCCGCACGGTGTTCTGGCTGAAGGTCTGGAACGCGCTTGCCTACCTAGCCACCACGCTCGCCCTGGACAGGCTCACCCGGTCAAACCGGGCCCGGCGGATCCGAGCGCACCTGCTGTGGTCGGTGAACCCGCTGATGCTGCTGGCGGTCCTGGGCGGGGGCCACATCGACGGGCTGAGCGCGGCGCTCGCCGTCCTCGCCGTGGCGTCGCTCTGTCCCGGCGGCCGGTGGTGCCCATCGCCGCGCCGCGCTGTGCTCGCCGGCTGCCTGCTCGGCGCGGCGGTC
>JASHPF010000386.1 GCA_030038295.1 Streptosporangiaceae bacterium
GTGGCCGGCCGACGTGGTCGAGTACTTCGGCGACCCGAGCACCGGCGGCGACGAGTGTCACATGGCCTTCCACTTCCCGCTCATGCCGCGCATCTTCATGGCCGTCCGTCGCGAACAGCGGTACCCCATCTCAGAGATCCTGGCCCAGACGCCGCAGATCCCGTCGGGCTGCCAGTGGGGCATCTTCCTGCGCAACCACGACGAGCTCACCCTCGAGATGGTCACCGACGACGAGCGTGACTACATGTACGCCGAGTACGCGCGGGACCCGCGGATGAAGGCCAACATCGGCATTCGCCGCCGGCTCGCGCCGCTGCTGGACAACGACCGGGACCAGCTCGAGCTGTTCACCGCGCTGCTCCTGTCGCTGCCCGGCTCGCCGGTCATCTACTACGGCGACGAGATCGGGATGGGCGACAACATCTGGCTCGGCGACCGGGATGGCGTTCGGACGCCGATGCAGTGGACGCCGGACCGCAACGCTGGCTTCTCCCGGTGCGATCCGCAGCGGCTGTACCTGCCGCTGATCATGGACCCGATCTACGGCTACCAGGCGCTCAACGTCGAGGCCCAGGAGCGCAGCCCCGGCTCGCTGCTCAGCTGGACGCGACGCATGATCGACATCCGGAAGCGGCACCCGGTCTTCGCGGTCGGCGAGTATCACGAGCTCAATTCGTCCAACCCCAGCGTGCTGGCGTTCGTCCGGGAATACCGCGCGTCGGACCCGGAGGGCGGCGCCGACCGGATGCTGTGCGTGAACAACCTGTCCCGCTATCCGCAGCCGGTCGAGCTGGACCTCAGCAGGTTCGCCGGGTCGATCCCGGTCGAGACTATGGGCGGCGTGGCGTTCCCGCCCATCGGGGAGCTGAGCTACCTGCTGACCCTGCCCGGATACGCCTTCTACTGGCTGATGCTCACGCCGCCGGCCAGCCACGGCCCCTGACCACCGCGCCGGCGGGGCGAAGCCTGGGGCGGCCGCATAAGGGACGGATAGCGCATTCAGCGCCGAGAACGGATAGTCAGTCGGCACCGCGGAGGGCAGCGAACTCGCCGCGATCTAGAGTAAACGGATGCAGCCACGGGCAGTAGGTGACCGTGTCTGACGGCGCTGCGCGAACAGCTCGGCCGCTCGGGCAGGGGCCGTCAGCGCCTGCGGCGCTGGCCGGGCCCGAGCCCACGGCGGCGCTGCTGGACCTCCTCGCGGCGTGGCTGCCGCGGCAGCGCTGGTTCCCTGGCCGCGGCGACCAGCCGGCCGAGCTCAGCCTGATCTCCGACGTCACGCTGCAGGCGCACTACCCGGCGCTGCGGCACCTGATCGTCGAAGCGCCGCTCCGCAGCGGCGGCGCCGGGCGAGCCAGGTTCCAGGTTCTGGTCGGCTGCCGGCCCGACCTTCCGTCGTCCCTGCAGTCGGCGCTGATCGGCTCGATCCAGGGCGTCGCGTGCTATGACGCGCTGCACGACGCCGAGCTCGCCGACGTCCTGCTCCGCGGCATCAGCGAACAACGGCTTGCCGGGCAGCTCAGGTTCGTCCGCGAGCCGGGCGCGCCGCACCTCGCCCGCGGCACTCCGGACGGCCGTGTCCTCGGCGCGGAGCAGAGCAACACCAGCGTGGTGTTCGGTGATCACGTCATTCTCAAGATGCTGCGCCGGCTCTTCCCCGGCGCGAACCCTGACCTGGAGGTCGTGGACGCGCTGGCCCGGCTCGGCTCGAAGCGGGTTGCGACGCCCTACGGCTGGATCGAGACTGACCTCGACAGCGAGCCGGTGCTGCTCGGCGTCCTGTCGCAGTTCCTGGCCGGGGCCAGCGACGGCTGGACGCTCGCGCTCGACAGCGTGCGCGGGCTGGCCCACCCTGGCAGCGGCGCTGCGGCGTTCGCGGCGGAGGCCCGGCTGCTCGGCCAGGCCACCGCCGAGCTGCACACGGACCTGGCCGCGGCGTTCGGCGGCCGGGACATGACCGCCGCGGAGCTGGCGCGCCTGACGGGTGCCATGCAGGCCAAGCTGTCCGACGCGATCGAGGTAGTGCCCGAACTCGGCGGGCACGAGGCCAGGATCAGGGCCGCGTACGACGCGGTCCCGCGGCTGTCGGGACCGGTCAGCCTGCAGCGGGTCCACGGTGACTATCACCTCGGTCAGGTCCTGCGCGCCCCGCACGGCTGGGTCGCGCTGGACTTCGAGGGCGAGCCCGCCGTGCCGCTCGCGATCCGCCGCGGACTGGCGCCAGCCCTGCGGGACGTGGCGGGCATGCTGCGCTCGTTTGACTACGCGGCGCGGCACGAGCTGGTCGGCGGGCCGGCCGACGGCAGCCTGGCCGAGCAGGCGAGCGCCTGGGTGGCCCAGAGTCAGGACGCGTTCTGCGCCGGCTACGCGGCCGCGGGCGGAGCTGACCCGGCGGCCCACGCCGCGCTGCTGCGCGCGCTCACCCTGGAGAAGGCGGTCTACGAAGTGGTCTACGAGTACCGGCACCGGCCGTCCTGGCTGCCGATCCCCCTCGGCTTCGTGGCGGCGGCGTGACCGCGGGCACGCGGCCCGCCGACCGGGTGAGCCACGCCGAGATCGACCGGCTGCTGGCCGGCCAGCACTACGACCCGCACGCCCTGCTTGGCGCCCATGCAGGCCCGGACGGGGTCACGATCCGGGTGCTGCGCCCGCTCGCGGAAACCGTCACCGTGATCCTGCCCGGCGGCGGCCGGGTGCCCATGCGCCACGTTCACGAGGGCGTGTTCTCGGCGATCGTGCCGGGCGATGCGGTACCCGACTACCGTGTCGCGGTGACCTACCCCGGCCTGCCGGAGACGGTCGGCGACGATCCCTACCGGCACCTGCCGACGCTCGGGGAAGTCGACCTGCACCTCATCGCGGAGGGCCGGCACGAGGAACTGTGGACCGTGCTCGGCGCCCGGGTCCGGCCCGACCTGGGCGGTACGTCGTTCGCGGTCTGGGCGCCTAACGCTCGCGGCGTGCGGGTCATCGGGGACTTCAACCACTGGGACGGCCGGACGCACCCGATGCGCTCGCTCGGCAGCTCCGGCATCTGGGAACTGCTCGTGCCAGGGGTCGGCGACGGCGCCGCCTATAAGTACGACATCTGCGGGCCGGACGGCAGGTGGCACCGCAAGGCCGACCCGATGGCCGGCTGGGCGGAGCGGCCGCCGGCCACCGCGTCGAGGGTGACCGAGTCTCGCTACCACTGGGGCGACGCACGCTGGCTCGCCGACCGGGCGGAGCGGGACCTGGCGGCCAGCCCCATGAGCGTGTACGAGGTGCACCTCGGCTCGTGGCGGCCTGGGCTGTCGTACACCGAGCTGGCCAGCCAGCTCGCCAGCTACGTGACGGAGCTCGGGTTCACCCACGTGGAGTTCCTGCCGGTCGCCGAGCACCCGTTTGGCGGCTCGTGGGGCTACCAGGTCACCTCGTATTACGCGCCCTCCGCCCGGTTCGGCAGCCCGGATGAGTTCCGGTACCTGATCGACTGCCTGCACCAGGCGGGCATCGGGGTGTTCCTGGACTGGGTGCCCGCGCATTTCCCGCGGGACGGGTGGGCGCTGGCGAGGTTCGACGGCACGCCGCTGTACGAGCACGCCGACCCGCAGCGCGGCCAGCACCCCGACTGGGGCACGCTGATCTTTGACTACGGCCGACCAGAGGTCAGAAACTTCCTGGTGGCGAACGCCCTCTACTGGCTGGAGGAGTTCCACGCCGACGGCCTGCGGGTCGACGCGGTGGCCTCGATGCTCTACCTGGACTATTCGCGCAAGGCGGGTGAGTGGTCGCCGAACTCGCTCGGCGGCCGGGAGAACCTGGACGCAGTCTCGTTCCTTCGCGAAGTCAACGCCACCTGCTACAAGCGGGTGCCCGGCATCGCGATGATCGCCGAGGAATCCACCGCCTGGCCGGGCGTGACCAGGCCAGTGCACCTGGGCGGTCTCGGCTTCGGCTTCAAGTGGAACATGGGCTGGATGCACGACACGCTGAGCTATCTCAGCCGGGACCCGGTGCACCGGAGCTACCACCACGACGAGGTCACCTTCTCGATGATCTACGCCTACAGCGAGAACTACATCCTGCCGCTGTCGCACGACGAGGTCGTGCACGGCAAGGGCGCGCTGCTGCGGAAGTTCGCCGGCGACGAGTGGCGGCAGTTCGCCGGCTTGCGCGGGCTGTTCGCCTTCATGTGGGCGCACCCGGGTAAGCAGCTGTTGTTCATGGGCTCGGAGTTCGGCCAGGGCGACGAGTGGTCCGAGGAGGCCGGGCTGCAGTGGTACGTCCTGGAGTTCCCGCTGCACGCCGGCGCGCAGCAGCTGGTCAAGGACCTCAACGCGGCCTACGCCGCGCGTCCGGCGCTCTGGCAGCTCGACAACTCGCCGACCGGCTTTCAGTGGATCGACGCGAGTGACTGGAAGGGCAACGTCCTGTCCTTCCTGCGCTACTCCGCCGACGGCGATGTCCTCGCCTGCGTGGCCAACTTCGCCGCGATGCCCCACCATGGCTACCGGGTCGGGCTGCCGTCGGCCGGCCCGTGGGTCGAGGTCATGAACACGGACGCCGAGGTGTACGGCGGGAGCGGGATCGGCAACTACGGTCGCGTCGAGGCCACGACCGAGCCGTGGCACGGCCGGCCAGCCTCCGCCGCGCTGAGCATCCCGCCGCTCGGCGTGCTGTGGCTCACGCCGGAGCGCCCGCGCCCCGGCGACAGCGACCACGGTCAGCCAGGGCCCGCCCCCGCCTCGTAGCCGAGCGGGCCGCCCGGCGGGCAGTCGGCTGCCGGGAAGCCGTCAGTCCACCTCGATCACGCGCACGTCGACGAGCTCGGCGGCGTCGATCCGCAGCACCCCGAAAGTGCCGTGCGGCTGCCGCCGCCGGTCCGTCGGCGAGCCGGGGTTGAAGATCCGAAACCCGCCGTCGCGCACGTCGAGCGGGATGTGCGAGTGACCGAAGACGACGAGCTGCGCATGCGGGAACGCGGCTCGCATCCGTCGCAGCCGTCCGTCGGCTGCGCCGCTGTCGTGGATCATCCCTACCCGCAGGCCTGCTAGCTCGGTCTCGAGACGCGGCGGCGCGCCCCAGGCGGCCACGTCCGGCCCGTCGTTGTTGCCCGCGACCACGTGCACGGCCGCGTACTGGGCGAGCTCGTCGAGCAGCGCCGCGGTGCAGACGTCGCCGGCGTGCAGAATCGCGTCGGCGTGCCGGAGCGAGGCCGCCACGAGCGGCGGGCACGTCTTCCACCGGCGCGGCGCGTGAGTATCGGCGAGCACGACGACGCGCATGCCCTCATCGTGCCAAAGCCACCGTCAGCCGGGCTCGGTCCGGGCGGCCCGACCGGGGCAGGTACCGCGCCGCCGGACACGGTACCTGCCGACCAGGGCGAGGCCGGCATCGTGGCGCTCTGAGCTGCACACTGCCTGTCGGCCACGACAGGGCCGCGGACACCGTGGCGCCGGATCGCCGCGGTACCTCCCGGCCAGGACGAGGCGCGCCGCGCGGGATCATCGACCCCCCCATTCCCGGCGTGCTGACTCCTGCCGTGCGGGGAGGCAGCCCAACCAGCACGGAGCAAGCCAGGCGCGGTCACGCCTCGCCCTAGCTACCGGGCAGTCAACCGTCGGTTGCCTGGCCCTACCATCCCCGAGTCCGGGGATGCGCGCGGCGGGAAAGGGCTCTAAACTGCCCGCGACCACAACCGCTCCGTCGCAGGACGCACGGTGACGCTCGACTCAGCCTGGGCCTCGGCTCACGTCACGAGCCCGGACGGGACAGTAACCCCCGTCCCGGACGGGACACAGCTGGTGTTCGGCCGCGGCCCGGATGCGGACCTGGTCATCCCGGCCGGCCGCGGCCTGTCCCGCCGGGCCGGCGTGATCAGCGCGGTGGCCGGCGGCGCCTGGGTGGCCAACATCAGCCACACGCACGCGCTGTACGCCGAGGGCGACGGTTACCGCGTCCGGCTGCCGCGGCTGGATGAGGCCGGCGAACCGTCGAAGGGCTGGTTCCTCCGCGAGGGCGCAGCCCTGGTCGGCTCTCGCTCGATGCTGGACGAGGGCAAGCCGCTACGGCTGGTGGTGGCGGCCGGCCAGCCCGCCGACCGTCGACCCCTCGCGCCGGGCAGGCTCGACGGGGACCCCACGCTGCTGCCGTTCTACCTCGATCCGAACACCAAGCTGTTCCTCGTCGCGCTGCTGTGGTGCCGGCCGTGGCTGGTCGACCAGGACCGCGGCTCGCCGCTGCCGCGCACGCCGGAGATCGCCAGGGCCGCGCTCGAGGTGACCGACGCGCACCACGAGCTCGCGTGCTTCGAGAACGACCCGGCGTTCCGGGATCGGCTGTCGGCCCGGGTCGGCGAGCACCTCAAGGTGCTGCGGCGCAAGCTGCTTGAGCGAGGCATGGTGCGACCGGGCGTGCGGCTGTCCGACGAGGTCGCGGTCGGCGCGCTCATCGAGAGCGGGATCATCACGGCGGCCGACCTCGACCGGATCGCCGACCCTGCGTGGTGCTCGCGGCAGGAAGACCTGTGGTGGACCTAGGTCAGGCGCGCCCGCCGGCTAGCTCACCCTGAACCTCGCCCGCGCGCTGACGCCGGCCCCGTCGGTCACCTTGACCGTGTAGGTGCCGGCCGGCAGCGCGCCGCGGAAGAACTCGTGATCCTGGTTAATGGCGTAGTTGAAGGAGCCGTCGCCGTCCACGGTCGGGTGAATCGGCGACGTCTTGAGCCCGGGGCTGCCGGCGAGCGTGACGGTCAGCGACTGGCCGGGCGGCCACGAGTCGCCGCGGACGATGAAGATCGTGGTGCCGTCGCCCGTGGGCTGGCTGACGCCGATCACCGGGACGCCCGGCGCCGCGTTTTCCAGGGTGGGGAACTGCGCGCCGGGCGGCGGGGTCTCGCCGCCCGCCGGGGGCGGGCCACCGTTCGGCGGCGGACCGATGACGGGCCCGAGCCCGTCGTAGTCGCCGACGCCAGCCGACCGCGGGCTCGCGGAAAGGCTGCGGCCAGCGCCCGGATGAGCGGTCGCGGACCCGGCGCCTGCGGTGAACCGGCCGACAAGCCAGCTCGCCGCGACCAGCGCGACG
>JASHPF010000387.1 GCA_030038295.1 Streptosporangiaceae bacterium
GGGGCCGAGACAGCGTGAAAGACTCGGCGCGTGGCCGCCGTCCCGGAACCCCACGCCGCTGGGCCGCAGGGCCAGCCCGGACCGGCCACGGCCGGCCGCGCCGCGGCGGAGGACACCAGCGCCAGCGGCGGGCGTTCCGTCCTTGGTGTCCTGCTGGCGCTCACGGTGTTCAGCGGGATGGTGGACGCGGTCTGCTACCTGGGCCTCGGACGGGTCTTCACGGCCAACATGACCGGTAACGTCGTCGTGATCGGCTTCGCCGTGGCCGGCGCGCCCGGCTTTTCCATCACGGCTAGCCTGACCTCGCTCGCGGTCTTCCTGATCGGCGCCATCGCCGGCGGCCGGATAACCGTCCACATCACGAGGCGCAGCCGCATCCTCACCCTCGCGGTCGCGCTGGAGGCCACGTTCATCGCGGCCGCAGCCACCGTTGCCTGCACGGCAGCCACGGTGGCGACCGGCTGGGGTCGGTACACGACGATCGCGCTGCTGGCCTTCGCCATGGGCATCAGGAACTCGGTGATCAGGCGGCTGGCCATCCCCGATCTGACGACGACGGTGCTCACGATGACGCTGACCGGGCTCGCGGCCGACAGCACGCTGGCCGGCGGGAAGAACCGCCAGGCGCCCCGTCGGCTCGCGGCCGTGCTGGCCATGTTCCTCGGCGCGACCGTCGCCGCGGCACTGTTGCTGCACCGGGGCCCTGGGCTGCCGCTGGCGATCACAGCCGGCGCGGCGGCCGCCACGGCGATTTCGACGCGGGTCAGCGGGGCCGTCCGCGGCTACCTGGACCGGAGGTGAGGCGACTATGGCATCGACGGTGACCGACAACCGAGACAAGTCCCGGCTGGAGATCCACGAGGACGGTCACCTTGCCGAGCTCGTCTACCGCATCCGCGCGGGTCGGCTCGTGCTCGTTCACACCGAGGTTCCGGACGCGCTCGGCGGCCGCGGCCTCGGCGGCGAGCTCGTGCGCGCCGCGATCGACAAGGCCGCGCGCGACGGGATGACCATCGTTCCGCTGTGCCCGTTCGCGCGCGGCTGGCTCGAGCGGCACCCAACGGAGGCGGCCGGGGTTCCGATCGACTGGGGTGCGTCGCCCGACGGCTGAATCCTCATTCGCCGCCCCGAGTGAGGCAATCGCGCCAGGACACGGCGCCCTCGATCGCCTCGGCGACGTCCGCGCTGACGCCGCGGTCTGCGCCGGGCTGCCCCGCCAGCACGCTGGCGCGACACCCGGCGACCATCAGCACGCGGGCGCTGTTCTCGGCGAGCCAGCACGCCACTCGCGTCGCGCTGACCTCGCCGGACGCTGGCCGCAGCAGCGGTCGGCCGAGCGCCACGGCCGCGCGGGCGGTCTGGAGGCAGCCCATGCCCCCGGCCGGGTCGAGCAGCAGCACGACATCAGCGAGGTAGGCGCAGGTCCACGTGCGGTACCGGAAGCTGGCCGAACTGAGTTCGTGCACGCTTGCGGCGGCCAGCCGACGCCGGCGCGCCGGGGTCAGGCCGCCGTCTTCCTGCCGGAGCCCGCGCGGGAACACCAGGTGCACCGTGAGACCGGCCCGCAGCGCCTGCTCCGCCGCGATGGTGTCCACGCCGGTCTGGCCGCCGGTCAGTAGCGTCAGTCCCGGTTCCGCCCGTACCAGGCGGCGTAGGTCGGCCTCGGAGCCGCGACCGTTTTCGTCCCGTGTGGCCAGCTCGACCCTCGTTACCGCGGAGCGACGAGCAGCGTCTGGACGCAGGTTCCGAAGACGCCACCCGGGTCTGCTAGTTGCGTCTCGGCCAGCCCCGTTCCCGTTCCGCCCATCGTCGACTCGGAGTCCAGCAGCACGAACTCGCCGACCGGGTCGCGATGCAGGACCACCGTGAGGTCGACGTTGATGAAGATGTACCTGGTCGGGTCCAGCGCCATGCTGACGCCGCTGCCAGAGTCGGCCACCAGCAGCGTCCGGCAGACCGGGGAGAGGTCCTCGCCTGGCAGCAGCGGGATGCGCGGCCGCGCCCACACGCGGCACGGACCCGGCTCGTCGAAGCTGCCCGAGACGAACCGCCAGTCGATTTCGCATAGGTACCCGTCGACGTGCCCGCCGGGGAATCTCGGCGCGCGGCTCGCCGCGGGGATCGCCGGTATCGGAGCGTCCTTGCCGACCACGGGTGCCGCCTCTGACCTGGCGATCCGCCAGCCCCGCGCCACCAGGACGTCCTGCCCGTCCGCCGCAATGACGGCCTCGAGCAGCGCCACCCGTCTGCCCGGCCGCAGCGTCCGGGTCCGGACCGCCAGCTCCGCGACCGGCACCGGCCGCAGGATGTCGACGGTGATGCGGGCCAGCCGCTGGCCGTCGTGGGGCTCATGGCGCTCCAGCTCGCGGGCGGCCAGCGCGGAAGGCGGCCCGCCGTGCTGGGCCTCCGGGCTCCACGGTCCTGCCGTGGCGGCGGTGGCGAGGTAGCGGCCCGGACCGGCTGGCTCGTAGAAGGCACGGTCCACAGAACCGGATGTTACCTTCGGGTCGGTTCGCAATCGGGCGCCCGGCTGGCTGGCAGGCGAACGGACGGTACGTGCGCGTCAGGTGACGGCCGTGACTCGGTACGCTTCGTGCGACGGTGCTTAAACGCGCGACGGGGCGTTAGCTCAATGGTAGAGCAGCGGACTTTTAATCCGTGGGTTCTGGGTTCGAGCCCCAGGCGCCCCACAGGCCCACTGTCTTACCTCGGTTTACAGCCGACATGTGTTCCTCGGCTGATGCCTGACGGTGTTGCGGCTGATGGCTGACAGTTGCTTCGGCTGATCCTTGACACTCCCTTCATGAGGGAGCTGAGCGTGGCGGAGCAGAGGTATCAGGCTGTTCTCGCGACGGGCAGCAGGACGGCAGACGGGTGACTGGGGTCGTGGCAGACGTGCTGGTGCGCGCTGGCGAGCGTCCTGGCCGTGCGGATTGGTTCGCCGGTGCCGGTGTTGCGTGCGTAGCGGGGGTGAGCGCCGCTGGATACCTGCAGTCGTAGCCGGTGGCCAGCGCGGAAGAGGTGGGCGGTGGGCCATAGGTCGATGCGGGCTTCGATGACGCCGCCCGGGCCTGGCAGTGGACTTGCGGGGGAGAGCCTGAGCAGGCCGTCGCAGATGTTGATCGACATTCCGGACGGGCTGACGTCGCAGAGCCGGGCGAAGAAATCGGTGTGCGCTTGGCTGGATCGCACGAATATTTCGGCGGTGACTTCGCCGATGACTTCGAGGTCGCGGTCCAGCGGCGGGCTGGTGTAGGTCAGCACGTCGGGGCGCGCTTCCAGCATGCGGTTGTCGGGCTGTGCCTGGCCGTTTCGGGGTTCGCCGGGGCCGCCGAGGCTGGGCGTGGGGTCGGCGGGGTTGTAGGTATAGGAGTCAGATTCCGCCGCTCCGGGCGGCCTAGGGCTAAGGCCGCAGCCGGCCTGCAGGTGCCAGCGTTGCGACTGGCTGGGCGGCGGCCAGGCGGGAAGGTCGCGCCACTCGGAGAGGCCGCCCACGAAGATCCGTACTGGCGCGGGTCGCAGCTGGCTGGTGTCGGACAGCAGGTGGGCGCGGAGCCAGGCCAGCGACTCCCGCACGGTCGCCGCGATGGCCTCCTGGTCGAGGTGCCGCCACGGGCCGATCAGCAGGTACGGTTGCCGCCCGGCAGCGCTGAGCTGCGCGTAGTCGCGCAGCATGCCCGGCAGGAACGGGTCGAACCAGCCGCCGACCAGGCTGACCGGCGCGCTGACGGCGGCCAGGCCGCCGCTGAACCGCCGGGTGGCCCAGTATGGGTCGCCGGGCTGGCAGTGGGTGAGCCAGTCCTGCCAGTAGCTGACCCGTCTGCCAGTGGCCAGCTGGTCGAGGTCTGCCAGCGGCAGGTGGGAGAGGAGCGGCCGGAGCCGGGCGGCGGCGCGCCGCTGCCGGAGCATGGCCAGGCGCCGTTCCTGGTGGGCGGCCTGGTCGACCCAGCGCAGCATCGCCTCCAGCGCGAACGCGCCGCCTTGGTAGATGGTCGCGTGCGGGTCCGAGGTGGTGATCTGCGCGGCAATGCCCGTCAGCTCCGGACCCGCGTCCGCTGCGATTGCCCACTGGGTCACACCGAGGTAGCTCGGCCCGGCGGTGCCGAACGAGCCCGGATACCAGGGCTGCGTTCGCATCCAGGCCACGGTTGCCAGCCCGTCGTCCCGCTCGGCGAACGGGTCGAGCGTGCCACCGGAGCCGAACGTGCCCCGGCAGCTTTGCACCAGCACCTGGAACCCACGCTCGGCGAGCAGCCTGCCGTACATAAGCCCGAACGGGCCACGCCGCCCGTACGGGGACCGGACAAGCACTAGCGGCGGCTTGTCATAAGGCGGCGCATAGCGGTCGGCCAGCAGCACGGCACCGTCTGGCATCGGGACCGGCAGGTTCCGCTCGACCCCCACGTTGCGAGTTTGCGCGGGCGGCAGCTGCAGCGCACTGCCGAAGAATCGGCTGGCCACTGTCATCGCCGGGACCCCTGCCGGTTGCGTTCAGCCGCTCTCCGGCCGGGCGCCTGCTCCGGCTTCATGACCATCCGCAGGAGAATCTCTGCGGACGGGAAGGCTGTCTGGCCCATACCGTGCTGCCCGGCAAGCCGGCCCAGCCCGTCCAGGCATGCCGCGATGAGCGTCACTAGCTGATCCGGGTCGTCACCGGCCACCTCACCGCTGGCCTGGCCCGCGGTGATCAGCTCGCGCAGCTGGCGGCGGAACTCGCGGCCCCGCCGCTCGGCCAGCGCCATCAGGTCAGCTGGCGCCGACGGGTCGGCCAGCACGTGACCAAGCAGCTGGAACGTCTCGGGGTGATCGCGCCGGTTGGCGACCAGGGCGCGGATTACGTAGCCGAGGCGCTCCCCGGGTGTGCGCGTCGCGTCCGCCGGATCGGGGGCGCCGGCTCCGGCCGTCAGGGCTTCCTCCGCCAGCGCCCGGAACAACTCGGCCTTGCTCGCGAAATACCGGTATGCCAGGCCATGGCTGACGCCCGCGGCCGCGGCCACCTCGTCGATGGTGGCAGCCAGCCCCCGCCGCGCGAACACCGTCCGGGCCGCCGCCAGGATCGCCGTCCGCTGAGCGGCGCGGATCCGCTCGTTCTCTGCTTCCGATCGGGGCACCCGGTACCTTCCCTGGCACACCAAGATGACTGATGCAGTCAGTCATTGTATCTGTCGGTGCTCCGTGCCGCTGGTTGTCTGTGGGCGCCGGGACATTTGGATCTTCCCAATCCCGTGTTCCGGCGGGACAATCCGTGTTGCGGTAGTGCTGCCCGAGGGAGAGGGTCACATGTCAGGCATAGTGGTCGGCATCGACGGATCACACAACGCGAGCCACGCCCTGGAGTGGGCGATTGCGGAGGCCGCGTTGCGCAAGGCGGATCTGACCGTCATCACGGTTCACGCTGTCCCTGCTAACTACTGGACTGGGCACCCGTCCTCGACCCTCGG
>JASHPF010000388.1 GCA_030038295.1 Streptosporangiaceae bacterium
AGATGCCAGGCGCGGCGGTCGATGTCCCGGTCGGGCAGGGCTCCGGCGAGCGCCCGGTGTGCTTCGCGGCGCTGGCTGGCCGGTGCATCGGCGTAGATCGCCGACCGCGCCAGCGGGTGGCGGAACTCCACCACGCCCGCGTGCAGCCTGACAAGCCGGGCGCTCTCCGCGGCGGCGAGCGCGGAGAGGTCGATCCCCAGCCGGGCCGCGGCGCGCTCCAGCGTCGGCAGGTCGCCGGAGTCGCTGGCCGCGGACAGCACCAGGGCCTGCCGGGTCGCCTGGTCGAGCGCCCCGGCCCGCTGCAGGAACGCACGCGAGATCGTGGCGGAGACAAGGACGGGAGCGCCCTCGGGGGCGAGCGCCAGCTCGCTGGCCTCCGGTGCGAGCTCGAGCAGGGCGAGCGGGTTGCCGGCCGTCGTCTGGTGCAGCCGCCTGGTCATTTCCGGCGGCAGTCCCGGCACCAGCCTGGCCGCCTCGCCGCTTGTCAGGCCGCCGATCGGCAAGGTCGGCAGGTCAGCCCCGTCGAGCAAGGATGGCTCGTGCTCGCGGCAGGCGATAAAGACCGCGATCGGGTCGGCCATCAGCCGGCGGAAAGCGAACAGCAGTGCCTGAGCGCTCGACCCGTCGAGCCACTGAGCATCGTCGACCAGCACCGCGACCGGACCCTGCTCGGCGTAAGCCGCCAGGATGCTGAGCGTCGCGGCGCCGACTGCAAACCGATCATGAGCCGTCCCTGGCCGGAGCGCCAGCGCACCTTCCAGGGCGGCCGCCTGAGGCTCCGGGATCTTTTCGAGCATCATCAAAGCGGGGCGAATCAGTTCCAGCAACGACCCGAACGGGATCTGCGCCTCTGACTCCACGCCACGGGCACGCAGCAGCTGCATGCCTTCGGCGCGCTCGGCGGCGTAGCCGAGCAGCGCCGTCTTGCCGATGCCCGACTCGCCGACCAGCGCGAGCCGCGCGCTGGTGCCCGACCGCGCCTGCGCGAGGGCTTGGTCGATCTGCTGCCGCTCGTGATCACGGCCGACCATCATGGCGCGATTCTAAAGACCTGATAAAGAGACGGCCCAGGAACGGCGACGACTAGGTGGCCCCCCGGAAGCGAGGCCGGCGGTTCGAAACCTACGCTCGCCTCGAGACGACCCAGGGAGGGACACCGTGACCAGTACCGAGCAAGCCGTCCAGATCGACGGCGACAAGCTCATGCAGTTCGTTTTCCGCGCCGTGGACGAGGTCGGCGCCACCCTGAACACCGCGCTGGTCGTGATGGGCGACAAGCTCGGTCTCTACCGGGCACTGGCCGGGGCGGGCCCGCTCTCGCCCGCCGAACTGGCCGAGCGCACCGGGACCGCCGAGCGCTACGTCCGCGAGTGGCTGAACGCCCAGGCAGCGGGGAGCTATGTCGAGTACGACCCGGACAGTGGCCGTTACACGCTGCCGCCCGAGCAGGCCGTGGCGCTCACCGATCCGGAGAGCCCCGCGTATCTGCCCGGCTTCTTTCAGATCGCCCTGGGCTCGGTGCTCGACTCGCCAAAGATCGTGGCGGCGGCCCGCAGCGGGGCCGGATTCGGCTGGCACGAGCACGTGCATGACGTTCACGAGGGCTGCGAGCGGTTCTTCCGGCCCGGCTACAACGCGAACCTGACCGCGAACTGGCTGCCCGCGCTCGACGGGGTCGTCGCCAAGCTCGAGCAGGGGGCGCTGGTCGCCGACGTCGGCTGCGGCTACGGCGCATCGACGATCCTGATGGCCCAGGCGTTCCCGAACTCGACCTTCGCCGGCTCGGACTACCACAGCGGCTCGATCGAGGCCGCGCGTCACCACGCACGCGAGGCGGGCGTGACGGAGCGCGCCAGCTTCGAGACCGCACCCGCGGCCGCCTACGGCGGGAGCGACTATGACCTTGTCACGATGTTCGACTGCCTGCATGACATGGGTGACCCGGTCGGAGCCGCGCGTCATGTCCGCGGGACGCTCAAGCCCGACGGCACCTGGATGATCGTGGAGCCACAGGCCGGCGACCGGACCGAGGAGAACTTCAACCCGGTGGGACGGGCGTACTACTCGTTCTCCACGCTGCTGTGCACCCCGGCATCGCTCTCGCAGGACGTTGGCCTCGCGCTGGGTGCGCAGGCCGGTGAGGCGAGGATCCGCGATGTGGTCACCGCGGGCGGCTTCACCCGGTTCCGCCGGGTCGCCGAGACACCGTTTAACCTCGTGTTCGAGGCACGCCCGTGACCACGACGGCCAGGTCGGCGCCGGCGCCCGCGGATGACCCGCGCGGCGCCGGGCCGCGCGAGCAGACACGTGCGCGCTACCCCGACAGCACCGGTTACCTCGTACGCGACGGGGTGCGCCTGTACTACGAGGTCTACGGCTCGGGTGAGCAGACGGTGTTCCTGCTCCCGACGTGGTCCATTGTCCATTCGCGGCACTGGAAGATGCAGATCCCTTACCTCGCCCGGCACTGCCGCGTGCTCACCTTCGACGGTCGCGGCAACGGTCGCTCGGACCGCCCTTCGGAAGCCGACGCCTACCGGGAACAAGAGTTTGCCGCGGACGCTCTCGCTGTCATGGATGCAACCGCCACCGACCAGGCGGTGCTCGTCTCACTCTCGTCAGGCGCGCAGCGCGCTCTCATCCTGGCGGCCGAGCACCCGGACCGGGTCACCGGTGCAGTCTTTATCGGTCCGAGCGTGCCGCTCGCATCGCCGCAGGCAGACGACGACCCGCGCTACCTGTTGGACGCGGTGCTGCCTACAAGCGAGGGCTGGCCGAGGGAAGATTTCTCCCGCTTGGTGCAGGATTACCGAGGCTTCCTGGAGTTCTTCTTCGCTCAGATGTTCAACGAGCCGCACTCGACCAAGCCGATCGAAGACTGCGTCGGCTGGGGCCTGGAGACCACGGCCGAGACGCTCATCGCGACCGAGGTCGGGAACGGCCTGGACGAGGGAACCACGCGGGAACTGTGCGCCAGGGTTCGCTGCCCGGTGCTGGTCATCCAGGGCACCGCCGACGCGATCACCGGGCCGGGCCGCGGGATCGCGCTGGCCGAGGCCGCCGGCGGTGACCTCGTCCTGCTCGAGGGGTCTGGACACGGCCCGCACGTGCGCGACCCGGTCAGGGTCAACCTGCTGCTGCGCGACTTCGCCCTCCCCGCCCGGCCGACTCCGCGCTGGGTCCGCGGCCGGGCCCGCGCGAAGCGCGCGCTGTACATCTCGTCGCCGATCGGGCTTGGCCATGCTCAGCGGGACGTGGCGATCGCTGACGAGCTGCGCAAGCTGCACCCTGACCTGCAGATCGACTGGCTCGCCCAGCATCCGGTCACCAAGGTGCTGGAAGCTCACGGCGAGCGCATCCACCCTGCCAGCGCGTACCTCGCGAGCGAGTCTGGCCACATCGAGTCAGAGTCGGCCGAGCACGACCTGCACTGCTTCCAGGCCCTCCGGCGGATGGACGAGGTCTTGCTCGCCAACTTCATGGTCTTCCACGACCTCACCCGCACCGAGGACTACGACCTGTGGATCGGCGACGAGGCCTGGGAACTCGACTACTACCTGCACGAGAACCCGGACCTGAAATCGGCCGCCTACGCCTGGCTGACCGACTTCGTCGGCTGGCTGCCGATGCCCGACGGCGGTGACCGCGAGGCGTTCCTCACCGCCGACTACAACGCCGAGATGATCGAGCACATCGCCCGCTTCCCCAGGGTTCGCGACCGCGCCATCTTCGTCGGCGACCCGGACGACATCGTCCCGGACACCTTCGGCCCTGGCCTGCCACCCATCCGCGACTGGACCGAAGGGCACTACGACTTCGCGGGCTACATCACCGGCTTCGACCAGCGCAAGCTCCACGACCGCGCCGCACTCGGCTACCGCGACGGTGAGCTCGTCTGCATCGTGACCGTGGGCGGCTCGGGCGTCGGCGGCCACCTGCTGCGGCGGGTGATCGCCGCTTTCCCCGAAGCGAAGGCCCGCGTGCCCGACCTCCGGATGATCGTGGTGGCGGGCCCGCGGATCGATCCAGACAGCCTGCCCGCTCCGGCCGGGCTGGAGATCCGGTCATACGTCCCCGACCTGTATCGCCACCTGGCTGCGTGTGATCTCGCCGTCGTCCAGGGCGGCCTGACGACGGCGATGGAGCTGACCGCGAGCCGACGACCGTTCCTGTACTTCCCGCTCCGCCACCACTTCGAGCAGAACCGCCACGTCCGCCACCGGCTGAACCGCTACCACGCCGGGCGCTGCATGGACTTTGAGACCTCGGGCCCCGCCGACATCGCCGCGGCGATCGCCAGCGAGATCGGCCGCACCGTTGACTACCTGCCCGTCACGACCGACGGTGCCGCACGCGCTGCCGCGATGATCGCCGGCCTCCTCTA